>NZ_QGNK01000059.1:0-540 GCF_003336925.1 Rhodococcus sp. Eu-32 | reverse complement strand
TCGAAGAAGGTGTTCACCACCCGACCCGACCCTGCTGGGGTGCGGCCGCGGGACAGTGTGAAACGTAATTTCGTTGCAACACAACCGAATCGATTGTGGGTGGTCGATATCACCTACGTCCGGACGTGGCAGGGTTTCGCATACGTCGCCTTCGTCACGGACGTGTGCACCCGCAAGATCGTGGGATGGCACGTGGCGTCGTCCATGCGCACCGAAGACCTGCCCCTCCCTGCATTCGATCACGCTGTGTGGCAGGCGAATACCGATCTATCCGGGTTGACACATCATTCCGACCACGGGTCGCAGTACCTGTCTGTGACCTACACCGATCGTTTGATCGAGCTGGGCATCACACCGTCGGTGGGCACGATTGGCGACTCCTACGACAACGCCCTCGCCGAAAGCGTCAACGCGAGCTACAAGACCGAGCTGATCCGCCGGCGTGGACCGTGGCGAACGGTCGACGACGTCGAGTTCGCGACGCTCGAATACGTGTGGTGGTACAACCATCAGCGTCTGCACGAAGCGCTCGGTTACATG
>NZ_QGNK01000058.1:0-546 GCF_003336925.1 Rhodococcus sp. Eu-32 | reverse complement strand
AAGATACTGGGGGTGGTGGTTGGTGTCACGGAGTGAGGCCAACCACCTGTGAGGCGGTTTTGTTGTTCACAAATTCGGGGTGAAAGTCTGTGGGTGAGATGGGTGTAAGTGGGTGGGGCGTGTGGCTTTGGGGGCTAAAAAATAGCTCGGAATTTGAGCAAATCTCGCGCGCGATCCTTGTATTTATACTTAAGGGATAACTCTGGGATTCAAATTTGCCTCTAGGCCTTGTCAGGACTGGGCTGAACGGCAATTTGCTCCGAAATGGTTTTGAGTGTATTTTGGTTTTAGCGGTCAAAAAATAAACCCCCGCAACGATGGGCGTCGTTCGGGGGGATGACCACCTGGGAAATTGGATTGATAACTCGATATACAGGTGATATTGGAATGATAACACGTAATTTCGCCTGTCGCGCACTAGGGAGCGGCAGGCATGGAAAACCCTGAACTTCAGAATCTGGCGGATTACTCCCCTGCGGACAAAACGTGGGATGAGCACCGGAGTATTTCCGATGATGTGGGCGGAATTTATCTGCGGGCTGCCGG
>NZ_QGNK01000057.1:0-584 GCF_003336925.1 Rhodococcus sp. Eu-32 | reverse complement strand
GTCTGGTCGGGTGCGATGTCGAGGGCTGCGGCGCTGATGTTGCGGTAGAACATCATGTGCAGGTTCTCGTCGGCGGCGATGCGCTGGAGCATGCGATCGGCGATCGGGTCGTCGCACACCTTGCCGGTGTTGCGATGCGAGACGCGCGTCGCGAGCTCCTGGAACGTCACGTACGCCACCGAATGCAGCAGACCGGTCTGCGATCCGGCGGGGGATGCGAACCCGTTGGTCATGTGGATCATGCGGGCTTGCTCGAGCGCGACGGGATCGACGCCGCGGGTGACGACGAGGTAGTCGCGCATGACGATGCCGTGCCGGTTCTCCTCGGCGGTCCACCGTCCGACCCAGGTGCCCCAGGCGCCGTCCTGGGAGAAGTTCTCGGCGATCTCGCGGTGGTAGGACGGCAGGTTGTCTTCGGTGAGCAGGTTGGTGATCATCGCAGCTTTGGCGACCTCGGAGAGCTTGCTCTGCTCCGGGTCGTAGTCCACACCACCCAGTTCGGCGAAGTTACGGCCCTCGTCCCACGGCACGTAGTCGTGCGGATGCCACTCCCTGGCCATGGACAAGTGGCGGTTCACGTTGTC
>NZ_QGNK01000056.1:0-601 GCF_003336925.1 Rhodococcus sp. Eu-32 | reverse complement strand
TATACGATTACACATCCTGTCCCGATTTCTGCGGGTTTGTGTCACCGGAACACTGGCGCAATGTCGGCAGTTTTTGCGCCGCGCCGCCCTCCACGTAAGCGCGCAGTTCTGGCAACCGGACAGCAAATCATTCTGCCGTTTTCGTGCCACAGCTGTTCCGCGCGATCGACAAACTGGCAGTCGGGGAATTTCACGAAGTGCGCACTCATACAAACTACACTTCGTTTCGTTTGTCGTGCGGTCTGCGACGCTCAAAAAACCGAGAAACGGCGGGAATTTTCGGGACAGGATGTGGGAATGTCGGACCGCGCACGCGCACTCAGACATTCCCCACCTGGTCAGGGCTTCGCCCCGACACCCCAAAGGTCAACGGCCTGACGCGCCCTGGCGGGCTTGTCTGCTCCCGGCATCCGCTCACAGACAAGCTGTGACCGTCTCCGGGAGCTGCATGTGTCAGCGGTTTTCACCGTCATCCCCGAAGCGTGCGAGGCAACTGCGGTAAAGCTCATCGGCGTGGTCGTGAAGCGATTCACAGATGTCTGCCTGTTCATCCGCGTCCAGTTCGTTGAGCTTCTCCAGCAGCGTTAATGTCTGGCCTCTG
>NZ_QGNK01000055.1:0-605 GCF_003336925.1 Rhodococcus sp. Eu-32 | reverse complement strand
GCGTCGAGGAGGATGACCTTCGCGCTGCGGGAGTCGATGTGGCGGAAGGTGCCGTCGAGAGTCTTGTTCGCGAGTTCGGCGATCTGTCCTGCCATTTCGACGCCGGTGGGGCCTGCGCCGACGACGACGAAGGTCAGGAGCTTCTCGATCTCGGCGGGATCGGTGGCGAGTTCGGCCTGGTCGAACGCGCCGATGATGCGGCCGCGGAGTTCGAGGGCGTCGTCGATGGTCTTCATGCCGGGGGCGTATTCGGCGAAGTGATCGTTGCCGAAGTAGGACTGCCCTGCTCCTGCGGCGACGATGAGGCTGTCGTAGCTGGTCTCGGTGACGCGCTCGAGGAACTGGCTGGTGACGACTCTGTTCTCGAGGTCGATCGCGTTGACCTCGCCGAGGATGACCGACGCGTTGTGCTGGTCCTTGAGGATCAGACGGGTCGAGGGTGCAATCTCGCCTTCGGAGAGGATGCCGGTGGCCACCTGGTACAGCAGTGGCTGGAACAGGTGGTGGGTGGTCTTCGCGATCAGCGTGACGTCGACATTGGCCTTACGCAGTTGTTTCGCTGCGAACAGGCCGCCGAACCCGGAGCCGATGATGACGACGTGATG
>NZ_QGNK01000054.1:0-917 GCF_003336925.1 Rhodococcus sp. Eu-32 | reverse complement strand
CTGCCAAGCGCACGAAGGGTGCGTTCGCGTCGGGTTCGGCGTAGACAGCGACACTGGTGAGGCCGGCGTCCGCTGCAGCCCTGATCACCCGGACTGCGATCTCGCCGCGGTTCGCGACAAGCACCTTCGAAATCTGTTTACGTGCAACACCATTGGTGGACATGAGGGTGATCCTTTATCGCGAGAAGTGAGCATTGGTGAAATACACTGGGGCAGAGGTCAGGCCGTAGCGCAGCTGGTCGGTGGGGTTGCCCCAGGCGCCGAGCGAGCTCGTCGGCGACCGGGGCA
This sequence comes from Rhodococcus sp. Eu-32, assembly GCF_003336925.1. Taxonomy (NCBI): domain Bacteria; kingdom Bacillati; phylum Actinomycetota; class Actinomycetes; order Mycobacteriales; family Nocardiaceae; genus Rhodococcus; species Rhodococcus sp. Eu-32. Next base: position 629 of record NZ_QGNK01000054.1, on the reverse strand, counting down.
CGTGCGGATGGGCCGACGCCGCAGCGATCAGCACCGCCATGAGTGCGGCGACCTCGGTGTCGGTAGGGTTGCCGCCGAACTGCACTGCCGCCGACGTTTTCGCTTCTGTGTCCTCGGCGCTCATAGTGGGATGTTTCCGTGCTTCTTGGGGGGCAGGGTGACTTGTTTGCGTTCGAGCAGACGCAGTGCGGAGACGATTTGTCCGCGGGTGTGGCTCGGTGGGATGACGGCGTCGAGGTAGCCGCGTTCGGCGGCGACGTACGGGCCCACGAGGGTGTCTTCGTATTCCTGCTGCAGCTTCAGCCGGAGTGCGTCGACGTCTTCGCCGTTCTTCGCCGCTTCGAGGAGCTGTTTGCGGTAGACGAAGCCGACGGCGCCGGAGGCGCCCATGACGGCGATCTGCGCGGTGGGCCAGGCGAGGTTGACGTCGGCGCCCATGTGCTTGGAGCCCATGACGTCGTAGGCGCCGCCGTAGGCTTTGCGGGTGATGACGGTGATCTTCCCGACCGTGGCTTCACCGTAGGCGTAGAGCAGTTTCGCGCCGCGGCGGATGATGCCGTTGAACTCTTGCCCGGTGCCGGGGAGGAAGCCGGGGACGTCGACGAGGGTGATGATGGGGACGTTGAACG
>NZ_QGNK01000053.1:0-1143 GCF_003336925.1 Rhodococcus sp. Eu-32 | reverse complement strand
GGCGGTCTCAAGCAGTCATCGCAACGTGCCTGATCATTGAGGGATGGTTGCGATGGGACGTCCGGTGTACACCAATGAGGTGCGGATGCTGTTCTGGGTTCTGTTGGGTTTGGGCTCGACGGTGAAAGAGGCCGCCGAGGTGATCGGTATGGCGGAGATGACCGGTCACCGGTGGGTGCAGGATCGTGGCGGTGTTCGTCCCCGGGCGACACCGCTACCGTCGGGCCGCTTCCTGTCGTTGACCGAGCGCGAGTTCATCGCCGACTACATCGGCGACGGGTGGACGATGACCGCGGTGGCGAAAGCCCTGGGCCGCGCCACCTCCACCGTCAGCCGAGAACTTAAGCGCCACAAGCTATATCGAGGACGTTACGGCGCCAACGCGGCCCACCGGCAGGCGCAGGCGTCGGCGAAACGGCCGAAGATTTCGAAGCTGGAATCGAATCCTCGGTTGGCAGCCGAGGTGCGGGCGCGGCTCGAGAAGGATCATTCTCCCGAGCAGATCGCGCATAGTCTGAAGATCGACTTTCCAGACGATCCGGAGATGCACGTGTCGCACGAGACGATCTACCAGACACTGTTCGTGCTGGGCAGGGGCGGTTTGAAGAAGGAGCTGGCCAGCCATCTTCGGACCGGCCGTACACGCAGGTACGGGCATAAGAAGCATCGCGATTCACGCTCGAAGATCGCCGGCATGATCAACATCGCCGAACGTCCCGCCGAAATTGAGGATCGCAGCGTCCCCGGGCATTGGGAAGGCGATTTGATCATCGGCAAGAACGGCGGATCCTCGATCGGGACGTTGGTCGAACGCACCACACGGCTGGTGTTGCTGTTGCATCTGCCGTGCGGTCATTCCGCTACCCAGGTCGCCGAGGCGATGACCGCGAAGATCATGGAATTACCTGCTGCGCTTCGGCGTTCGATCACCTGGGATCAAGGACGGGAGATGTCCGGGCATGCCCAGTTCACCGTCGACACAGGGGTGCAGGTCTACTTCTGTGACCCGCACTCCCCGTGGCAACGTGGCACCAACGAGAACACCAACGGACTGCTTCGTCAGTACTTTCCCAAAGGCACCGATCTGTCCGTTCACTCCCCGGAACGGCTCGCCGAGGTCGAGGACCTACTCAACAACCGTCC
>NZ_QGNK01000052.1:0-1152 GCF_003336925.1 Rhodococcus sp. Eu-32 | reverse complement strand
TCGAGGCTGCGCGACCACTCGAACCACATGTTGCCCTCTTCGGCACGGGTGGCAGCGGTGAACTCGGCGACGTGGTCGGGCCACTTCTCGGTCCATTCGGGCTTCGTCTCGAACTTGACGACGATGAAGATCATGGGGTACTCCTCACGGGGTCAGGATTGCGCGGCCGCGGATGGCGCCTGCGTCGAGATCGTCTATGGCACTTTGGAAGTCGTCGAGCGCATACTTCACCGTGTGCAGCACCACCGATCCTCTGGCCGCCAGCGCCATCAGGTCGCACAGATCGTTGTAGGACCCCACCAGATTACCGACGATGTTGATCTCGGAGGACACGATGTCGATCGTCGGCACATCGATGTTCTCGCCGTATCCGACGACGTAGTAGTTGCCTGCCTGACGCAGCATCGCGACGCCTTCCTTCGTCGCACCTCCTTCACCGACGAAGTCGATCACCGCCTCACCGCCCGTACCGCCGGTCAGCTCGAGTACCTGATCGATATGCGTTCCGTCGGCGACGATTCCGTGGTCCGCACCGATCGACGTCGCGAGTTCGACGGCGGCGGCATTGCGATCGACGACGACGATCTCCGCTGCGGTCAGCGACTTCAACACCTGAATTCCGATGTGGCCCAATCCGCCTGCGCCGATGACGACGACGCGGTCTCGCGGCGTCAACAGCTTCGACGCCTTCGCGGCCGCGTGGTAGGCCGTCAGTCCCGCGTCGGCGAGGGCGGCGACGTCGGCGGGTTCGAGTGAGTCGTCGATCTTGACGACGCTCCGTGCCGACGTCTTCAAGTACTCGGCGTAACCGCCGTTCGTGTCGATTCCGGGGAACTGGTTGATTTCGCAGTGCACGTCGTCGCCGGACCGGCACGCACGACAGAGCCCGCACGTGATCAGCGGGTGGACGATGACCTTGTCGCCCTCCTGCACGTTCGTCACGGCGGACCCGACGGCGTGTACCCATCCCGCGTTCTCGTGACCGATCGTGTACGGCAGCTGGACGCCCGATTTCTCGGCCCACTGCCCTTCCAGGATGTGCAGGTCGGTGCGGCACACGCCTGCACCGCCGATCTTGACGACGACGTCGAAAGGCCCTGTGGGCGTGGGTATCGGCAGTTCGGCCATCTGCAGTTTGTCGTGGTATCCCAC
>NZ_QGNK01000051.1:0-1196 GCF_003336925.1 Rhodococcus sp. Eu-32 | reverse complement strand
CCGACCGTGGCTTCACCGTAGGCGTAGAGCAGTTTCGCGCCGCGGCGGATGATGCCGTTGAACTCTTGCCCGGTGCCGGGGAGGAAGCCGGGGACGTCGACGAGGGTGATGATGGGGACGTTGAACGCATCGCAGGTGCGGACGAAGCGTGCGGCCTTCTCGGAGGCGTCGATGTCGAGGGTGCCGGCGAACTGGGTGGGCTGGTTGGCGACGATACCCACCGAGCGGCCGTCGACGCGTCCGAAGCCGACGATGATGTTGCGGGCGCGGCCTTCTTGGACTTCGAGGAATTCGTCGTCGTCGAGGATGCGGCGGATGACCTCGTGCATGTCGTACGGGGTGTTCGGCGAATCCGGGATCAGGGTGTCGAGTTCGAGGTCCTCGTCGGTGAGGTTGTCCTCGATGCCGCCGATGATCGGGTCGGAGGGGGCCAAGCGGGGTGCCTCGGCGCGGTTGTTGCTCGGCAGGTAGGACAGGATGTCGCGGACGTAGTCGAGTGCGTCCTGTTCGCCGGAGGCGACGTAGTGCGCGACACCGGACTTCTCCATGTGGGTGTGGGCGCCGCCGAGTTCTTCCATGGTGACGTTTTCGCCGGTGACGGTTTTGATGACGTCGGGGCCGGTGACGAACATCTGCGAGGTCTGATCGACCATGACGACGAAGTCGGTCAGGGCGGGGGAGTAGACGTGTCCGCCGGCGGCGGCGCCCATGACCAGTGAGATCTGGGGGATGACGCCGGAGGCTTGGACGTTGCGGTGGAAGATTTCGCCGTAGAGTCCGAGGGAGACGACGCCTTCCTGGATGCGGGCGCCTGCGCCTTCGTTGATGCCGATGAGCGGGCGGCCGGTCTTGATGGCCAGGTCCATGACCTTGACGATCTTCTCGCCGTAGATTTCACCGAGGGAGCCGCCGAAGACGGTGACGTCCTGGGAGAAGACGCAGACGTCGCGGCCGTCGATGGTGCCGTAGCCGGTGACGACGCCGTCGCCGAAGGGGCGGTTGTCGGCGAGGCCGAAGTTCTGGGAGCGGTGGCGGGCCAACGCATCCATTTCGACGAACGAGCCCTCGTCGAGCAGCGCGAGGATGCGCTCGCGGGCGGTCAGCTTGCCTTTGGCGTGCACCTTCTCGATCGCGGCTTCGCCGGACGGTGCCATCGCTGCTTCGCGGCGGCTACGCAGGTCGGCGAGCTTGCCCGC
>NZ_QGNK01000050.1:0-1238 GCF_003336925.1 Rhodococcus sp. Eu-32 | reverse complement strand
GGGCGGTTTCAAGCTGTCGCTGCACCAATGAGCTCTGCGAACTTTTCCAACGGTGGTCTGTAGCCTAGCGTCGCCCTGGGGCGCTCGTTCAATTCCAGGGTGACGCGGCGCAGTTCCTCGGGTGAATGCACCGACAGGTCCGTTCCCTTCGGAAAGTACTGACGCAGAAGACCATTGGTGTTCTCGTTGGTTCCCCGTTGCCACGGCGAGTGGGGATCGGCGAAGTAGATCGCGACACCGGTCGCCGCGGTGATCTCCGCATGCGACCGCATCTCGAAGCCTTGATCCCAGGTCACAGACTGTTTCAGCAGCTCAGGCAGGGTGTTCATGGCCTCGATCATGGCGTCGCGGACCTGTACTGCGCCGTGGCCGTCCGGCAGATGCAACAGCAACGTCGTGCGAGTGCTGCGCTCGACGAGGGTGCCGATCGCGGACTTGTTGTTCTTGCCCATGATCAGATCGCCCTCCCAGTGGCCTGGGATTTTCCTGCTCTCGACCTCGTCGGGCCGGTCGGCGATACCTACCTTGTCCGGGATGTGCCGGGCGTTCTTCGACTTCGCGACGCGGCCATGCGGCTTGCGGAACGTGCGGCCCGTACGCAGGGCTTTGTCGACTTCCTTCTTCAATCCTCCGCGTGGAAGCACGTAGATTGCCTTGTAGATCGTCTCGTGCGACACCTGCATCTCCGGTCGATCGGGGTACTTCTGTTTCAGTGTCTCCGAGATCTGCTGCGGTGACCACTTCTTCTGCAGCCCGGCGATCACCTCGCCCCGCAGTTCCTGATTGACGACCAGCTTCGACTCCTTCGGTCGCCGAACCGCATCATCTGCGCGGCGTTGCGCCGAGACAGCGCGGTAGCTGCCGTCGACGTTGCTGTGGTGTTTGATCTCGTACGAGATGACCGTGTGATTGCGACCGATGTCGCGGCCAATCTGCCTGAGCGACAGTTTGTTTCGAACACCGATCTCGATCTCGACTCGGTCTTCCAACCTCAACGCCGGCCCGAAGGACACACGAACCTTCTCTCGATCGATGCCGGCCCTCTCATCGCGCCATCGATAACCGGTCTTGCGCCTGACCCCATGCGCTTCGCTGGCCTTCTTTATCGGCACCCCGGAATCGATCATGGCGTAGAAGCTATCGCGCACTTCTTCCGATTTGCCCCGCGTTCTACCCACGACACACCACCTACTTCTTCCTGGTCAGGAGCGGTGGTGCATCGACCGCTTGAGACTGCC
>NZ_QGNK01000004.1:0-295485 GCF_003336925.1 Rhodococcus sp. Eu-32 | reverse complement strand
CGAGCAGCGCGAGGATGCGCTCGCGGGCGGTCAGCTTGCCTTTGGCGTGCACCTTCTCGATCGCGGCTTCGCCGGACGGTGCCATCGCTGCTTCGCGGCGGCTACGCAGGTCGGCGAGCTTGCCCGCGGTGGTGTGTATGTCGGGCTTGGACAGGCGGGACGGGTGCGTGGTCACTGTGTGTCAATCCTTTTGTATAAGAGCTGCTCTCGATCTCCGAGATAGTGCTGTGCTGATATCGGCGGGTTCACGACGTCGGACGCCAAAAAGGGTAGTTACGCCGCACTGCATCCGTGAGCGCGGATCTACGGTGCTGCGGATCGATCTGGTTCAGAATGTGGCCCAAACGGTCGTAGAATTCATCGATGCGGATTCCGAATTCGGGAAAGATGAATTCGTGTCCGCCGCCGAACGGCGCCCAGCGCTCGGCGAATTCGAGGATCGCGGCGTCGACGGTGTTCAGCGGGGTCCGGGGCGCTCGTCGCTCATCGGCGGTCATGATGCTTCGTGTTTCACGTGAGATCCGCTGCTGTGTAGCCTTTTTCCAGGCGGTCTTTGACGTCCCTGAGGTATCGGGCGGCATCCGCTCCATCGACTATCCGGTGGTCGTAGGACAGCGATAGATGCACGGTGGGTACGACTGCGATCGTCAGATTTCCGGCTGCGTCGTACGCGGGCTTGAGGCGTTCGACGACTGCTCCGGTCCCGAGGATCGCTGATTGGGGCTGATTGATGATCGGTGTGTCGAACAACGCCCCGCGGCTGCCGGTGTTGGTGATGGTGAACGTGCCGCCGGTGAGGTCGTCGGCTCCTACTTTTCCGGCCCGCACCGATTCTGCGGCCGCCGCGATAGCGTGGGCGAGTTCGGTGATCGTCATGTTCTGGGCATTGCGAATGACGGGAACCATCAATCCCTTTTCGCTGTCCACGGCCATCCCGAGATGCACGGCTTGGTAGTAGGTGACCTCCGTGACGTCGGGATTCAGCGAGGAATTGACGACCGGGTTGTCGGCTAGCGCCTCGATGGCTGCCTTGGTCAAGAAGGGCAGGTATGACAGCTTGTGACCGGTCCGTTGCTGGAAATCGTCCTTGTTCTCGCGGCGCAATCCGGCAATTCGCGAGGTGTCGACCTCGACGACGGTGGTCAGTTGCGCAGCCGTCTGCAGAGATTCGACCATTCGTGCAGCAATCGTGCGCCGGATGCGTGGAAGTTTCTCCACGCGATCGGAGCCTGGATCGGCGGGGTTCACCACTGGCTTGGGTGTAGCGGGAGCGGACGCCGTTGGATGCACCGCGGGGTGCGCAGGAGGGGGCGTTGTCGCGGGTGTTGCTTCGACCACAGCGGCGGGCGCGGGATCGGGCTCCGAAACTGCTGCGTCGGCACCACTCGCGGCGATGACGGCGAGCGCAGCTCCGATCTCGATGACGTCGTCTTCACTGGCGATGATCTCGGTCAAGACTCCGGCGACGGGGGAGGGGATCTCGGTGTCGACTTTGTCGGTGGCGACTTCGAGCAACGGCTCGTCGAGGTCGACGGTGTCGCCGATCTGCTTGAGCCATCGCGTCACCGTCCCTTCGGTGACGTTCTCACCGAGACTGGGCATAGGGACGGTGGTCGTCGTTTCTTGCGTGGTCGTCATGGTTCGCTTTCCTGTGGTCTTCGTCAGTGCCCGACGACGTCGAGGGCAGCGCCGACGATGGAGTCGGTGTCGATCCGGTGGTACTTGTAGACCTCGTCGAGGGATCCGACCTGCCCGAAGTTGCTGACTCCCAACGAGGTCGACGCGACTCGGTTGACTGTGGCGAGAAATGCCAGGGTGTGTGGGTGACCGTCGAGGACCGTGACCAACGGGGTGGCGCGGTCGGCCGGTAGCAGTTGGTCGAGAATCCAGGATTCCGCGGTGCCGTGCCCGCGGCGGGCTTGGAGGGCTTTGTACAGCTCGCCGGGACTGGTGATGCACAGAACGTCGGCGACGATGCCGATCTGTTCGAGACGCTGCGCTGCTTCGAGGGCTTCGGTCATCATCGCGCCCATCGCAGCGATGGTCACCACTGCGCCCTCGCGGCGGATCAATGGATAGCCGCCTGCGACGACCTGGCGACGACGCCGCTCGCGGGCCGCCGGATCGGCGGGCACGTCGGCGAGCTTCTGGTCGACGGGGCGGGTCGACAGGCGCAGATACGCCGATGTTCCGTCGGGCCGCCCGAGTCGGTTGATGCTGGCCAGTAGTGTCCATTCGACGTCGATGGCGAATGCCGGTTCGTAGGTGATGCAGCCGGGCTGTTCGAGTCCGATGGACGGTGTCTTGATCGACTGGTGTGCCCCACCTTCGGCTGCGAGCGTCACCCCGGACGGTGTGCCGACAAGAATGGATTGTCCACCTGCATAGATGCCGTACGACCAGGGTTCGAGTGCGCGTTCGACGAACGGGTCGTACATGACGCCGATCGGAAACAGAGGCTGACCCCACCGGCTCCAGGTCGCTCCGAGCTCGCCCATGAGGCCGACGAGGTTTGTTTCGGCGATGCCGAGTTCCATGTGCTGGCCGGTGGGCTTTTCGCGCCAGTGCATGATGGTTTCGGCGTCGTCCGCGAACCAGTTGTGGCGCTCGGCGGTGGACCAGACGCCGACCTTGTTGACCCAGCCACCGAGATTGGTGGTGGAGCTGACGTCGGGGCTGACGGTGATGACGCGCTTGGCTGCTTCCGGTGCTTCGCGGGTCAAGTCGATCAACACCCGACCCAACGCCGCCTGCGTCGTAGCCGTTCCCTTGGGAGTGCGTCCGATGTCGTGGGGGACCGGGGGAGGTGTCGACGCCGGAACAGGCTCACGGCGCAACCGGTCAGCGGTGCTGCGGCACAGTGCGCCTGGGGTGGTGTCGTCTGCGAAACGTCCCCACGGGCTTTCGGGGTCGGTACCGAGCGAGCGCGCAAGCTCGGCATATTCCTCTACGGAGAGCAGTGACGAGTGATTCTGCGGGTGCCCTTGGGTGGGCAGACCGAAGCCCTTGACCGTGTAAGCGATGATGACGGTGGGGCGGGTGTCGTCGATACGGGAGTACGCCTCGCGGAGTGCGTCGAGATCGTGCCCGCCGAGGTTGCGGATCGACTCGACCAACGTGGCGTCGTCGACGCCGGCGATGACCTCGGTAATGGCGGCCGCGTCGGGACCGCCACCGGGAAGACGGTCACGGACTTGGTCCGCGGTGCAGCGCAGGAGCCGCTGGTACTCGGGATTGGGCATGTCCAGGATCCTGCGGCGCAATGCTTCGCCTCCGGAGCGGGCGAAGAGGTCTTCGAGCAAGCGGCCGAATTTGACGGTGATGACTTGCCAGCCGGCGGCGTCGAACATCTTCTCAAGCCTGCGGGCGGCGATATTGGGCACGACACGGTCCAGGGATTGGCGGTTCAGGTCGACGATCCACACGATCTCACCGAGCTCGGCGACACCGGGGTCGATGATGGCCTCCCACACGGCGCCCTCGTCGAGCTCGGCGTCGCCGACCAACGAGTACTGACGGCCCGTACCCGCTCCGCCGAAGCTGGTGTCGACGTAGCGGCGCGACATGGCGCCCCATATCGGTGCTGTCGCACCGATACCGACCGAGCCGGTCGAGTAGTCCACGGTGTCAGGGTCTTTGGATCGGGAGGGGTAGGACTGCAGACCCCCGAAGGAGCGCAGTGTCGTCAAATATTTTTCGTCGAGTTCGCCGAGGAGGTAATTGATCGCGTGCAGTACCGGGGACGCGTGCGGTTTGACCGACACGCGGTCCCCGGGCTGCAGTTGGTCGAACCACAGTGATGTCATGATCGCGACCATCGACGCGCAGGAAGCTTGATGGCCCCCGACTTTGAGCCCGGTTGTGTTGGGTCGGACTCGGTTGGCGTGGTGAATGATCGACGTCGAGAGCCACAGCACCTTCCCGGCGATCTCCTGCACATCGTTCGAGGTATCCCGACCCGAATTGTGTTCGGCGGAAATAGTGCTGGTCATGACATGTTCTCCTGAATCGATGACGTCCGGTGGGTAAGTGTTTGGCTGTACCGAGCCGCAATGATGGGCAGAGGGTATGCCAGGGGCGCCGACGAGAGGGTGTGTGCGGCTACACGGTCCGCGTCCGGGTCGCGGAGCGCGTCGAGTTGCGTCCTGTCAGCAACGAGCATCAGTGCATCAGAGTGAATTCCTCTGCACAAGTGGTGATTCTGCGATTGGGCATTCTGCGTAGTTCATCGCCGCGAAAGGTGTTCGAGGTTGTGTTGCTGCGCAGCGCGGGCGACCGCCGCGCGTGTGGACGCAGTACTGAATCTGATTCGAAAATCCTCCGAGACAGTGTATTCGGCTTCGAAAGGTAAGCGCCTACGGCGCCGTCTCACATGGAGGCAGTGGGTGGTCAGCGGCTCGGAGTCGAACGTGTCATCCTTTGATCCTGATGTCCGATGACGCCCATTCCGCCTCGCGCAGTTCGTTTTTGCGAATCTTTCCGGTCGATGTGCGAGGCAGGCTGGCGACGAACTCGACCGAACTGGGCGCCTTGTAGGATGCAATCTGCGTTTTGACGTGAGCGATGACGGAGGCTTCGTTCAACCCCGCGCCCGCGTAGCTGATGACGAACGCTTTCGGTCGCTCACCCCACTTGTTGTCCGGTGTTCCCACAACAGCCGCATCCTGCACCCCTGGGTGGGAAAGGATTGCTTGCTCGACTTCGATGGTCGAGATGTTTTCGCCGCCGGAGATGATGACGTCTTTGGCGCGGTCGAGCAACTGCACGTAGCCGTCTGGGTGCATCACACCTAAGTCTCCTGAATGGAACCATCCGCCAGCAGTAGCTGCCTGGGTCGCCGCATCATCGTTGTAGTAGCCCTTCGTGACCGTGTTTCCTCGCATCACGATCTCGCCCATCTCCGTGCCGTCCGCGGCGACGTCGATCAACTCTTCGTCGGGGGAGGTCGTCGTTCGAACCACTCTCAGCCGTTCGGAGGTCAACATGCCGACCCCCTGGCGTGCCATCAGCGTCGCCTGGGTATCCGAATCCAGCGCTGCCCATTCGCTTTTCGGTTCGGACAGCGAGTACGGACCGTAGGTCTCGGTAAGCCCGTAGATGTGCACGAGCGTGGCACCCAGTGCCCGGATACGCGCAATAATCGTCGGGCTCGGTGGCGCACCGCCATTACTGATCGTCAGCGGCTTTGAGAGCTGGTGGGCTCGATCGGCGTTGGCGAACAAAGTCAACACCGTGGGCGCCCCGTTCATGTGAGTGATTTCGTGATCGTCGATGAGCGTCCACATGGTGTCCGCGCGCACGGCCCGGTAGCAGATGTGCGTGCCCAATGCCGCGGTCACTGCCCAGGTGGTGCACCATCCGTTGCAATGGAACATCGGAAGCGTCCATAGATATCGGGTGTCACCGTCGAAGCCCGAGTGGTGGATGTTGCCCAGCGAGTTGAGATACGCACCGCGATGGGAGTACATCACCCCCTTCGGGCGACCTGTGGTGCCTGACGTGTAATTGATTGCTATGGTTCGGTTTTCGTCGTCGACGTCCCATGGTAGGTCCTCACCACGTGCATGGGCGAGCGCAGAATCGTAGCGGACCGGCACCCCTTGTTCTTCGTAGCGCCCGGAGGCGTCCGGCAGCTGGACCCAGCGGTCCACTGTCGAGAACGAAAGGCCTGATGCGATCACAGGTCGTAGAAGGTCTGCATCACCGAAAACGGTGCGCGCACCGGAGTGTTCCAAGATGTAGTGGATTTCCTTGGCGGACAGCCGGGTGTTGATAGCGACGAGCACCCCACGCGTCAACGGTACGGCGTAGTGCGCCATCAGTAGTTCCGCTGAGTTGGTCGCGAGGTAGGCGACTCGCTGGCCATCCGAGATTCCCTGCGCACGTAGTGATTTTGCGAGTTTCTGCACCGCTGCTGCAAACTCTTCGTACGTCCATTTGCGGTCACCGTCGATGATGGCCGTCTTGGTGGGCATGACCTCGGCGGCGCGTTCGAGAAATCGAAGCGGCGTCAAGGGAACATCGAGACCGGACACAGTTTCTCCAAGCTGTAGAGCGCTCGAGTCAGAGCGCTGCGGTCAAAGACTGATCGGATCGTTCGAGATTGTGCTGTGGGCAACTACCGGGGCGCCGGCTGCGGAGCACGGGATGCGCCGTTCGTCGTTTGTCGGTTGCGTTCCTCTGCTTGCGTGCGGCGGAGGTTCGCGACGATGGCCGCGGCAGCTCCTTGCATCAGCGCGTCCTGCGACACTGCCCACCGGCGGCGGAGCCACGAGTAGGAGCGCAGGTAGACCACAGTGCCGCCCTCTTCGGCGATCCGTGATATCTGTTGTTCGAAGTCTTGTTGGCTGGGAGCGGCGGAGACGAACGGGTCGTGGTGTGACGATTCGATGATGACGTGCACCGGGTGGGTAGCTGTTGTACCTACGCCGACGCAGGCGAAGTGCGACGCTCCGGTCAGCTCGTCGAGGTAGTCAACGACGTGCACCGTTCCCTCGGGTACATCCACGGTGCGGGTGGACACTGGACGCACTCGTTCGCGGTGGCCGTCGCCGCGGTGTAGACGGTGGTGCGCGACGTCGCGAACGTCGATGATCGGGACGTCGTGTGCGTAGGCGAAGGAGGTTCGCGCGGAAGCGGCGATTTCGGCTCCGTCGTCGTCGAGCAGGGCTGCGGTCAGCGCCACCGGTTCGAGTCGGCCGAGTCGGCACAGATCCACTGCCGCTTCGAATTTCGAGCTCCGTGCGAGTGTTCCGCCGTCGGTCGTTCTGACCGTCAGGACGTGTCCGGGTCGCGTCAGGTCTGTGGGTCGACTGCCGGGACATGCGAGCGTGCGTGCGGTGCGGGCTCGATCGGTGGCGCTGATGCCCGTTCCGACACCCTCGGCTGCATCGACGGCAACACCGAAGGTGGTGGTCTGGGCACGGTACCGAGCATCAGCGGACATCGCCGGCACGTCGAGTTCGTCGGCGCGGGACGCAGGCAGGGCGGCGCATAGCAGGCCCGAGGTGTGCCGGATAGCCCAGGCCGTCCAGTGGGTGTCGGCGAGCTGAGCGGACAGCACCACCTCGGCCCCGTCGTCGTCGATGATGATTACCGGACGGCCGGCTGCGAGGGACTGCAGTGCCGCATCGAGTCGTGTGGTCGTGATCATCGGGGACGTTCCGTGGCTGCGAGAGAGCGAAAGATACTGCCATGGAACACCAATGGCTCGGCCGAGTCGTCGACTGCGGAGTGGTGCACTTCGAGTAGGACCACGTCGTGGTCGCCGGCGGTAACGCTGGTCGAGATGGTGCATTCGAGCCACGCGGCTGCTCCGGTGAGGAACACAGCATCGGAGTCGTCGGTGAACCAGGAGATTCCTGCGAACCTGTCCACATTCTTCGCTGCCAGCTGGCGGCTGGCCGCTTCCTGGTCGGTGGCCAAGACCGACACTCCGAGTGCGGAAGTACCCGCCAGCCGCGGCCACGTCGTAGAGGTGTGCTGGATGCAGATGGACACCAATGCCGGTTGCATCGAAACCGGTGTGAACGAGGTGGCCACGATGCCGACTGGAGAACCGTCTTCGTCGAGTGCGCAGATGGCAGCGACGCCGGTCGGATAGCGTCCGTACAGTCGGCGCAGCCGTGTCAAATCAGTATCCGTGTCGCCGGAGTCGATGGGGGACAAGCGTGTCGAGGGTGCGTGGAGCCCGTTTGTGGTCGTTCGATAGTTCATGTGAGCCGCCTCGAAGGGTTTGTGGATGTCAGGCGCCGTGATGTCGCGCGTATTGGACGATCAGCGAGGTCACGGCATTCAGGCAAGCGACGCCGATGGCGTTCGATGCCCCGTGTGGGTCTCCGAGAATGCCGGAGGGGGACATCGATTCGATGCCGTCTCGGAAGGTGCGCTCGAGAAATTCCGTGTCCACCGTTCCTGTGAATCCGCGGGCATAGCGCTTCGCTCGCACCTTCTCGGGGTGAAGGGCCAGCATCACCGACGTTTCCGCGACGTCGGCATGACCTCCGACGGATGCGCCCAGGGAGGCTATTTCGTCCGCGGTGCGGCGCCAGGCGTCGATGATCGCCTCGCCGTCGTCGAAGACGACGAGCGATAGCGGCGCTAACTTGGCAGCGAGCCGACCGCTGAATTCGCGCATGACCGGATAGTTTCCGATGTGCCCGGAGAACACGATCAGTCGCTCGAATCCGCTGTCGGTCAGGTGCGCCCCGTAGTCCTCGCACAGCGCTTCGAGGGTAGACGCCCGAATTGTCAGTGTTCCTGGAAAGCCCAGGTGATGAGGGGAGTAGCCGACCCGAATGGTGGGTAGCACCAGTGCGTTGCCGAGTTCGTGGGCGATGCGGACCGCCAACGCATCAGCGTGGTCTGCATCCATCGACAAGGGTAGATGAGATCCGTGTTGTTCTGTTGCGCCCAGGGGGAGAATGGCCGTACGGATGCCTCCCGAGATTGCCTCTCGGACTTCTTCGGTTGTCAGGTTTTCGATCCGCAGCTCGGTCACGATGTCACCTACTTGCGGCCCGTCGGCGCATAACGCGCTTGGCGGGCAATCTCGTTCTGCTCGTCACCGTCGTACAGCTCGTCGATGAGTTCGGCGAAGGATTCGAGAATCGCTGCCCGTCTGATTGTCGCTTTAGCTGTCAGTTCTCCTGCAGCGGCGGACAAGGCGCGCGGCAAGATTTTGAACTTCTTCAGCTGCAGCGGCCGCGACAATTCGGTGTTGACTTCGTCGATCCAGTTCGTCAGCGCGGCGTCACGCTCTCGCGGGGCCATCAATTGTGCTTCGTCGCTGACGCTGAGCAGCACGGTCAGATATTTGCGCCCTTCTCCTACGACTATGGCTTCCTCGATCAGCGAGCTCGCTTTGAGTCGTACCTCGATGGGCTGCGGGCTCACACTCTTGCCGCCGCTGGTCTTGAGAACGTCTTTGAGCCGGCCGATTAATCGAACTTCACCGTGGGCGTCGATGTCGACCAAATCGCCTGTGCGATACCAGCCGTCCTCGAAAGCCGACTCGGTCGCGTCCTGATTGTTCCAGTATCCATCGAACAGACACGGGCTGCGCAGCTCGAGTTCGCCCTCCTCGGACACCCGGACGGCCCATCGCGGATCGGGCAATGCTTTGCCGATGGTGCCGGGGGTGGGGAATGCTCTATCCCATTGGGCGATAACCGACCCGCATGTTTCGGTGGTGCCGAACAGTTCGCGCAGATCGAGCCCCCACATATGCCAGAGGGCAGCTACGTCCGGTGTCATGGTTCCAGAGGCGGTCCAGCTGACCGTGATTCGGTCCATTCCGACTTTGGCGCGCAGGGGCATGAATGCATACTTCACCGCGGCATCGTTCAGCGTGTCGAGGTAGCGGGGTATCGGCCGATCAGCCCAACGGAGCGCACTGACTCGGCGGGCGACTTTCATTGCGGCAGCGTGCCGAAGACGGAAGAGGCGGCCGGATTCGGATAGTGCGTCGAGGGTCTCGCTGGCAAGTTTTTCGTGCATGCGCGGTGGCCACAGAACAGTGTTCGGCCTTACTGCACGTAGGACTTCCAGCCGCTGGTCCATGGTGCAGTACGTCATGACCAGTTTGGTCATGATGGGCGCAAATACGCCGAGCAGAGCAGGCGCAACGTGAGAGAGGCCGAGAAATCCGACCATATCGTGCCGGGTGGATCCGATGTCGGGATACGACGCGGCGAACCCCAACACCGAGTACTGCAGGGTTCGGTGCGTGTGCTTGACAGCTTTGGGTGCACCAGTCGAACCCGAGGTGAAGAACAATGCAGCCAAGTCGTCTACATGACCGGCGGCGACGAGCTGTGAAAACAGGGTGGGCTCGGCCATGCTCGACGATCGGCCGCTGTAGAGGAGTTCCACCCATTCGGTGACCTGCACGCCGCTCGCGAATCCATCGGGTGCATCGTCGAATCCGATCACCGATCGCACATCCGGTGTTTCAGTGGCCACGGCGGCGATCTTGGCGCAGTCGTTCGCGCTCTCGGCGAATATAGCCACGGCACCGGTGCTTTCGAGGGCGTGGGAGACTTCGGCAGCTGAGCTGGTCGGGTACACCCCGACAGGTACGGCGCCTATCGCGAGGATGGCCAGAGCGGCGACGACCCATTCCCCTCTGGTCGAAGACATGATCGCCACCCGGTCTCCGTGCACGATGCCCAGTCGATGCAGGCCGAGAGCTGCGTCGGTGACGGCGTCGAGATACTCTTTCCAACTGGTGGAGCGGACAGCTCCGTTCGTCCAGCTGCGGAACGCAACGCCGTCCGGTTCGCGCTCGGCACGAGTGCACAGCATCTGTGCGAACGTGCGGTCGACCGCCTCGAAGTCCGTGACATTGCGCAGTACCGGAACTGTGTCCTGACCGTCGTCCGGTGAATTCGTTGTCACTCTGTTCTCCGTATTCGTATCAAGTCGATCCGTCGGCGCGGTCGCCGCTGCGGATAGTGAGAAGCGTTCTGTTCATAGGATTGTCCGTCGACGTCCCTGTCGCCGCCACACTGTGAGCACGCTGATCGTCGAGCTGTCGGGGTCGGCCGTCATTGCCGGGCAGGGGTGCGTGGGCGGTCACGATTCCAGCTCTGGCGTAGGCGGGCTGCGGTCGGATCGTCGAAATATTCGGTGGAGGCGACGAGGGTTCGCCGAAGAGAATCGTCGTCGTGGTGTGCGTTCGGGTTGTTCACGCTGCGTTTGAGCGCTGCGTACAGCACGGGAGCTTTTCGACCGGCAGCGCGTGCCGCAGCGACGGCCGCGTCGAGCAGTCCATCGGGATCGATCAGTTCGTCGACGATGCCCATCCGATGTGCACGCTCGGCACTGAACAGATCGCCTGACAACACCATCTGCCTGGTCGCGCGTACTCCGAGCAGGCGGGAGGCGCGCTGGATGCCTTTGTCCGCTGGAAGCAACCCGTGGTTGATCTCAGGAAACCCGAAACGTGCAGTGTGGGCGGCGAAGATGACGTCGGCGAAGAGTGCAAGCTCCAATCCGCCCCCCACACAGTGCCCGTTCACCGCGGCGACGACGGGGCGCGGGTACGACTCGAGTGCGACGAGCATCGCGTGGAAGTTGCGCATCCGGGAGTCCATGTCACCGCACTGCGCATAGTCGAGTTCCTTGATGTCGCCTCCTGCGCAGAAGAACCGCTCGCCGCCTCCGGTGAGAACGACCGGAGGCGGGGTCGGCGTGGCTGCGAGATCGGTGAACAATCGACCGATCGCTTCGATGAGTGCGCCATCGAGGGAGTTTGCGGGCGGGCGGTCCAGAATGAGGACGAGAACTCCGTCGTGATCGTCGAGCACGATGCCGTCCGCGTGCTCGATGGCGAGATCAGTCATGGTCAGTTCGCTACGTTATGGGTCGAGGCGACGAGGACGGAATGACTGTTCCCGTGGGCCGAGGGGTAGCGTGCGGGCCGGTTTTCGCGGAAGGCCTGTCGTGCTTCGATGTAGTCGGCGCTGGCGAATCCGATGGTTTCCAGTGCTGCAGACAGTTCCTGCTGGGGCAGTGCGTTGGTCAGCCATCCGGTGTTGAGGGAGCGTTTGGTCCAGCGGATGGCTTGCTGGGAGCCTTGCGCAAGATCGTCGGCAATGGCCAGCGCCCGTTCCAGGACGTCGTCCTTCGGTACCGCCAAGCTCACCAGTCCCATGCGTTCTGCTTCTGCGCCGGTCAAGCTTGCCGAGGTGAGTTGGTAGTACTTGGCTTTGGCCATGCCGACCAGAAGAGGCCAGATGAGGGAGGAGTGGTCTCCGGCTACGACGCCGATGCGGGTGTGTCCATCGCGGAGCAGCGCATCGTCTGCTGCGACGCTGATGTCGGCGAGCAGTGCCATCGACAGGCCCCATCCCACTGCGGGACCGTTGATGGCCGAGATCAGAGGCTTGTCCATGTTCAGCAGGGTCGAGATCCGTCGGCGTTCGTCTTCCATCAGCTCGATTGCGTCGTCGAGAGTAGGGTCTGGCTGACGAACGTCCATTCCCGTACAGAAGCCGCGGCCGGCCCCGGTGACGACGGCAACCCGTGTCTGTGGGTCTCGGTCGACGTCGGCCCAGATGTCGGCCATGGCCTTGAACATCGGCATGGTGAGCGAGTTGAGTCGATCGGGGCGGTTGATCGTGATGAGCAGAACCCCGTGGGGTTTACGCTCGATCGAAATTTCTTCGGGGTACTTGCTGAAAATATCGTCTGCGGGCAGCGTGGTCATCAGAATTCTCCTACTTCGATGGTGCAACGGGTTGGGGTTTGTGGGCGGCCTCGAACGCTTCGACCTCGGCGTAGTGGGCCGGCCGTGCCGCCCGAATGTCGTCGAGAATTTCCCCGGAACTGCGAACGACCGCGCCGGGGTTCTTGAATTTCGGGATCACGTATTTGCCGAAGAGCTCGATCGACTTCATCAATTCTCGATGCGGAAGCCCGTCGATGCGCATGACGAGGGAGTCGACGCCCAGGTCCGCGAACCGCTGCACCTGCGCGATGCAGTCATCGGGGTCACCGACGATGAATCCCGCCGAATCCTCCAGCATGTACCGCTCGTCGTGGAAGTCGAGATCTTTGACTGCGCCCATGTACTGGTAGTCGCTCGACAGCTTCGACAGCCGCTGATACGCGTCGGTTGACAGGGCGACCGACTCGGTCAGCGTCCGCGCGAGGTTTATCGCTTCGTCGCGAGTTTCGGCGCAGTGCATTCCGCCACTGACTACCGCCAGCTTCTCAGCTTGCAGGGGGTAGGTGTGCGTCGCTCCTGCGAGCGCCTCATCGTAAATGTGCAGCATGTTCTCGAGGAACTCGAACCCAAGGTAGAACCCCCCCATGATGGCTCCGACGCCAAGCTCCGCAGCAGCACGGACCGATTCGGGACTTCCGGTGGCCATATGGATCGGCGGACATGGTGCCTGAATTGCTTTCGGTACCAAACTACGTGGCGGAATCTTGTAGTGCTCTCCGACGAAGGAGAAGATGTCGTTGTGCAGGGCGCGGCGGATCACCTCGAGGCCTTCGAGTTGTTGCGCCTTGTTCTCCGACGGTGACACCTCGAAGGCGCGCAACGCAAGTGTCGTGTTACCACGCCCCACACCCAGTTCCACGCGTCCGTTGGAAAGGATGTCCTCGGTGGCGAGCCTCTCCGCCACACGGAGAGCGTGGTTGATACGCGTGGGCAGAAGGGTCACCAGGTGGATGAACCGAATGCGGCTCGTACGCGCCATGAGATACGGGTAGATCACCTCGGGTGCAGAGGTCGTCGCTGTACCGATGGCAACATGCTGCTCGGAAGTGCCGAAAGCGTCGAAGCCCACCTCCTCTGCCAGCAGAACTTCATCGATGAGTTCTCGGTAGCGGTGCTCGTGCGTGTGGCCCGCGGGCGTCTCGCCCTCACTCATGAAAATGAATCGCATCGTCCTCAACCCTTCCGGTCAGTGATGCAGTGATGTGAATGATGATTAACGTAAGCTCAGTCATCGTCCATGTCAACAGATTCGGCGGATTTTCTCCACAGAACGTTTCAACAGCGCAGACTTGCGCGAAAGCTACGCACCTGATGCGAGGCGCGATGCTCGCTTTTCGCATTGCGACATGTATCTAGTTACTAACTGTTAACATTGAAGCCGTCTGCGGCTGTCGATGCGAGATCGCACAGGTGGGGTGGCTTCAGAACCGACGAACGGTGGTTAACGTATGAGCATGACTGACGCACGGGATGCGAAGATGGAACCGGCAGCGCGCCGTACTCGCCGGGAGGCCCTCTTGCGCGTTGCTGCCGACCTGTTTCTACACAACGCCTACGATTCGGTGACCGTGGAAATGGTGTGTGCCCAGGCCGGCATCTCGGGGCCGGGACTGTACCGCCACTTCCAGAACAAGCAGGCATTGCTCATCGCCGTGGTGGAAAACCCTCTCGAATTTCTCCAGAAATATGCGCGTGAGACAGTCGAATCGGTATCAGAACCGCGCGACGCGTTGGAGGCCTTGGTCGATTTTCATATCCGGTCTGTATTGTCCGCTGCGCCGACGACGCTGATCTTTCTCAAGAACGAGCATGCATTTCCTGAAGTGGACCGTCGTCGTATCCGCCGCGCTATGAACCAATACGCCGAGGAGTGGATTTCGATCGTTGCACCGTTGCGTCCGGACTTGTCCGAGCCCGAGGTTCGACTTCTGACGCATTCGGTGTTCTCGATGCTCAATACGCTTCCTACGCTCAACCGAGGGTTGGATCAAGACGCCACTATCGCGACCATGTCGAACGCCGCGCTCCAGGCGTTGACGGCGCCGCGGCCGACTGTTCGAAGCGTTCGAACAGACTCGACCAGCCCATAGCGCAGTGCAACCGCTGACAGATCGACAGGTCGATGAGTCCTCGGCACCTATTTCGAGCGGGCGACGAACGTGCCACGCGTAAACCAAGCAACCGTCGACAGCAGCACGAGTACCACTCCCACGAGAATTGAGATAGCCGTCGAGAGCGCGACGAAGTGTGTCGTAACCCCTACGCTCAATACCGGCAAGCTCAGGCCCAGATAGGACACGAAGAACAGTCCAGCGAGCGCCTCGCTTCGAGCAGCGGGCACTGCCATCGCTGCCACAGTGGCGACCGAGCTCTTGAACAGAATTCCGGCCCCGGCACCCGCGCTGACACCTCCAACGACGAAGACGACAAAGTGCTGGCCCGCACTGCCCGCCATGATGGCCGCCATGCCGGCCATCATGGCGCCCATTCCCGACCGTGCTTTCACATGGGGCGACAGGCGACGCGTCGATGTTCCCGATAGCGCAGCAGCCCCGAACACCAGGAACAGGATCAGACCGCTGAGCATCCGAGACGTTTGGTGCAGGGTTCCCGCAACGAATCCCGTCGCAACAGAGGTGAACAATCCGATCACGGCGAATGACGCAAAGCCGATCGTCGCGGCGGCGATGTAGCGCGGCCGATCACCCTGACCGACACCGATTCGTTGCGGGCGATATGCGATGCGAACGGACGGCGCAACGGTGGTCTCGGGAACGATGACGACCGC
The DNA here is from genome assembly GCF_003336925.1 of Rhodococcus sp. Eu-32. NCBI lineage: Bacteria > Bacillati > Actinomycetota > Actinomycetes > Mycobacteriales > Nocardiaceae > Rhodococcus > Rhodococcus sp. Eu-32. The sequence continues at coordinate 280,465 of NZ_QGNK01000004.1, read as the reverse complement.
AACGGTTACTGCCGCCAGCGCTACCGCAAACACGACGTAAGGTGCCTGCAGGGGCGCGTCGGTCCACTGCGACAGTGCCCCCGCGATCAGCGGGCCGACCCCGAGACCGCCGATATTGGCAAGGGTCGAAACATTGTCGAAGCGGTGGCTCGGCCGATCGGGACGGTGTCGAGCGTGCAGTTCGTACAAATACGCCGTTGCAGTGGCAGTCAGAATCCCGATGCCCAGACCCGTCACGAACCGGGCAATCAGAAGCACAACCAGTGAGCTGCTCGTCATGAACAGGACTGCCGCACCCAACTCCAGTAGCAGTGCCGGAATCAGGATTTTCTTACGCCCCACCAAGTCGGATACGTGGCCGACCAGTAACAGGCTGAACACCACCCCGAGGGCATACACCGCGAAAACGACAGTCACGGTGAATGTCGAAAGCAAGTTGAGCTGTTGATAAATCGGGTAGAGCGGGCTAGGTGCTGTGGAAAATGCCATTGCAGTCAGAAATGCAAGCGCCACGATCCAGAATCCGACGCCGTGGCGGCGATTTTCGCAGCGGTGTGCATGCCGCGCAAAATCTGAGCTGTTTCTATGCGAGATCAATGAATGACTCCGATGCGAGATGTGGAAGAAGGTTCGACGAGAGAATTCTCTCCGTCGACACAGTTCGCAGTCCAACATGAAAAGCAGCTCGAAACTATCGCGAACGGAGATTCTTGTTCAATGGAGCTACGTCATCTCGAGTACTTCGTCGCAGTTGCCGACGAACGGAATTTCACTCGCGCCGCCGGCCGACTGCACATCGTGCAGTCGGCCGTCTCGGCAGCGATCAAAGCGCTGGAGCGCGAGCTCGGAGCGACCCTGCTCGATCGCAACTCCAAGCGCGTTCTACTGACCGATGCTGGTGCGGCAATGTTGCCGCGGGCACGGGCGGTGCTCGAGGCTGCCCGGTCTGCGCGGGAGGTCGTCGATGAGGTCAACGGCGGGTTACGCGGTTCTCTGCGTATCGGAATCATCGGATCGATCACTCTGTACGATCTTCCCAAACTACTCGGCCACTACCACCGTCGTTACCCACGCGTGCGGCTGTTGACCAGGGCCGCCCCGTCAGGGACACAGGGTCTTCTCGAAGCAGTCGCGGACGGCAGTCTCGACCTGGCATTCGTGTCCCAACCGGAAGAACGTCCAGCGGGTGTCGTCCTACGCAGTCTCGCGTTCTCGGTGTTGGATCTGGTGATACCGCACGAGTATGTACTCGACGGCAGCAACGGAGCTTCGATCGCTGACCTGGCCGGGCTCGACTTCATCGACGCCCCAGTCGGATACGGCACCAGGACGGTGATCGATCGCGCCTTCGATCACGCGGGGATACAGCGTCGTGTCAGCATCGAGATAACCGATCTCGCCACCGGCGTCGACTACGTCCGCCATGGCCTCGGAGTCGCGCTGTTGCCGCGCTACATCCTCGACGCCGTCACCGACCTACCTGTCGTCCCCGTAGTCGACGCCGATCTGACTCTCGCCCTGTCCGTAGCTACATCGGCTGTGCGGCCTACCACCACGGCGGTCGAAGCGTTGCTGGAACTCGTCGAAGACACAGAACGCGCCACCTAGCCCATGCAAGCACGAACACCCAAAGGCAGGGCAAGCTCGGCGCACGTCGACGACTGCGTGGTCGGGCGACCGAGACGATTCGAAGCAGTTAAGGATAATTCACGGTATCGTCCACGACACTCTATCGCTGCTCGTCGGTCACGCAACGCGGCCTGTCGATGGCGGCGCGAAATTATGCACTCCACTGTGGATTTGAATCCGACGCTACCGGTACACGACGCGTACTCCAGGTGTTGACAAGATCACACCACCAGATCTATGTTAATTTTGACTCACATTCAAGGAGTTGTGTGGCATGGTCACCATCGCCCTACGTCGCAGCGCAAGTCGCACGCGCTACGTCAAGCTCGGGTCTGGTGTTGCAGAACTGCCGCCCGACGAACAGAACACGGGTGTACCGCAAACGTCGCCTGCTACAGAGCTTTTCGTCCTCGACGTCGTTACTTGACGTGGCAGGCGGCACGCGTCGCGTGCACGAACTCGGGCGATTGCGCGCCACCGAACAGACTCATGGATTATCTCTTCCCACAGCAAACTCTACCGGCGTCCATTCCGACGGCCAGCGCAACGATGCGCGGTCTGCCATCTCCCTCCTCGAAGGAGCGCTCATGCGCTTGAACAGAACTCGCATGTCACACGCACAGGTACGAACCAACGCCACCGCCGTCCTCGCTACGTCGATTGCCTGTGTGGCAGCCTTCAAAGGACTCAACGAGTCGGTAACACCTCCAGCGCTCCCCGTTCTGCAAGAAGAGTTTCAGGCTCCTGCGTCGACCATTGCGTGGGTGCTGACGGGCGTACTGCTGACCGGAACGATCGCTACCCCCATTGTCAGCAGACTCGGGGAGGTTTGGGACAAACGACGGGCACTTCTCGTCGTGCTGACCATCGTGACGCTCGGCACGTTGACGTCTGCCCTGTCGTCGTCGATCAGCATGCTGATCGCCGGCCAACTCCTGCAAGGTATCGGCCTGAGTACCGTGCCCCTGGCGATCGGCATCATCCGCGACACGCAAACCGAGTCCCGCACCAAATCTGCGAACGGTTTCATGGTTGCAGCAATCTTCGCCAGTACCGCGGCCGGGACGATGATTGCCGGACCGATAGCCGACTACCTTTCTTACCGATGGCTTTTCTGGGTGCCGTTCGTTGCCTTGACGTTGTGCTTCGTAGCCGTGTGGGTCTTCGTACCGCGTTCGCCACGACTACGCAGTGGCGAGCGGCCAAGTCTCGATGTCGTCGGTAGCCTCCTCCTGGCGGCGGGGCTCGCATGTGTGTTGCTCGCCTTGACGTTCGCCCCGCAGTGGGGGTGGCTGTCGCCGAAGTTCGTTCTACTGACCGCCGCTGGGCTACTCGGTCTCCTCCTGTTCATCCGTCGAGAACTCACCGTCGATCAACCCCTCGTCGACATTCGCTTGATGGGAAGCCTCACTGTCGTGGCGGCGTCGGGGATGATGTTCCTCGCCGGGTTCTCGATCAATGCCACCCTGATCAGCGTTCCGTTGCAGATGCAGCTCCCGGACTCGGTGTCTCACGGATTGGGCAGGTCCGCGACGGCCACCTCACTTGTGCTCGTGTCGGCTATGTTGATGGGACTGACCGCCCCCCTGATCTCCTTCCTGGACAGGAAGGTCGGACCACGATTCGCGTCAGCCATCGGACCGATCGCGATCATGTTCGGTGCGGCAATCATGATCGGCCTGGGAGAACGCGGCAGCATCGTCACCATCTTGGCGGCGGCGTTGTTCGTCAATTTCGGGATCAGTGTCTCGATGACTCAGTCGCTGAACCTGGTTGTCAGTGGCGTACCGGCTGAAAAGGTGACCGAATTCAACGGGCTGAACTTCGCCATTCAAGCCGTTGCGGGAACGATCGGCGCCCAGGTATGCGGAGCCGTTCTCACGGGAGGCTCGGGCGACGACGGTGCGACGCTGCCCTGGAGCGCATTTTCGACCTCGTGGGCGGTTCAAGCGGTCATTGCAACTATCGCGCTACTGCTGGTTTTGGCCGCTCGAACCAGGCCACGAACAAGTCAGGGCCCGGCCCCGGTGCTTCCCCGGGAGGCCGCGCGGGACGCAACGTCGATCACCCCGTCCGAAAACTAATGCACGAGAACGAGTCACGCAGATCAGTGCACGCGTACCGGGGTTTCGGTCAGCCGCAATACCCGCCGACACGACCCCTGCGCCACGGAGGACCGCGGCACGGCGTCACGGGCATCTCGTCGATAGCGCTCGACCCGAAGGAGAATAAGTGAAAGCCCTGCAGTACCGCGTCTTCGGGCACGTTCCGGAAGTGGTGGACATTCCGACACCCGATCCGCAACCGGGACAAATTCGCCTGAAAGTGACAGCAGCTGGCCTTTGTCATTCGGACCACGTTGTCATGAACACACCCGAATCGGCTTTCCGCTTCGGCCGACTACCGCTGACGCTCGGCCACGAAGGAGCAGGCGTCGTCGATGCTTTGGGCGAGGGAGTCGGCGGTGTCGGAATAGGCGATGCGGTGGCCGTCTACGGACCGTGGGGCTGTGGTCTTTGCGTGAAATGTGCTGTGGGAAAGGAGAATTACTGTATCCATGCACGATCTTTGTCCATCCGCCCTCCCGGGCTGGGTTCTCCCGGGGCAATCGCCGAGTACATGATCGTCGGCGACGTTCGCCATCTCGTCCCTCTCCACGACCTCGACCCTGTAGCGAACGTGTCGCTGACCGACGCCGGCCTGACTCCCTATCACGCAATCAAGAAATCGATTCCCAAACTCACCGCCGGAAGCACAGCTCTGGTTATCGGGGTGGGGGGTCTGGGCCACGTCGCCGTCCAGATACTGCGGCAGCTGACCGGCTCGACGGTCATCGCCACCGATCTGACCGAAGCGAAACTCGAACTGGCCCTTCGACACGGGGCACACCACGCCATCCAGAGCGATCACGAAGCGATAGCGACCATCCGTACGCTGGCCGGGCCCGCAGGGGTTCAGTCGGTTTTCGACTTCGTCGGGAGCCAATCAACCGTCACCACAGCCGCAGCGGTAGTAGGCGCCGAAGGCGACGTCTCCATCATCGGCATCGGCGGGGGAAAGTTGCCGGTGGGATTTCAGACCACAGCGTTCGACGTCGATGTCAGATCACCGTATTGGGGAAGCCGAAGCGAACTGATCGAAGTCTTCGCCATGGCCAGACGCGGCCAGCTGCAGGTCGAAGTCGAAACATTCACGCTCGACGAAGCCGCCGAAGCGTACGACAAGCTCGCGCGTGGACAGATCAATGGACGCGCGGTCGTGATCCCACACACCTGAAATTCGATAGACCTTAGGGGTCGGCCGCCCAACGTCCGAGCGTATCGATGGCCTCGCGGAGGTCGTGTCCGCGGTCGGTGAGTGCGTAGGCCCGCGTGTTGTGCCGCAGGGGTAGACGGGTGAGGACGCCTGCCGCTTCGAGCTCGCGCAGGCGGGTTGCGAGCATGTTCGTCGGCACGCCGAGGTCTCGCTGCAGGTCGCCGTATCGCTGGGGCCCGTCTAGCAGCCGCTCGACGATCAGCAGCGCCCACCGCGCTCCTACGACGTCGAGGGCGGCGGCGAGGTCGCTCATGCAGTCGTGTCGACGTCCGGCTTCATCCAGAACGGCGAGTAGTGGTAGCCGTCAGGGTCGTCGAACTGGCGTTGGTACATGAAGGGATAGTCGTCGGTGTCGCCGATACGCCCGCCCGCAGCGGCGGCACGTTCGACGAGTGCGTCGACTGCCTCGCGGCTGTCGAGATCGAAGGACACTGTGACTTTCGAGGGTGTGGAGGGTCCGCCGATCAGCTCTTCGGTGCCGCCGACGCTCGCGTACATCTCGCGGCTGCCGAGCATGACGTATTGCTCGGGTGCGATCGCGAAGCAGGACACGTTGTGATCGGACATGTCGGCGTTGAGGGTCCAGCCGAGTGCTGTGTAGAACTCGGTCGCGCGTTGGACGTCGTCGACCGGGCAAGTGATGAACAGGCTCATGCGACGACACTTGCAAAATGCAAGTCCGTAGTCAAGGGCAGCGTTGTGCGCCCAACCCTTCTCCGCCTCGACCCGTCAGCGAACGACGTCGTACACGACTTTGACGACCCCGTTCGAGTAGGCCTCGGATTCGCGGAGTTCGAGGCGCTGCTCGGGCCGGCTCTGATGGCTGAACAGATTCTTGCCTGCACCGAGAACGACCGGAAACACCAACAAGTTGTATCGGTCGATCAAGCCGGCGTCGGCGAGGCTGCGGGCAAGTTCGCCGCTGCCATGGACGAAGATTGCTCCACCATCCTGTTCCTTCACCGCGGCGACCTCCTGGGTCGACCGCAGAACAGTGGTGTCACCCCAGCCGTCGATCAGCGCGGAATCCTCGAGTGAGGTCGACACCACGTACTTGGGAAGCTCCTTGTAGGCGGCGTGGTCCTCCGAGTCGACCCAGATCGGAGCGAATGCCTCATAGCTGTTGCGGCCGAACATCAATGCTGTCGTATCGGCGAGTTCCTCGCCCTTGAGGGAGAACGCTTCGGGAACGAACGGCGTGCGGACGACCCAGCCGCCACTGGGGTGGCCCTCCGATTCACCACCGGGGGAGTCGACGACTCCGTCGATCGACATGAAGCCGGTCCACACCAATTCACGCGCCATCTGCTGTATCTCCGATTCGGAATTCTGAACGATGCCGCATCCTGGACGGCATCGAAGGGTGGGATTGGAACACCGGTAAACCCTAGCGGGGCCTGGCTCGAAATGTCCGGTACGTGACGATTGCTTACTCCTCGGGTCGACGCCAGTCATCTCTAGGTGCATTGTCGGACCACAACGGGAGGCGAGAGACGAACGGTGATGTGCGAAAAGATCGATCCGATAGCGAAGCGGGTCGACCGCTCGCAGGTCGTCGGCGTTCGTATGAAGCGCGTTTTCGACCTGGCGAAAGCGAATGCGCACCTCGACCTGGAGACCGTACGCGATCTGCTGCGGTCGAGGTGGTTCGAATCGAGGATGGTCGCCGTGAGCATTCTCGACGCCCGCGCCCGCAGGAAAGCCCCCAGGCGATCCCGAGTGAAAGCATCTGTACGAAGACCCCGCTGCACGTCTTGTCCCGATCAGCGAATCTCCGCCGAGCGACGCACGCAACACCGTCAATCGACCTCATCCCCGTTGATGTACAACGATTTTCGCAGCCTCGGCCGCGGCTGATGCCGGGGCCCCAGTCCTTCCGGGGTGCACGTGGACCGGCCCGCCCGTCCGTCTTCGACGCTGCTCAGGCCGCCCATCTTCAGAGAGCCTGAGTCGTGCGTGCGCAATACCAGAACCCCGCCGATCGTGCACGCTGTGGCGACACTCCGACATGAGGACCCGGACCTTCGGGACTTCGACTTACTCGACACGTTCTACAGCCAAAGGCGCCGGTAGAAGGCCGAATTCGAATCAGGTATTCGGCAGTCCATGGCCGGCGGATGGGCGATCCAACTGTGAGGTAGATCACAGTTGGATCGCGCCGTTTGTTTTCGGGCGTGAGAACCGACTACTTACTGCAACTTTTGATCACGCTCAACGAGAAGGTGGAAGACATGAGCTTTGTCGACAAGGCCAAGAACGCAGCGGAAGACGCCCTCGGAAAGGCCAAGGAAGTCGTCGGCGACATCACCGACAACAAGGACCTCGAAGCCGAGGGCAAGGCCGATCAGGGCAAGGCGGGAGTGAAGAAGGTCGGCGAGAACATCAAGGACACGTTCAAGTAGAACCGCCCTGCCGCAATCACTGCCTGGCGTGTTCGGGGCCGCCGACCTGGTCGGCGGCCCCGAACACGCAACCATTCACTTCTACCGTGAGGACCGAACATGACTACCGCCGATTCCACTCCCATCGCACCCGCCCGCCCGCGCCGCCGCGGCGGATTCGCAGCCAAGCTGTCACTGATCGTGGCTCTGGTGTTCACGATCGCCCTGGTGATCTTCGTGCTGCAGAACACCGTGCACGAGAACGTCAATTTCCTCGGCTGGAACTTCGGCCTTCCTCAGGGAGTGTGGCTGTTGGGCGCTGCCGCAGTCGGATCGATCATCACCCTCGCCGCCGCAGCCTCGCTACGTGTGCGCCGGGCGGTGCGTTAGACAAGCGAGCCGCGCCCGGAGCAGCTGCTCAGTCCTTCAGGAGCCTCTCGAGATAGTCGAGGTCCTGGCGGAGCATGGCAATCGCTCGCTCCGGGCCCTCGGGCGCCGACGGTTCGCCGTCGTTCTTGGCGACGGTTCGGATGGCCATGTCAGCGAGATGCGTTGCTACCGAACGATCGGCGTCGGCATCGCCGCTTTGATGCCACCAGGCAACCCAGTTCAGCATGCCGATGATGCCCAGGGCCGCGGTGCGAGGGTCGACGGGCCGCATCTCGCCGGTCTTGATGCCACGTTCGATGACGAGGACGAACTCTTTCAACACGTGCCGTCTGCTCTGCTGGTACTTCCGTGAAATCTCTTCTGGCAGGTCGGCTTCCGATCGGATGATCAGTTTGAAGCGATCGGAACTCTGCGCCTGGTTGATCGCGATCGCGGTGGCCATCTTGCGCAATTTCTCGGTGGGGCTGAGATCCGTTCTTTCGTTGATGTCGTGCAACACCGCGGCAGGTGTCTCGGTGCTTTCGCTGACGAGCCTCGCGAGAAGTGCGTCCTTGTTCGCGACGTAGTGATACAAAGCAGGCCGCGTGAGTCCGGTGGCGTCGGCGATGTCCTGCAGCGTGGTGCTGGCGAAGCCCTTCTCCGCGAACAGCCGCGTCGCCTGGTCGAGTATTTGATTCTCGACCAGCTCGCGACGCGGGTTGCGCGCGGATCCCCGGGATGCGTCCTCGCGTGTCATTGTCGAAGGATAACCGTCGCGAAACTCACGACTCCACCGACACGAGGTGCGTGCGCGCGCTGACGAGCCCTGCGACAGCGTCCGACGTGCAGGTCGGCGGGACGGCGACGACGACCAGAGCACCGCTGCCACGCATCATCCGCTCGGCCACGTCGAGGCGCGTGAGGACAGCCGTCCGGTCGGGCGGACCCGTCAACCACACGGTGGAGCAAGCGCTAGCCTCGTCGACGAGCGCCGTGGCTTTCTCGTTCCATGCCGATTCGACGTCGACGGACAGCACGGCCGTGGACGGCTCGTCGCGCAAAGACGCTGGGGCGTATCGGGTGTCGAATGTGCCTCGACGGTGTTCGAGTGGACGGTGCAGAACCCAGTCGGAGATTTCCTCGGGTGGCTCGGCATGGCCACCGATGTTCGCGTAGCTCGCAATACCGTTCCACGCGACGTCGGGTGCGGATTCGAGAAATCGTTCCAGGCCGACCTTTCCCGCGCGAGTCATGTAGGCAACCATCAGTTGCTCGACGGGCAGGTCCATGCGCTGGGGGAACGACTCCCACCAGTGTTCGCTGCGACGCGCGATCTCCTGGAGGTGCCGCACATCCGGGCGACGAACACGCTCGTACTCGGTGAGTGCGTCGTCGATGGAGTTCGCAGAGGTCAGAGCGGCGTCGAGCGCGATGGCGTCTTCCATGGCCAGCTTGGTGCCCGAGCCGATCGAGTAGTGCGCGGTGTGGGCGGCGTCGCCGAGAAGGACGACGTTTCCGACGGACCAGCTGCGGCAGGAGACGGTCCGAAATCGCATCCACCGTGTTCGGTTGCCGATGAGGCTATGTCCCTGCAGCGTCTCGCGAAACGCGGCTTCGAGGTACCGTAACGACGCCTCGTCGCTGTCGCCGGACTCGACGGAATCCGCGGCGTCGAATCCTGCTCGACGCCATGTTTCTTCGTCCGTTTCGACGAGGAACGTGCTGCGATCGGACGCATACGGATAAGCGTGTGCGACGAACGTCCCGTGCTCGGTCGTGACCGGGACGAAGATCGCGCTCGGCAGCGCGAAATCCGTTCCACACCAGAGATAGAGCCCGGAACCGGTGGAGATGTCGGCTCCGAAAGCGGGCTCGCCGGAGCGCGTCGCACTGTTGATTCCGTCGGCCGCAATGACGAGGTCGACGTCGAGTTCCTGGGCATGGCGGCGTTCGCCGAACTCCAGACGTACTCCGGCGTCGCTCGCTTGGTTCTGCAGTACGGCCAGTAGGGTCGTGCGTGCAATCGCGAGGAGATCCCCGTGTGCAAGGCGCGCCGTCCGGTCTCCCACCTGCAACGACATCTCGTGCGAATAGGCCTCGGCGACAATGGCATCGAGCGATGCCGCGTCGGCTGCGCGAAGGTTACGCTGAGTTCGCGATGCGAGACCGACGCCGAACCCGAACGTCGAGTCCGGCGCGCTCTGTTCGTAGACGGTGACGTCTGCATCGGGGTTGGACAGTTTGAGCAGTCGTGCTGCGTAGAGGCCGCCTGGCCCCCCGCCGATGACTGCGACGCGGTCGAGTTTCATGGATACTCCAGTGTTCGAAGGTGATACCCGGTCTACGAGGTGGACCCGGGCGTGGTTTCGGTCTGCACCTTCGCAGCGATGTCCATCCGAAGCCGTTTCTTGTCGATCTTGTTCACGTTGGTTCGGGGCAACGAGTCGAGCCATTCGAGGCGCTCGGGCCACTTGAACTTGGCGACGCCGAGCTGGGTCAGATGGTCCTGGACCTCGGTGAGCGTCAACTCCTGTTCTGCCGCAACGAGATATGCGCACGTCTTCTCGCCGAGACGCGGATCGGGCATCGCGACGACGGCCACACCCACGATGCCGGGGTGTCGAAGCAGGAGAACTTCGAGTTCTTCGGCGTTGATCTTCTCTCCGCCGCGGTTGATCAGGTCCTTGATGCGGCCTTCGATCGTGACGAACCGCTGGCCGTCGATCACGGTGACCGATGCGAGGTCGCCGGTGCGGTAGAACCCGTCGGAAGTGAATGCCGTCCGATTGTGTTCTGGCGCTGCGAAATAACCGGCGATGGTGTACGGACCCCTGCAGCTCAGTTCGCCGACCTCCCCGTCCGCGAGTTCGGTCTCGGTGCCAGGGTCGAGAATGCGCACTTCGTCGTCCGGTGAGACCGGTGTGCCGACGGTTGCGATGCGGGCCTCACGTGGTGCGTCGACCGGCGTGACCGTGAACAAGCCCTCCGACATTCCGAACAGCTGTCCGGCCCAGTGGCTTTCACCGTCGTCGACGCGGTCCATCAACGCATTCGACACCTTGGCCCCGGACAGGATGACATGTTTCAGTGCGCCTCGCACCCTCTCGAAGTCCGGATCGAGCACGGTCTGGTAGTGACCGTGGCCGATCAAGACCTCGGTGGCCCGTGCGGACTCCATGAGGTCGAGTGCGGGTTTCGGATCCGCCGTTGCCAGAACGAGGCATGCGCCGACGGCGTGTGATGCATGCAGCCCGCACGAGATACCGGCGTTGTGCACGATCGGAATCAGGTGCGCGACCCGGCTGTCCATCGTCCATTCGAGTCGTTGTGCGTAGAGCAGTGCGTTGTTCCAGTACTCGGCGTGAATGCGCGGAATGACCTTGGGGACACCCGTCGTTCCGCCGGAGAGCTGAAACGCGACGACGTCCTGGGGGTCGGTGTCCGCTTCGATCGCTTCGACGGCCGCCCTGGCGTCACCCGGGTCGATTCCGTGTCCGAGATCTTCGAGACGCATTTCATCGTCACTGTGGCTCCCCACCGTGATCACGCGTCGCACGGTATCGCTGCCCGACGCGTGCTCACGGGCGAACTGCACCAGGTCGAACGACGGCATTCCTGCCTCGACGATGTGCAGTGCAGCGCCGACGGTCTTGCTGACATGGCCGATCTCGTGCATCCGATGCGCGGCCAGCGTCGCAACGGGCACCAAGCCGGCTTTGATGCACCCGTACCAGGCGAGGACGGTCTCGAGGCGGTTGGTGATCTGGAAGAGCACAGGTTCGAGTCGCGTGAATCCCAACTGCATCAGACCTGCGGCGATCGCGTCGGTGCGACGGTCCAGTTCGGCGTAGGTGAGTGAGCCTTGGGCCGTGACGAGAGCCTGCCTGTCGGGGTACCGCAGTGCAACCTCGTGGAACCGCCTGCCCGTAGGGAGGTCACTCCACGAACCGCTGTCGCGGTAGCGACGTGCGCGCTCTTCCGGATAGGGCACCAAGTGCCCACCCCAGTCGAAGTACGTCGGACTCGCTGCCATCGTCATCGTTCTGCCACCGCGGGAAGAAGCCGGGACATCTCGAGCGAGTGATCGGGATGGTCGGCAGGAACGATGCCGGAGTAGATGGCGGTCCAGCATCCCGGGCAGCAGAGCTGACGGAACACGATCGGAGTGTCGACGTACTCGGAGGCGTCGGACGTCACCTGCGGCCCTGCCTCCGAGGAAGGTCCTTCGTAGCGAGCCAACTCCAGTGTGCCGTCGTTCTTCTCGTCGCCGAGGAGGCGTCCGCAATGGGCACACGCGACGACTCGGACGTCGGCGACGGTGATCTCGGCGAGATTGTCGTCGAGACGGCGCGCGAGCGTCAGATCCATCGTGGGGGCGTCGCCGTGCGTCGTGGAACGGTTTCGACGCTGCGCGAACATCTCCCGGCGCCGCTCGGCCGTGGCCGATTCGTCGACGGCACCGGCGTCGACGACGACACCGTAGACGGCCGACGCACCCTCTTCGGTGACCTTGCCTTCGCGGAGGTCGACGACCACCGCAGCTGGGTCGCGACGCAGCGGGTCGCCGTATCCGCCGCCGCCCTGCCAGTGCATGTACAGGACTTCGCCTGGCGCAACGTAGCTTTCGGCGTAGCAGGGGCCGAATTCCTGGCCTCCCGCGACTTCGTCGAGAGTCGACGGAATCCTGCCTGCCGCAAATTGCTCGTTGATGTCGGTGCCGCGCGCCAGGATCTCGAGACCGGTGTTGCCTGGGTAGCCGCCTGCGAGACCGTTGTTCTGTGCCACGGCCTTGCCTGCGGAGGCCAGGACGAGACCCATGGGCAGCGACGTTCCGTAGGGTGTCACCGCGAGCGACGCGCTGACACCGCCTCGGTGGCGTCCCGGGCCGCCGGAGTCGGGCTCTTCGCGACGCCACAGCGTCAGCAGCGGGTACAGGAACTCGGTCATTTCGGTGTCGGGGATGCGGCCCATCGGGATGCAGAAGAGGCCACCGGTATCCATGCCGTCGGCTGTAGGTTGCGCCCCGTACCCGCCCGCCATGGGCTCCATCATGATGTTCAGGAACGGGACCGGTTGTTCGGCTCGCTCGTCCAGGCCGGCGATCACGGCGGTGTCCCATGTGCCGCAGCATGCGGCCTGCACGCTCTTGCCCAGATCGACGGACCTGTCGAGCATCTGTGACAGGCATTCGGCGATGAGATTGCCGGTCAACCAGGCCGGTCCGATGGGGCCTCGGCTGACCGCAGCGGGGAAGCTCGCGTTGTTGATCGTGCCTTCCTCGGACACCAAGTCGAAGCAACGCATCAGCCCGCCTGCCGACCACGGGATGTCACCGGCCAGGATCGGGAGCAGGGCGAGCATGACGCCGCCGCGCATACCTGCGTAGGTGCAGTTGATGACGCCGGTCTGCTGGTCCGTCCCGGTGAAGTCGAACGTCAGGTGATCGGCGGTCTTGGTCATCGCGACGGTGATCTTGTGGACGTCGCGATCACCCACGCTCGACTGGTCCTGGTAGCCGGTCGCCTTCCACGTTCCGTCGGGAAGCGATGAAAGCTTGTAGCGGAGGCGCGATTCGGCGTCGGTCATCATGCGCTTCATGACGGCTTTGACGGTATCGGCGCCGTACTGTTCGATGACGGCGAGCATACGGTTGCGTCCGACGGTGTTGGCGCCGATCTTCGCCCGCAGATCGAGGCCGACGAGCATGGGCACTCGTGACCGCCTGACCCACAGGTCGGCGATGTCACGCTGAAGTTCGTGTCCGCGAACCACTTTGACAGGTGGGGTCGGAAGTGATTCGGAGAAGACGTCTTTCGCCGACGGGTCGAACGATCCGAGGCCGGAGCCACCGAGGTCGGGCTCGTGGCAGATCGCGCTCGTCCACGCGAACAGCTTGCCGTCGTGGAAGATCGGCTGGTAGACGATGACGTCGCTCTGATGCAGTCCACCGCCGACCCACGGGTCGTTGCAGAGGAACATGTCGCCCTCTTCGATGCCGGGATTGGTGGCTCGGTTCTGCAGCGTCCAATAGATCGCCAAGTCCACGGCCCCGACGAGCATCGTGTTGTACAGACCGACCTGAACCTCTTGTCCCACTTCGTCGCTGATGGCGAAGTCGAAGTCGTTCGCATCGGTGACGATGGGGGAGCCGGACATACGCTTGAGTGCCTCGCCCATCTCGTCCGTCACCGACCACAACCTGTGCCGCACGACCTCGTACGTCAAGGGATCGAGATCGTCGATCTGCTCCTGAGTGACGGTATGGATCGGCAAGCTCGGCGGAAGGGAACGGGACAAAGCATCGGGGTCGACGGGTCGACTCGAGAACACTTCCGAGCCGGGAATCGCTGATGTCATGGGAATGCTCCTGGGTGCTTACTGGGCGACGATGTTCAGGTTGCCGAGGCGATCGACGGTGCCTGTGGTGCCATGCGGAACGACGACAGTCGTGGTGGGGACCTCGACGATCGCGGGACCGTTGATGACATGGCCTGCGGCGAGCTTGCTGTAGTCGTAGATGTCGGTGTCCACGTAGCCGATTCGACCGTCGAGGCACACCTGCCGTGATCCGATGCGTGCGTCGGCCGAGTCGGCCGAGTCGGCGGACTTCAGCTCCGGGAGTGTCGGGGAGAAGGGGAGGACACCGGTGGCGCGTACGCGGTAGGTGATGGCTTGAATTCCTGCCTCGCGGAATCCGCTGTCCTTGCCGTACAGGTCCGCGTACCGCATCTCGAACAGGTCCGACGCGTGAGCGATGCTCGCGGCGTCGAGATTGCCTGCGGGTATCGACGTCGCGACCTCGGCGAGCTGCATCGTGTACCGCATGTCGATCTCGCGCTCGATCTCGATGTCGGCGAACTTCAGGCCTTGTCGACCGAGCGCTTCACGGACTCGTGTCTCGAGGCCGTCGAAATTCTGTTCTGCACGGGCGGGATCGAGTGGCATGGCTGCGGGATCGGACAACTCCGCTGCCAGAACGATGTTCGACGACGCCAGGCCGTAGGCCGAGAAGGCCGACGCGACCTGTCCGAGCGGGACGATAACTTCCTTGACTCCGACCTCGGCTGCGTATCCGGCGCAGTGCGCTGGTCCTGCACCGCCGAAGGCGTAGAGAACGAAATCTCGTGGGTCGTGGCCCGCTTCGACGACGGTCTTGCGGAGGAGGTCGCCCGTTTGAGCGTTCTGAACGGCGTAGATCGCGGCGGCGGCCTCCTCGACAGTCAGCCCGAGCGGTTCGGCGATGCGACGCCGGATGGCCTCGCGTGCCTTTTCCTTGTCGAGAGCCTTTCGGCCCCCGAGCAATCCGCGTTCGGGAAGAATCCCGAGGACGAGGTTGGCGTCGGCGTTGGTGGGTTCGGTTCCGCCCTGGCCGTAACATGCGGGGCCCGGTACCGCCTGTGCGCTGTGTGGTCCGATCTGGAGGTTGCCGCCTGCGTCGACCCACGCGATCGCGCCGCCGCCCGATCCGATGGCGTGCACCTCGAGGGTGGGCACGTTGATCGGATGGTGGTTGATGATGGTGCTGGACGCTCGTACCGGCTCTCCGTCGACGACGAGTCCCACGAGGAAAGTGGTGCCGCCGACGTCGGTGGCGATGATGTTCTCGTGCCCGAGTTGCTTGCCGAGCGAGACCGCCCCGACGACACCACCGGTGAGAACGGAACCGACGGTACTGATGGCATTGTTCGGTGCTTCGGCGGCAGCGACGGCGCCGCCGTTGCTCTGCATGACCAACAGAGGACCGGCCAGTTCGAGCGCGCGCAGCTTCTCTTCGAGCGAACCGAGGTAGTCGCGAAGCCCCGGACCGATCTGGGTGCTCATGATCGTGGTTGCGTTGCGGGCGAACTCGCGAATGCGAGGACTTACTTCGGACGACAGCGAAACGAACATGGTCGGATCGATCTCGTGCACGAGTTCACGAATTCGCTGTTCGTGCACCGGGTTCCGGAACGACCACAGCAAGGATACGGCGATGCCCGATACGCCGTCGTCCACGAGCCGGCGGATCGAATCACGCGCGGAGTCCTCGTCGAGGGCGACGACGATGTTGCCGTCGCGGTCGAGGCGTTCGGTGACCTCGAGGGCATGTTTCTTGGGCACGAGGCCGTGAGACTTGCTCTGGCCGAGCACGTTCTGCAGTTGCTCCGGTGACCGGCCGAGGTACCGGCCCTCGACGTTCATGATGTAGATCGAGTCGCGGTGTCCCTTGGTGGTCAGAAAGCCGACCGGGGGAACGTTGCCCATGACCAGCGCATTGAGCGACGACGTGGTGCCGTGCGCGATGTGGTGGGTGTTCGCGAGCATCTCGGCAACCGGTAGGTCGAGCTGAGCGGCCAGAACTTCCAGCACGTCGATGACGCCCTGGGAGTAGTCGGGCGGGGTCGAGGGTGCCTTGGCTGCGACGACGGTACCGGATCCGTCGTCGAGTACTGCGTCTGTGAACGTGCCGCCGACGTCCACTCCGATCACGTAGGTCATGTCGGTGTGCTCCTTAGGTCCGAGTCGAAGACGCCCGAGAGGTGTGAGTGCGTGCTCCAACACCGCTTACGTCTGCGTCGAGTATTCGACGTTGACGAAAACATGTCAAGTAGTAAACGTGAGCGGGATCACCACCTGCGATCTTGCCTGATTGCCCGCCGGGTCGGGATGGCGCAGCTGGGGCGGGCTTGACTGATCGTCGCTGACGTCGAATACTCGTCATTGGCGTAAATTTCTTCGATTCGAAGGGCACACCATGAGTTTTCACCGCATCGGACTCGTCGTACCGAGTTCCAATGTGACCGTCGAGACCGAGATGCCGGAGCTGTTGGCGCGGCACTCGGATGCGCGCTTTTCGTTCCATTCCAGCCGTATGCGCATGCAGGCCGTGTCACCGGAACAGCTGCGTGCGATGAATGCCCAACGTGAGCGGTGCATTCTCGAACTGGGTGATGCCGACGTCGACGCGATCCTGTACGCATGCCTGGTCGCGCTGATGGCTGCCGGTCCCGGCGAACACCAGCGTGTCGAAGGGCTCGTCGCCGAACAACTGGCGACGGGAGGGTCCGACGCGGCCGTCAGGTCCAGTGCCGGCGCGTTGGTGGAAGCATTGAACGCGCTGAAGGCCACCTCCATCGCACTCGTGACGCCGTACATGAAGCCGCTGGCCGAAAAAGTCGTCGAGTACCTCGAAGCCGAAGGCTTTCACATCGTCGACTGGCGCGCACTCGAGGTGTCCGACAATGCAGAGGTCGGTTGCATCCCCGGCGCGCGGGTGATGGATGCCGCGCGGTCGCTGGAGTTGACGGGTGTCGACGCTCTCGTCATTTCCGCCTGCGTGCAGATGCCGTCGCTGCCGCTCGTTCAGGCAGCCGAAGACGAGTTCGGAATTCCGGTTCTGTCGGCAGCAACCGCAGGCGCATACAGCCTGCTTCGTGCACTCGACCTACCCGTCGATCTGCCCGACGCGGGGTCCCTGCTTCGAGCAGACGCGGCAGTAACTCTCTAGAAAGGAGATCAGATGTCCCTCCCACACAAGGTCAAAGGCGTCGACCACGTCGCCTACCCGACGTTCGACCCGGCCGCGACGGTCGAGTTCTACCGCGACGTCCTGGGTTTCCCCGTCGTGCACTCCATCTGCGCAGCAGGCTGGGGCCCGGAGAAGCACCCGGATTTCATTCATTTCTTCTTCGACATCGGAAACGACGACCGACTCGCCTTCTTCTACTACTTCGGACTCGAACCGTTCGACGGTGGGCCACAGGGGGATTCGTACTCGCGGTTCACCGAGGACGTGCCGATCTTCTTCATCCGATCAAGGCACCTCGCGATCCACGTGGACAGCGAGGACGATCTGCTCGAGTATCGGCGCCGTCTCGACGGCAGCGAATGGCCTGTCGAGATGCAGATCCAGCACGAGACGATCGAGTCGATCTACACGCACGATCCCAACGGATACATGATCGAGATCACGAGGGCGATGCGTCCGGTCACCCCGCAGGAAGATCTCGACGCCAACCTGACGATCGACGCTCTCATCGACGTCGTGCGCGGCCCCGACCCCAGCATGGCGAACCTGTTGACGCGCAAAGCTGAGTTGATCGTCGAACGCGCAGCCGATTGGGTTCCCGAAGAGGTCGGTACTCGATGACTACTTTGTTCGTTCTGGATGTTCCCGAGAACACCGCGATCGCCGCTGTCGCAGGCCAGGATTCGGCGGTGGAGATCGATCGCATCGGACCGTACTTTCGTATTCGATCCGCTGGCGAGATCGTGATAGATCGCCGAGCGACCGGCTGCAGACACGCAGTCTGGTACTCCGGTGTCGCCGGTTTGCATCGGTCCCGAATTCTGCAGTGGGACAAGGACGCGATGCGGGTCGACGCGCTATGACCTCGACCAGTTCGAGGCTGGGCGCAGGCCGCTACATCGATGCCGCGGAGGCGCCGCGCTCGACCGTGACGTCGGTACACGAGTTGCGGACGGCCGACGATGCCCGAGTGAGCGGCGTCCTACGAACCGTCCCGGGCGCGCGCATCGTCGTCACGTTGATGCATCCACGGCAGGACCTGACACACCACGTTCTGGTTCCCGAGCTGCTCGCTCGCGGGTACGCGGTGTGGACTCAGGGCACCCGATCGGTCAACAACGATCTGTCCCTGGTACACGAGCAGGCGCTTCTCGACGTCGCCGCGGGGCAGGTCTTCGTGCAGGAGAAATTCGATCACGTTGTCACGTTGGGTCATTCGGGGGGCGGTACGCTCTTCGCGTTCTATCACGAGCAGGCCGGCCTCGCGCCCTCGCAGCGATTGACGACAACCCCGGCGGGACGGCCGATCGACCTTGCGTCGGCCGACATGCCGACCCCCGACGGCGCGCTGTTCATGGCACCGCATCCCGGCCAGGGCGCTCTGCTGCTGCGGTTGATCGACCCGTCGGTCGTCGACGAGTCGGATCCGATGTCGGTGGATTCGGCGCTCGATCCGTTCGATCCGGCGAACGGTTTCGCCGAGGCGCCCGAGAGTTCCTCGTACTCGGCGGAATTCCTCGAACGGTATCGCGCAGCACAGCGACAGCGAATCGAGCGTCTCGACGCGGTCGCGCGTGACCGCGTCGCCGAGGCGACGGACGCTCGTCGACGGTTCAAGACCAGCGGCAACCCCGTCGACCGCCGAACCGCCCTCGCCCCCAGAATCCTCACCGTTCACCGGACGGACGCCGATCCGAGGTTCATGGATCTGTCGTTGAGTCCGAACGACCGGCCGTACGGGTCGTTGTTCGGCCGTCGGCCGGACCTGACCAATTACGGGCT
This sequence comes from Rhodococcus sp. Eu-32, assembly GCF_003336925.1. Lineage (NCBI taxonomy): Bacteria > Bacillati > Actinomycetota > Actinomycetes > Mycobacteriales > Nocardiaceae > Rhodococcus > Rhodococcus sp. Eu-32. The sequence goes on along the minus strand of NZ_QGNK01000004.1, from coordinate 261,481 downwards.
CGTCGGGTTCGGGCGTCTGTCCACTCCGGACGCCTGGCTGTCCACATGGTCGGGACTGTCTACCAACGCGGATTTCGTTCGATGCGCCCCAGGCGTCGTGGTGCCGTCGTTGTTCGTCGAATTGACCGGCGATCAGGCGTGTTTCCCGGAGGACGCCGAAGTCATGTTCGACGCCTTGGGTTCGGTCGACAAGACCACCGTCGCGGTCGCGGGAACCCATTTCGGGGGACCGATCACCCCGGGCGCACCTACCGGTGCTTCGCTGGCCGCCGCCGACATCGGCGCGTGGCTTACCGAGCGCTTCGACCGATGACAACAAGTTTCATCTCGAAGTGGGAGTATCGATGACGAACCGCAGCCTATTTGCTGTGCCCGTGGTCGGCGGACTATGCATGTTCGCGCTGATCCTCGAAGGCTACGACCTCCTCATGTACGGCACCGTCGTCCCGTCGCTTCTCTCCTACGAACCGTGGGACCTCGACGCAACCCAGGTCGGCGTTCTCGGGTCGCTGTCCGGCGTCGGCATGCTCATCGGAGCTCTGTTGGCCGCGGTCGTCACCGACCGGTGGGGACGGCGGGCGAGCTTGCTCGGCGCGGTCACCACGTTCTCGGTTGCAATGGGCGTCTGTGCTGCCGCTCCGAGTCCCGAAGTATTCGGAATCGGCCGTTTTTTCGTCGGCTTGGGTGCAGGGGTCCTCATGCCGACGGCGGCGGCCGTCCTCATCGAGTTCTCACGCCCCGAGAAACGTGCCCGATCGGTCGCACTGGCGTTCGTCGGAACAAGCGTCGGCGGGATCCTCGCGGCACTGCTGTCGCTGTGGTTGGTCCCCGCCTTCGGGTTCCGCGCCATGTTCGTTGCCGGAATCGTTCCCGCAGTGATCTTCTTGCCCGTCATGACGAGATTCCTCCCGGAGTCTCCCGCATTCCTCGTGTCACGGGGCGAACACGAAGTCGCGGCTTCGATTGCCGCACGTTTCGAGCTCCAGGTCGCAGAGCCGGAGCCCGCGGGCGGAGCCACCCGGAACATGGGGCTGCGGGCACTGTTCGGGCCGGGACGAACCAGAGCCACGCTGCTGTTCTGGGGCATGACCCTGGTGTGTCTGTTGGTGTTGTTCGGAGTAGCCACTTGGCTACCGGCCCTGATGAAGTCGGCCGGTTATCCGCTGGGCGCCGCGCTCTCGTTCCTGCTCGTCCTGAACATCGGCGGGATCGTCGGAGGGCTCGGTGGCGGCATCCTGGCCGATCGGTTCGGCATCAAGCCGGTCACCACCGTGCTGTTTCTGTGTGCCGCAGCGTCTCTCATGACGGTCGCGACCACACCTCCGCTCGCCGTGATCTACCTGTTGGTGCTACTCGCCGGAATCGGCACCACCGGCACACAGATCATGCTGAACGCCTACATCGGTAGCTTCTACCCCGCGTCGACCCGTGCGACGGGACTGGGACTGGCGTTGGGCGTGGGACGCATCGGTGCGATCGCCGGGCCGACCTACGGAGGAGTGTTCATCGCCCTGGGGGCCGGAACGACGGTGCAACTGTTCGCTTTTGCCGGACCGGCAGTAGTCGGCGCCATCCTGACCCTTCTCGTGCCCAGCCGTGCGTACGCGTCCGTCGCGGCTCGGAATGCGGGTGGTAAGAACGCAAAGTACGTTGCCTAACAGAGTCGTGCGAAGGAAAAGGGCGGTCGTCTGTCCACGCCTGGGAAACGACTCACCCGGGCGCGGCTGAGATGCCGCGCCCGGATGTCGTTGTCAGAGAGCAGCTTTGGCCTTGTTCAGCGTGTCGACGGCGATCTGGAGGCCTTCGAGAGGACCGTAGGCTGTGTCCTCGTGTTCGATGTTGACGGCCATGTTCGGGTCGACGGCGTTCAGGGCGCGCAGGAAGCGGGTCCAGAACTCGACGTCGTGTCCTTCGCCGACGGCGACGAAGTCCCAGGCGGAGTCCTCGGGCCACTTGTTGACCACGTGCCTGCCGCCGAGACCGGTGGGGTTCTGATCGGCAGGGATGCGCGTGAAGCGGTCGTCGAGGACGCCGTAGATCTCGCAGTTCGGGTTGATACGGGTGTCCTTGGCGGCGGCGTGGAAGACCAGCGGTCCGAGCCATTCGATGGCCTTGACCGGGTCGATGCCCTGCCAGAACAGGTGCGACGGATCCATTTCGGCGCCGACGTTCGTCAGCCCGCCCTTCTCCGCCAGACGCTTCATCGTCGGCGGGTTGAACACGAGGTTCTGCGGGTGCATCTCGATGGCGACCTTGACGCCGTTCTCGCGGGCGAGGGCGTCGATTTCCTTCCAGAACGGGACCGCGACCTGGTCCCACTGGTAGTCCTGGGAGTCGAGGTAGCCCGAATCCCACGTGTTGACGTGCCATGCCGGCCACGTGCCGCCCTCGTGTGCTGCCGGCAGCCCGGACATGGTGACGACGCGGTCGATGCCGAGCAGTCCGGCGACCTTGATGGACTTGCGCAGGTCCTCGGCGTCCTCGGGGCCGACCTCGGGATCGGGATGCAGGGGATTGCCGTTGCAGTTCAGGCCGGCGATGGAGACGCCGGTGCCCTCGAAGTTCTTCAGGTACTCCTCGGGGCTGATCTTTCCGGCGAGGAGGTCGTCGACGGGAAGGTGGTTCGGGGGCAGGAAGCCGCCGGAGTTGATTTCGATGCCTTCGAGCCCGAGGGAAGCGACCGTCGCGATGGCGTCGGGCAGGGTCTTGTCGTGAAGGATTGCGTTGTAGACGCCGAGCTTCATGTTGTCAGTCCTTGTAAGAGTCTGCGGTGGTGGTCGTTTCGGGGCTGCTGGGGACGGACCCCCCGACTGTCAGATCTTGACGGCGATGCCGTTGCCTGCGGCCGACTCGGTGATGGCGGCGACGATCTGCATGCCGCGTAGGCCGTGCGCGAAGTCGGGGAGCTCGGGCAAACCTTGGATTCCAGCAACCTGGTCCAGAAACGCACGCGCCTGATAGGCGAAGAACTCCGCCTTGCCGTGTCCGACGCCGCCGGCATCCATGGGCAGGCCGCCGCGGATGTAGGGGTGCTGGGGTCCGATGATGACCTGACGACGGCCGTTGACCGTGTCGTCGATGTCGGTGGTGGAGATGTGGAACTCCGAGGCGCGCTCGAGTGCCCAGGACGCGGAGCCCTTCGTGCCGAACACGTCGAACGACAGTCCGTCCGGGTTGCAGTGCGAGACACGGGAAGCGGAGAACGTTCCGACGAACCCACCCTCGAACTGCACGGTGAAGGTGGCGACGTCCTCGTTCTCGACGGCAGCCATCTCGCCGGTGGTTTCGGCTTTGGTGTGTCCGTAGGTGACGCCGACGGGGACTGGGCGTTCGGTGATGACGGTGGAGAACTGTGCGCCGCGGACCGAGGTGATGGGTCCGGCAACAAATTCGGCGAGGTCGATCAGGTGGCTACCGACGTCGGCGAGGGCGCCGGTGCCGAGGCCGCCCCTGTAGCGCCAGGTGATCGGTCCGGTGGGATCGAGGGAGTAGTCGGCGCGGTAACGGCCGTCGAAGTGGACGATGTCGCCGAGGCGGCCGGCTTCGAGTTCGTTGGCGATCGCCTGGACCGCGGGGGAGCGGCGGTAGGTGTAGCCGACGGAGGCGATGCCGGTCGCGGACGCTGCTGCGGCGACCACGGACTGAGCGTCGGCGATGGAACCGGCGAGGGGCTTTTCGCAGAGCACGTTCTTGCCCGCGGCGAGGAGTCCTTCGACGATCTCGCGGTGCAGGTGGTTGGCGACGACGACGCTGACGACCTGGATGTCGTCGGCAGCGGCGATGGCCTGCCAGCTGTACTCCGCACGTTCGTAGCCGTAGCGCTTGGCGGTGTCGTCGGCGATGGCCTCGTTCGTGTCGGCGATCGCGACGAGCCGTACGTCGGGACGGTCGGTGTCGAACAGGGTCGATGCCATGCGGTATCCGGCTGCGTGGGCGCGGCCTGCCATTCCGCCGCCGATGACGGCAACGCCGATGGAGTCCTGTCTCATGAGCGTGATGCTTTCTGTCGTGGGGAGTTGCACATTTAGTCCGATCTATTTGACCGGTCTAATACGGCTACTATGAGACACCGGTCACGGCCATGTCAAGGCGGCGTAGGCGGTGATCGGAACCGTCGAAGCAAGGAGGGCGCATGGGTAACGGGCGTTCGGTGACGATGCAGGACATCGCGGATCGGGTGGGTGTCTCGAAGGCGCTCGTCTCGATGATCTTTCGAGGGGTACCGGGCCCGAGCGCCGAGACCAAAGAGCGGGTTTTCGAGGTGGCCGCCGAGCTCGACTATCGCCCGAATCGCACCGCGGCGTTGCTGTCCCTGCGACGCACGCATCTGATCGGCGTCATGACGAACATTCGCAACCCCTTCCACACCGAGATGGTCGAGCACATGGTGGCTGCGGCCGACACGGTCGGGTACGAGATAGTTCTCGGCGCCGTCACGTCGACGCACCCCGAGTCCAAGGTGATCGAGACACTTCTGGATTTCCGATGCGAGGCTGTCGTTCTCCTCGGACCCGAAGCCCCCGCGGAGTCGCTGACCCAGTGGGCCGAGCGGGTGCCCGTTGTATCCGTCGGACGTCGCGTCACCGGGGCCGGTGTCGATGTCGTGCGCGCCGGAGATTCGCCCGGCATGAGTGACGTCGTCGATCATCTCGTCGACTTCGGGCATCGCCGAATCGCTCACTTGACCGGCGGCTCCGGATCGATCGCGAACGATCGATTGGCTGGGTATCGTCGCGCGATGCGCAGGCATGGCCTCGCCGAGTACGAGCGCGTAGTGGACGGTGACTTCACCGAGAACTGCGCGCCGAGCGCCGTCCACGAGTTGTTCGGTTCCCCGGGGTCACGCCCTACCGCAATCGTGGCAGCAAACGATCTCAGCGCCGTCGGTCTTCTGGATGCTTTGCAGCGCAGTGGATTCGCGGTACCCCGCGACGTGTCGGTTACCGGGTACGACGACAGCACCCTCGCCCGGATGGCGCACATCGATCTCACTACGGTCAGCCAGCGGCCTGAAGAGCAGGCTGTCAGGGCGGTGCGCGCAGCTGTCGAACGGCTCGACGACAACCGCGCCGAGGCGGCGTCGACCGTTCTCAGGCCCCGTCTCGTGGTGCGGGCGACCACTGGTCCGGTGCCTGCGACAACCGACCGAGTCGTCTGACCACCCGAGGGGCCGCGACCGTTACGCTGTCTTGCGCTGCGCCCTCAGGTAGTCCGCCCGCTCCGTCTGCGACATTCCGCCCCACACGCCGTACGGCTCACGGGTTTTGAGCGCATAGGAACGACACTGCTCCAGCACCGGGCATCCTGTGCAGATCGCCTTGGCCTCCTGTTCTCTGCGCACCCGCGCGTGCCCACGCTCGTCGTACGGATGAAAGAACTGGGAAGAACTGTGGCCGCGGCATTTTCCGTGGAGTTGCCAGTCCCACTCTTCTGTCACGGCAGGAGGCAGCCATACGGTCTTCGTCGGAACGTCTCGGACTCTCACTGATGTCATTGCTCCTCCTTCAGGTCCTCGGTGAACCACCCTAGAACGACTTCAACCGTGAAACAACCCCACTTATGTTTTTGAAAGTCGTAAGTATGTTGCTCTTGGCCGGTTCAGTTGGTTCAATGGCCTCATGCGAACACCGCGACCCAGCGCGCCTTCTGCCACCGCGGGTGACGTGTTCGCGCTCGTTCGTGACGGTGTTGCGACGACCCGCGCCGATCTGGCCAAGCACACGGGCTTGTCGCGTTCGGCCGTCGTGTCGCGTGTCAATGCGCTGTGTGCGCTCGGACTCGTCGTCGAGTCCGAGGACGATCGGTCGACCGGCGGTCGACCGCCTGCGCGACTGTCGTTCGATGTCGACGCAGGCATCGTGCTCGCTGCCGCGATCGGGCGCAGTCGCTCGCAGCTCGCAGTGTTCACCGTCGGAGGCGAATTCCTGGCGGGGGACACCGTCGACCAGGAGATCGGCGTCGGGCCCGACGAGTTGATGCCGCAGATCACCACACGGTTCGACGCGCTGATCGACGACGCGGGACGTACCGGCCACCGAATCTTCGGAGTCGGACTGGCCATACCCGGTACCGCGGACACGGTACGTGGGTGCAGTCTCGATTCGCCGATCATGCACGGATGGGACGGCGTTCCACTGGCGCCCTACTTCGGCGAACTGACCTCCGCGCCCGTCTTTCTCGACAACGACGCGAATGCGATGATACTGGGCGAACGACGCGGCACCCGAGAACACTTCCAGAACGTTCTGCTGGTGAAGGCGTCGACCGGACTCGGTGCCGGGATCGTTGCGGGCGGAGTGCTACAACGCGGATCGCTGGGCGCTGCAGGAGAATTCGGGCATACCAAGACGGCCGCAGCTGCGGGAGTGGCATGTCGCTGCGGAGACTCGGGCTGTCTCGAGGCGATAGCGGGCGGTTGGGCTCTGGTTCACGCGCTCCAGGATCAAGGGCGTTCCGTCGGACATATCCGAGACGTCGTCGATCTCGCGGTCGGCGGCGATGCCGAAGCTCGACGGCTCATCCGCGACAGCGGACGCCACATCGGCGAAACATTGGCCGGCGCAGTGAACTTGCTCAACCCGGAAATTCTCGTACTGGGCGGAGACATGGCCAAGTCGTACGACATCTTCGTCGCAGGACTGCGGGAAACGGTGTATGGACGTGCGACGGCGCTGGCCACTCGCAACCTGACCATCAGGGCCACCATGCACAGTGGCCAGTCCGGTGTGATCGGCTGCGCTGCTTTGGTTTCCGACCGCGTGTTGAGTTCGGAGGCCATCGATGCCTCGCTGCGTGCGAGTTCGGCCTCGACCTGACCGGTCGCGCGACAGGCGCGGTCTCAATGGTCCAGTGTCGCAGGAAATCCGAGCGCCAACAGAGCCACATCGTCCTGCAGACCGCTACCGAAACTGTCGAGGAGTTCGGCCAGACGGCCGATGATCGACTGTGCACTGGTGGGCGCGGCCTCGGTCGCGAAAGTCTGCAGTGCACCGTCGTCGTCGTACCGAGCCCGACCGGGCCCTACAACAGCTTCGGTGAGACCGTCGGTGTAGAAGGCCAAGACGTCCCCAGGCCGCAGAACCACAGTCGCCGCAACGAAGTGGGCGGACGCGAACGCTCCGACGAGCTGGCCGCCGCGGGTGTGCACGTACTCCGCCGTGCCATCTGCCTGTAGCCGTAGCGCCGGAGGATGTCCTCCGCTGGCCAGATGGACCACGACACCGTTTTCGCCGAGGGTGATCGTTCCGTACACGACTGTGCAGAATCGGGGATCGTCACCCCGAAACTCTTGATGCAGAACGGATTTGAGATTGTGCAGGACGGCGATCGGGTCGCGGTCGAACACCGCTGCTGCGCGCAGCGTATACCTGGTCAGCGATGTGACGGCAGCCGCCCCTGCGCCCTTGCCGCTGACGTCGCCGAGAAAGAACGCCCAGGTGGCGTCGTCCAACGGGAAGACGTCGTAGAAGTCGCCGCCCACCTCGTCGAGCGACGCGGGGTGATAGAAGCCTGCCACTTCCATGCCGGGTGGTGCCACCAGCACGGGAGGAAGCAGTGTTCGCTGCAAGGTCGAAGCGAGAACCTGGACCTGCGTTCGCTCCGCCTCGGCGACTCTCCTGGCGTCCTCGGACTCGTCGAGCGCGATCCGAGTTCGACCCAGAGCTTCTTCGGCGTCGATCTGCGCCGCGTGCGCTGTGTCGCGGTCCGAGATCAAGGCATTTTCTCGTACGACGTGATCGCCCATGGAGTGAACCGAGATGACCACCGCGGCGTCGCCACTCGCCGATATGCGGTGGTTGGCCATGAGCGACACCGGATTACCGCGAGTCGAGTCGGGTGCGGCCAAATCGGCTGCGGCCCCTGTCGACGCGCCGTCGGAGTGCGACGCGACCGCCAGAAGAACCGATAGCGTCTCGACACTGTCGTCGGTGAACAGCCGGGTGAGAGGCAATCCGATCACATCGCTGCGATCGCGTCTCACGAGGCGAAGCAGCGTCGTGTTGATGTACAGAACGGCCTCCGAGTCCGCGTCGACGACGACGATCCCGCAGGGAGCGTCGTCGACGAACTCCGAGATCCCCTCGGCCGAAAGGCTTTCGGGACCGCCCGGGGCGGTCATGACGACGCGGGTTCCGACAGACTCCAGACGATGGTCACCACCGTGCCGTCGTCGGTGTTGTCGACGTCGAGGTTGTCGCTGACTGCTTCGATGAGTGCGAGACCGTGGCTGCGGTCGGGTGTCGGGGTGGGTGGCTGCCAGGTCCCTGTATCGGAGACGGTCACGGTGAGCACGTGCGATTCGTGGGTGGCCGTCAGCGTCATCCCGCCGTTGCTTTCGGAGCGGGCGTAGGCATGTTCGACGACATTCGCCAGTGCCTCGTACGACGCCAGTTCGATGGCGTCGACGACACTGTCAGCGACCTTCAGTCCTGTTGCCCACTTGCGTACACGACGTCGCAACGTGGTGGCGGCGTCCGGCACGGCGGGGCTGGTGTGTGTCCAGCGGTCGGGGTCCAATCCGGGCTCGTCCATTGCGGTGTCGGTCACGACCGAGCCGCCTGAGCTCTGTCCCGGATGTAGTCGACCGCGGCAGGGATGCTCGCGAACGTCGACATGACTCGATCGATACCACTCAGCTGAATCGGCAGCACAACTTGATTGTTCACTGCAACGAGCGCCATCGTCGCAGCGGCCGGCAGATGCTCGTGGGTACGAACGAGTTCGGTGATCGCGCTCGACGCCAAAAATCGCACGTCGGACAGGTCGACGACCAAGCCGGCCTCTGCCGATTCGGCTACCGGCCGCGCCGTGTCTGCCAGATTGCGCACGGTCGATACGTCGAGTTCGCCGCTGACTGTCAAGATCGTCACATGCCCATCGCGGGTCACCTGCGCATGAAATTGCCTGCCCGAAGGCTCGGTCGTCATGGATCGTTCGCCTTTCGGTCAGAGGTCGACGGTGTCATTGCTTCCCACATCCGGTTTCTCGCCGGTGATGCGGGATTTCGCGTAGGCGATGAGTGTGGAGACTTTCGAACCCGGCGCCGACCAATATTCTGCACCTTCCGCGTGAACCTTGATCAGCACGACCTCGGTGGACTCGGGCCCGTTGTCGAACCAAGCGGCCGCAGCTCGGTTCCACAAATCCTTCTTCTTCGCGACATCGTCGACGACGATCTCCGCGGTGCCGGACAAAGACACCCAGGCAGTCCCGGATTGGAATGCGACGTTCACCGAATCGTCGGCACGAATGTCCTCGACCTTGCGTGAACCGTTGCGGGCGAAGAACCACAAGTCGCCGTCGAACTCCGTCTCCTGCAGCGCCATCGGTCGAGACAGCAGATGCCCGTCGCGGCCGATGGTGGTGAACATGCACAGCTTCGAATCGCTCATCAGCTCGGCAACCTTCGTGATTCCGGCTGCGTGGTCGTCGGTGGAAGTCATGCCGCGACAGGTACCCGTCACGAGCTTGAAGGAAACACCACCACGACACCGTCGAGCTCGATTCTTTCGTCCGTGCAGCGTGTCGATCCGACGCAGATTCTTACGGCAACAGCCGATTCCGACTGAATTGATTCAGGATTTCCGGTCGGTCGAACTCCGTGCGAACAGCTTCGACGCCGGAGTATGTTCCGCTCGTACGTTTCGAGGATGCGACGGCGAGGCGAAATCCGGGGAACCTAGGATGTCCTCGTGTCCTCAGTAGAACTCGCCCGTTGGAATGCCCAGGAAGCGATCGCAGAGTCGATGATCCCGATCATCGGTACATTGCATCGCGCGAAGAATGTGACGATCCTTCTGCACAGCAGGTCGCTGGTGAACAAGTCGGTGATCAGCATTCTTCGAACACACCGCTTCGCTCGGCAGATCAGCGGCGAGGAGCTGTCGGTCGACGAGACGTTCCCGTTCCTGCAGGCACTGGCCGACTTGGATCTGAGGCCGTCGAAGATCGATCTCGCTCTGTTGGTGATGGCCTACCACGCCGACGATCGTGGTCTGTCGGTCCCCGAATTCACGGCGGAACAACTGGCCGAGGTCACCGGCGCTGACCCCGACGAGCCGCACGCCGGGCCGCGTGACGTGGTGCTCTACGGATTCGGCCGGATCGGTCGCCTCGTCGCTCGGTTGCTGATCGAGAAGTCGGGATCGGGCGGAGGGCTGAATCTGCGCGCCGTCGTCGTGCGCAAGGGTGGGGAAGGCGACCTGGCCAAGCGTGCGTCGCTCCTCCGACGCGACTCGGTTCACGGCAAGTTCAACGGCACGATCAAGATCGACGTGGAGAACAACGCGCTGATCGCCAACGGCAACGTCATCAAGTTCATCTACAGCAACGACCCGTCGGGTGTGGACTACACCGAACACGGCATCAACGACGCGATTCTGATCGACAACACCGGTAAGTGGCGCGACCGCGACGGGCTGTCCGCGCACTTGCGTCCCGGCATCGCCAAGGTTCTGCTCACTGCTCCCGGCAAGGGTGACGTCCCGAACATCGTGCACGGGGTCAACCATCTGACCCAGAACCCCGACGAACAGATCTTCTCGTGCGCGTCGTGCACCACGAACGCGATCGTCCCGCCGCTGAAAGCGCTCGACGACGCATTCGGCATCGTGCGCGGACACGTCGAGACCGTCCACTCGTTCACGAACGACCAGAACCTGCTGGACAACTTCCACAACGCGGACCGTCGTGGACGTTCGGCGCCGTTCAACCTCGTGCTGACCGAGACCGGTGCAGCGTCGGCCGTCGCGAAGGCGCTGCCCGAGCTGAAGGCCAAGATCACCGGAAATTCGATCCGCGTTCCCACGCCGGACGTCTCCGTCGCGATCCTCAACCTGCAGTTGAAGCGTGAGAGCACCAAGGGTGAGGTGCTCGATTCGCTCCGGCTCGCGTCGCTGACGGGCCCGTTGAGCCGCAACCTCGACTACACGGCCGCAACCGACGCGGTCTCGAGCGACTTCATCGGTTCGAGGGCCGCGTGCATCGTCGACGCGAATGCTGCGATCGTCGACGGTGACACCGCCATCGTCTATGTCTGGTACGACAACGAATTCGGCTACTCCAGCCAGGTCGTGCGTACGGTGCAGTACCTGTCGGGCATCGAGTACCCGATTTATCCGGCAGTCGCGTCGAACAACTGACAGTGCCCGACGCTCCCCGCACGCCCGAACCGGGCGTGCGGGGAGTTCGTCGTTCCGAGAACGGTTCGACTAGGCCTCGTCGGGACAGTCGCGACGACCGAACGTGAGGATGCCTGCACCCGTCCGTGCGACTACGCGCGACTTTTCACGGTGTCCGATGATTTCCGCGATCCCGCCGAGTCGGATCCGTCGACAAGTTCGATGCAACCCACCAACGACGGGACTTCATCATGACGATCTCGGCTTCGCCCACTCGTTCACTGTCGCTTTCTCGGTGGCAGGCAGTTCTCTTCTCGGTGCTCGCCGCGCTCGCGGCCAACCTCGTGCTGTGGCTGATCGGGCTCGCCGCAGGCGGATCGTTCGAACTGACAGAGGCGGGCGAGACCATGGCCGTCGCGCCCGGAGGTGTAGTGATGTTGACGGTCGTGCCGATGGTCGTCGGCATGGGGCTGGCTGCGCTCGTGTCGCTGCGATGGGTCGGTGTCGTGCGGGTGGCTCAGGTCGTCGGCGTGATCGCGCCGCTGGCCACGATCGCAATGACCATCTCGGCCGACTTCGACGCAGCTTCCACCGTCATGCTGTCACTCATGCACGTCGTCATCGCCGGCGTGGTGTTCGTCGGATTGGAGGCGATGCGTCGGGGCCTTCTGGTTTCGACGCGTTGATCGCGCGATCGGCGCAGAGCGCACTGCCCGAACCCGCCCGTACCGAGCGCTTTTCAGCCATACTGCTTCGGTGAACAAGACCGGGGGGTCCCGCCTTTCGATAGGTCTCGTGCTGCTCGCCGTCGTCGCCTTGCTTGTTTCGGGGCAGGGGATCAGTGGCGCCGAACCGCCCGCCTGGCGATACACGATGGTGGCGTTCAGCAACACGAACGACCGAGACATGGACGTGTACGAGTCCGGAGACGGCACGCAGTTCGCGCCCGTCCAGCTCGGTGCGTTCCGGCCGCAGTCGGGGCTGGTGCGTGACCCGAGTATCTTCCGGCACACCGACGGGTCGTACTACCTGACGTACACCACCGGCAGCGGGGCAACCATCGGTTTCGCGCGCAGCGTCGATCGCGTCAGCTGGACGCCGATGGGGAACTACCCGGTTCCGTTCTGCTGTGCCTTCTTGCCGGGCACAGGGGATGGGACTGGTTCCGCGAGTTTGCCAGGGTTCACGGGATCTGCAGGGTCGTCGGACGGCCCGTCGTTGTCGCCGTTCACCACCAAGGCGTGGGCGCCGGAGTGGTTCGTCGACGGCAGCAGCGTGAATGTCATCGTCTCGTTGTCGACCGGAGGCGGGTTCGTGCCCTACCTGATGACGGCGTTGAATCCGTCGCTCACGGCGTGGAGTTTCCCGGTGCCGCTTGCCGGGATCGGGGCGGACCACATCGACACGACTGTCGTCGAGGTCGGAAACACCTATCACGCGTTCACCAAGAACGAAACGACGAAGGTCGTCGAACACGCAGTCTCGTCGTCCCTGGCCGGGCCCTACACGTTCGTGCCGCCCGGAAACTGGGGGTCGTTCGTCGAAGGGCCTGCGGTGGTTCAGCTGCCCAACAGGGATTGGCGGATCTATCTCGACAAGTACACCGAGAACAAGTACCTCTACTCGGACAGCTCGGACGGACTGCGGACCTGGTCACCGGTGAACGAGCTTCCAGGTTTGTCCGGAACGGTCAGGCACGTCGGCGTGCTGAGGGAACCTGCCTGACAGAGACCTTGCGGTTAGAACATGCGTTCGATAGTATTGGTCCATGGGCGGGGATGCTGACACGATCGACGCGAATATCGGTGATGTGACCGGTGATTCGTCGGACGAGACGTGGCGCAGGTCCGAACGTGAACTTCTTCAGGATGCCGTCGCGTTGTCGCAAAGAATTCAGGATTTGGAGATCGAACGGATCCGTCTGGTACGTGCGATCGACGACAGGGTTCCCGCCGAAGTCCTCGGATTCAAGAATGTGCGGCCGTGGCTGGTGGCGTCGACGTTGCTCGACAACTTCGCAGCCGGCCGGATCCTCGCCCTGGCCCGCGGACTGAAACACCACAAGCCGGTCGCCGACGCGTTCTACACCGGATCGATGCCCATCGACCTGGCGGTGATGCTGCTGAACTTCTGCGAGAAGCCGCCTGCGAAGATGCCCGAGGAGGCGATGGAACCGGCGTTGGCTGCCCTGGTCGCCGCAGCGACCGGTCCACGCGCCAACCGGGACGTCGTCCGGGACGGCATAAAGACTATCGACCACATCTTCGACTCCGACGATCCGCCGCCGTCCGAAGACCTCGATCGCAACACCCTGTACGCGTCGACCACGCTGAACGGCCGCGTCGCCGTCAAGGCCGACCTCGACGCAGCCACCGGAGAACAATTCCTTACCGCACTGTCGGCACTGTCGAAACCCGTTCCCGCACACGACGGCACCCCCGACCCACGAACCCCTGCCAAACGCCGCGCCGACGGATTCACCGAACTCGTCGAACGCTATCTCGCGTCGGGCACAGGCCCGACCGAGGGCGGAGAGAAGCCGCACATCAACCTGCACATCCGCGCCGACCACCTCGCCGACATACACCGCACCCGCAACCACGAACCACACGAGCGCTACGACGACGAACCCGCCGACGATGAGTACGCCGACGGACACTGCTGGGACACGGCCTGGGACGACGCGCTGCACCGGCTCCTCGCCGAGGAAGCGATCGCCGGGCTGAATAGCTGCGATGTGCCCGTCGACTGGGATATCACCGGGGGCTGGGACCCGACCGTGTCCGCAGACTTACGCGTCAAGCTGCTGTCCTACGGCGATACCTGGAACGAAGCCGACCACTGGACCGCCTGGGCCCAGCAATTCGATGAGACGCAGCACTTCGATCAGGCACAGCAGTTCGGTGGGGCCGACGATGCTGGGTCGACGCACGAGCGGGTGCGGGACACTTCGTTCTACCGTGACCTGATCGACGACGCCGGTGTCGGCTGGCTGCCGTGGACCGGGCCGGTCACCGTCACGACCGCACGTCGTCTGTCCTGCGACTGCATACTTCACCCGATCTTTCTCGACCAGAATCATGTACCGATCGACCACGGGCATTCCGAACGGACCGCGTCCCGCAAACAGCGTCGAGCACTGGTCGCACGCGATCACGGGTGCGCCTTCCCCGGCTGCACACAACCACCAGCGTGGACGCAAGCGCACCACATCCAGCATTGGATCGATGGCGGACCCACTGTCCTGGACAACCTCGTACTGCTGTGCGGGTACCACCACCGGATGCTGCACCACTCCGATTGGGAAGTGGTGATGGGCACCGACCGGCATCCCGAATTCATCCCACCCGCCAGCGTCGACCCGTTCCGGCGACCCGTGCCATCGAACCGAAGCCCACGCAGCAGACCAGGTGCCCGGAGCAGAACGGGCCCACCGCAACAGAACGACCCGACATAGACCGGTCGCCGCACACAACTACACACCAGCCCTGCATCGGACATACGACCCGGTGCAGGGCCAGACGCGCGTCGCGGTAGTCCGTCGAGGGAGGGCCGCGCCGTGTCTGCTGTACGGGGTGCGTAGAGCGCGGAATCGACGCGCACGCGAAACCCTTCAGGGTTCGGTCTCGGCCTGCCACCGTCGAAGTATTTCGTATTGCTAAGCAGGCCAAGCGATTCCATGACCTACGAATCTCGGGATAATTCGCGCAAAAAAAGCTATCTGTCGGTATACAGCCGAAGAGCAACCAGTCGGTTCCGTACGTCCACCAAGACAAACTCTGTGTCTATTGTTAACTACTGGGGTTCATGATGCCATTGGGGTATTCCTACCGAGGCGGATAGATGAACCGTTTTGCGCTCGTCCCTATCGCAATTCTGTCCCTGGTGGCCGGCGCGGTGATTCGATCGCCGCACGCCGTGGCCCAAGACGCTGTCGCGCTGGCGCCTGCCTTCGTGCTGTCGCCGGCGACGTCCGGCGCGGTGTTCGACGAGAGTGCTGCCCCAGGTGGGCGAACACTGGGAATGTGGTCCCAGTCGACCGCGACGGCTCAGATGACCACCCCGTCGGCGACGGGATTGACGCTACGCGCGCGTGGCGACAGTTGCCTGGGCGCGGCCAAAGTGTCCGTCGCCGTCGACGGCAAAGCGGTGGGCACCGCGACGCTGTCCGGGATCTGGGCGAACTACACCATCAAGACGGCGCTCGCGGCTGGAAATCACTCTGTTGCAATCACATTTACCAACGACTACCGATACGGGTCGTTGTGTGACCGTAACGCATACATCGGTTCCGTGACCGCGATCGCCGCGGCCCCCACGACAACCAAGCCGCCGGTGACCACGACGACGAAGCCGCCAGTGACTACCACGACGAAGCCGCCGGTGACTACCACGACGAAGCCCCCGGTGACCACGACAACCAAGCCACCAGTGACTACCACGACGCCCCCGACCACGACGCCGCCCGTCGACACCGGCAAATGCGGAGTCAACATGTACCTCGCGTCGTATTACAACAATCTGACCGCGACCGGCACGCCGGTGACGAGTCGGTGCGAGTACTCGGTCGGAAACACCTGGGACGCACAGTCTCCCGCCCCGGGCGTCAACGCAGGTAACTTTTCGGTCCTCTACACCGGTTCCATCGATTTCCCGACGTCGGGCACCTACAACGTCAACGCTCAAACCGGGTTCGTCGGAGTGCAGGCGAAGATCGACGGTAAGCCGTTGATCGACTACTGGCCCAACCAGACCTGGGGGCGCTACCACACGACCACGAACGTCACCGCCGGAATTCATACGGTCTCGGTCGCGGTGTCGAACCCGACGAAGAATGGGCATCAGCACTTTTCGATCACTCCGGCGGGAACGAGTCCGGCATCGAACAACGGCAACTACTTCGCTGCCAATTCCTTCTGGAACCAGCCGATTCCATCGAATGCGATCGTGCATCCGAACAGCGAAACGTGGCGGACCATGGTCGCGAACGACTCTCGGAACAATGCCATCAACGTGAACTCGTCGCAGTGGAGCACCGGCATCTACAAGGCGCCCGCAGGCACGCCGACGACCACTGTGCGAGTTACCAATTCGAACAAGACCATCACTGTTCCGTACCTGTCGTCGTACAAGCCGACGCCGGATGCGGACGCGCATCTGTCGATCATCGACGAGAGCAACGGCTGCTTGTACGAATTCCAGGCGTTCAATGCGAGCAACAAGACCGCAATCGCTCAGGCCAGCTACCCGGCATACACGGGATCGGGTGCACACGCGAGCGGGCCGGCGCACTCGGGTGGTGAACTGTCGTACGTCGCCGGCATGATCACCCCTCAGGACGTCAGGGCCGGCGTCATCGACCATGCGCTGCGTTTCGCGATACCCAACAACTCGTCGGAATTCTTTTATCCGGCAACACGTTCGGACGGAACGGTGTCCGGTGGGGTCCCGGAAGGGGTCAGGATTCAGCTCGACCCGAATCTGAATCTCGACACGCTGGGGCTGACGCCGTTCCAGAAGATGGTGGCCAAGGCGTTGCAGACGTACGGCGGTTTCAACGCCGACGGTGCCGCCAACTTCGCGATCTACGCGCAGAGCCCTGACGACGGTTCCACGTATCCGATGTCGCTCGACGCGCTGCCCAAGTCACTGATCGGTAAATTGCGCTACCTCGCACCGACATTCACGTCGACGGATGTCCAGATGGCGACGATGTTCGACAGCGGGTGTCAGCAGCAGCGTTGATCGGAGGCCTATTCGAGCAGTGTGGCGACGATGCGTCCCAAGCTCGCGAGGTCGTCGTCGGACAAGGCCGAGAACGACTCCGGGGGTGTGGCAAGGGCACGGTCGGCGCACGCGGCGATGTGACGTCCCTCGTCGGTGAGTTCCACGAATCGTCGACGGCGATCCTCCGGGTCCTGCGTGCGCACGAGGAAACCGCGGGCTTCCAAGTCACGTAGGGTGATCGAGACGTAGGCAGGATCGGATCCCAGTAATTCCGCGAGCGCACCAGCGGACATCGGGCCGGCCTGAAGCCGCCGCAACAGCTTGCACCGAAAGAAGCTGACGCCCGTTGCGGCAACGACGGCGCCGTGCGGATCGGCTACATCGAACATCAACGTGCGCATGTCGCGCCAGACGTCCTCGGTGCTCACGCCACCTCCTGTGGCACCCGTTCGGCGACGCGTTCCGCCGTGGCTCGCGCCCAGGTTCCCGTCGTCACCACCGCCAATGCCAGCACGACCACACCGGCTCCGAGAAGGACGAACCAGGCGGGGCGGGCCGCGTCGACGAAGCCGTCGGCGAAGCTGCCCACCATCCCGGCGGTGACGATCGAACCGACGACCGCGACACCGAGAGACTGTCCGACCTGACGACTGGTCGACGCGATTGCCGACGCGACGCCTGCTTGGCTGCGCGGCATCCCGGATACCGCTGTGTTAGTGATCGGCGCGTTGACCATTCCGAATCCGATGCCGAACACGATGTACGGCAGCGCAAGCCACACGAACGGTGTGTCGGGACCGAGTCGAGTCAACAGTGCTCCGGACACGATGAATCCGATTCCGGCCACGACCAACGACGTTCGGGGGCCGCGAGATCCGGTGAGCCGTCCGGAGACCGGCGCGAGAATCAGCGTCATCAGCGCCATGGGCAACGTGTACAGCCCGGCGTGCAGCGGCGAATATCCACGTACGTCCTGCAGGTACAGCGTGTTGAGGAACAGGAATCCGCCGAGGGACGCGAACGAGCAGACAGCGATGATCGTGGCACCCGAAAAGGGGACGGATCGGAAGAAGCCCAGTTCGACCAGCGGTTCGTTTTGTCGAGTCTCTACGTACAGGAACCCGATCAGGGACAGTACGACCACCGATGCAGACAGGAGGATGGGTGTCGACGACCATCCTTTGCTCGGGATCTCGATGATCGTGAACACCACGCTCGCGAGCAGAACGATCATGAGAACCTGGCCGACGGGATCGAAACGGCGAGCGTGTGCGGCTTTGGATTCGGGCACGAACTTCCAGGTCGAGAACAGTGCAACGAGCCCGATCGGAACGTTGACCCAGAAGATCGACTGCCACCCGGCCGACGAGACGAGCGCCCCGCCGATCAGTGGACCACCCGCCATCGAGATCCCGACGACGCCACCCCACACGCCGATGGCGCCTGCACGTTCCTTCGGATTCGTGAAGGTGTTGGTGATGATCGACATCGCAACGGGATTCATCATCGAGCCACCGACGGCTTGCACCATGCGGAACGCGACCAGCCAGGCGAGCGACGGCGCGATGCTGCACAACAGCGAACCAGCGACGAACGTCGCGGTGCCGATCATGAAGAATCTCTTGCGTCCGAACCGGTCTGCGCTCGAACCGCCGAGCATCAAGAGCGAAGCGAGGACGAGGGTGTACGCGTCGATGATCCACTGAAGTCCGGACACCGACGCGTTCAAATCGGTGCGGATCGAGGGCAGCGCGACGTTCACGATGGTGTTGTCGATGCTGACGAGGAACAGGCTCATGCAGCAGATCGCCAACACCAGATAACGGTGCCGCTTGGTCAACTCGGTCATATGCGTCCAATACTTGTAGTACTACAACTATTAGCTGAAGTATGAAACTAGTTGGGCTCTACATGCAAGTCTCGGCCCCGGATTTCCCACATGTCGGTACTCTTGGGCGGCGACGGAGGGAGTCGACCATGGTGGACGGCGGGCAGATCTTTCGGACGGTTGCGAATGTGGTGAACAAGGGCGTCGTTCCGTTGCTTCGGCATGGTGGCCCGGTCGGCGCGAAGTTGAAGGAGTCGATGGCCGAGGTCACCTACACCGGGCGCAAGTCCGGCAAGGAGTTCACTCTCGTCGTGGGTTATCGGCGAGAAGGCGACACGGTCACGATCGGGTGCGTCATGCCCGACGCGAAGACCTGGTGGCGCAACTTTCTCGGGGAAGGTGCGCCGATGCGATTGACGTTGGGAGACAGCACTTACGACGCGCACGCGGTGGCGACGCGCGATGCGGACGGCACGGTGACAATTCGCGCGCAGTTGGCGTCTCCGAGGTAGAGCATCCCCACTAGGGGTGAATGTACGACGCTCCGTTGATGTCGACGATAGTTCCGCTGCACCACGCCGCCTCGGGGGAGGCGAGATGAACGATGGTCGACGCGATTTCCTCTGGTGTGCCGACTCGACCGAACGGGCTCTGGCTTCGGATCTCGTCGCCTGCGGGTCCGTTCAGCTTCCCCAGCTGGCGTTCACTGGAAACGAAGCCGGGCGCGACGGCAGTCACCGAAATGCCGTGCGGTGCGAGAGCAACTGCCATCGACTGGCTGAACGCGTGCAGTCCGGCCTTGCCTGCGCCGTATGCGGGGTAGTCCGGCTCGCCACGAAGCGCGCCGCGCGATCCCACCGACACGATGGCCCCGGGGCGGCCGCTGTCGATGAGGTGGCGCGCGAAGGCCCAGGAGAGGTGCGCGGTGCCGATCAGGTTGACCTGCACCATGTCTCGCCAAGCCGCTTCCCACTGCTCGAACGGGTCCTCGGTGATGCGATGACGGTTGTGCTCGGTGGGTCCGACTGCCGCGTTGTTCACGAGCACGTCGAGCCGGCCCAGTCGGTCGACAGCGCCGGAGACGATGCCGGGTCCTGCCGTCGTCGACGCGAGATCGCCGGACACCGCGACGTGCCCTGAGCCGTCGAGCAACCCCAGCGTTTCCTCGGCAGCTGCGGATGCCGAGGAGTAATGCACTGCGACGCGATAGCCTGCTGCGGCGAACGCGACAGCGGTTGCTCTGCCGATGCCCCGAGATGCGCCGGTGATCAGAGCGGTGCGCGTAGCGGTGTCGTCGTCGGGGTGAGGCTGCATGAATTCACTGTATTCACCCGGGGCGCGCGTCCCGAAATGCGGATCTAGGCGAAGCGAAAATCGTCACCGCGGCGGTGCAGTAGCCGGTCGTCCACGAGAACTGCGACGGCGTAGCGCACGGTCTTCTTGCCGACGCCGACCCACGACGCAAGCCGGTGCAGCTGCGGAAGCTGTTCTCCGGCAGCGATGACGCCCTGTTCGTGTAGGTCTCGCAGTTGCGTCGCGAGCTGGAAATAGACAGGAACGGCATGCCAGTGCCGCAGGGCGATCGAATGAACCCAGGTCGGCATCGCGGACGAGTCAGTTCGACTCGCTACGGTGTCGACACCGCCGGTGCCAGATGACTCGGCAGCCATCGGAGACAGTTGTTCGTCCATGGCTGTCGCCTCCCGGATAGCGCTCGTTCGTCGCCGGGGCGAGTTGGCGCCGACAACGAAGTAACTCACATTCTGGGCTACCCGGGGCCGGATTCGACAGCCTCGAATCCATCAAAAACGCATCAGCTTCCGGCGTGTCGTCGACGCCGCCGTCCACGCGATCAGTCCGTGCTGATCCTCGGAACCAACGTGTCGATTGCATACGGGATCGACAGGACCGAGTTGTACGTGATCGCCCCGCGCTGGTCTATCGACGTCGCGATGACGTTGTTCTGTCGTGCCGCACGCAGAGTGCCGAACAGAGGGTTCTCGGCGACGACGTCGACGTTCTCGTCGGTGCCCAAGAACAGGACGACGTCGGCGTCGAGCATCCCGATGTTCTCCGCCGATACCGGGACGAAGAAGCTTTCGCCGGTGTCCTGGCTGGTGATGGCCTCGGGTGTTTCGAGGCCCAGCGAGTTCAGGAATTGCCCGCGTGCGTCTCCGGGTAGGAACGCGCCGTACTGACCGTCGTAGGGGAGTACGGCGACGCCGGTCATGTCTGCGAATTCGGGATGGTCGGACTTGGCCTGGTTCAGCAATTCGGTTGTCTCGCGGTTCAATTCGTCACCGCGTTCGGGGACGCCGAGGGCGGTGGCGATGGTGGATGTCGCGTCCTCCCGGCTGACGGTGTACGCCGCGGTGCCCGCGGGGCGCGCAATCGTCGGCGCGATGTCGGAAAGTTTCGTGTAGACGTCCTCGTCGAAACCGGCGTTGATACCGACGATGAGGTCCGGAGCAAGTTCGGCGATCTGCTCGAGGTTCGGTTCGGAATCCGAGTCGATCAGGGTGAGCGGCGCGTCACCGACCGCCTCGTCGGTCCATGGGCCGAGTCCTGTCTCGTAGAACGAGTAGCCGGTATTGCCGACCGGGACCGTGCCGAGGGCAATGGCTGCGTCGGCATCGGAAACCCCGAGTGTCACAATGCGTTTCGGTGTCTCGTCGATCGTCGTGCTGCCGAAGATGTGCTCGATGGTGATGGATTCGTCGCTCATGGCGTCTCGATCGGTGTCGGAGCTGCACGACACCAGCGCTACCGCCAGCAACCCTATGGTCGTACTCGTCATCCACGTGTGAATCCGCAATTGCTGCCCCTTACCGGTGTCTCAAGTTAGGGCAGCATAACATTACCGTCCGAGTCCGGGTCCGACGACGCTGCCGAACTCCCGGCTGGCATCCAGCTGGCTCACAGGGTTCTTGCAGGAACGGCAAATATCGTCATTCACATGATGATTCGAAGTTCTTCCGCGACACGTCGCACACGAGGCAGAGTTGCCGTGGCCTCGCTGGTCCTCGCCGGCGGCCTCCTTCTCGGCGGCTGCGCGAGCGACGCCACCGACGCCGCGACGACGACGGCCGCAGCACAGCAGGTCTCCACGTCGCAGACGGCCACCACCGCCACTTCCACCGACGCGTCCACGACGGCCGAAACGATCTCCGCCACAACGGAAGCCGCCGAAGCGTTTCTGGCTACACTGTCCGACGAGCAGCGTGAGCAGGTCACGTACGCCTTCGACGACGAGACGAAGACGACGTCGTGGTCCAACTTCCCGGTCACCTTCGTCGATCGCGCTGGGCTGAACCTGGCCGATCTGACGGACGAGCAGAAGGCCGCGGCGCTGAACGTGCTCGAGGCGCTGCTCAGCGACGAGGGGTACGAGACGGTCACCGGCATCATGGGTGGTGACGAGTATCTTCACGAGAACAGCAGTTCGACCGAGGAATCGCTGGGACAGTACTACATCGCGTTCTTCGGCGATCCGTCCGATTCGAGCGCCTGGGAAGTTCAGTTCGGCGGCCACCACCTCGGAGTCAACGCAACCCTCGACGGCACCGAGGACTCCGTGACGTTCGCGCCGACTCACCTGGGCATTCAGCCCGCCGTCTACACCGACGCCGACGGCAACGAGGTGCAGCCGTTCGACGGTATCTACACCGACGCATTCGCGTTCTACGACAGTCTGACCGACGAGCAGAAAGCGACGTTGTATCAGGGAACCAGTGTCGCGAACATGGTGTGCGCACCTGGCAGCACGTGCGACTACCCAACGGGCACAGGGATTTCCGGTGCCGACCTGACGGACGATCAGAAGCAGCTCCTCCTCGAGGTCATCGCCAACTGGGCAGGTCTGGCCGACGAAGAAACGACGTCGGACGCACTCACGGAGATCGAGGCGACGCTCGACACCACCTACGTGAACTGGTCGGGTGCGACGACGTACGACATGAGCCAGGGTGACGGCATCTACTTCCAGATCTCCGGACCCGACGTCTACATCGAGTTCGCAGCCCAGCAGGGTTCGGCGGGTGCCGACGTCTCGGGCGTCACGACGTCGGGATGGGGCCACGTGCACACCATCTACCGCGATCCGACGAACGACTACGCGGGTAGCGCGACGCAGCAGGCAGGATCAGGTCCCGGGAGCGGAGCAGGTGCCCCGGGCAGTGGAGCTGGTGCCCCGAGCGGGGGAATGGGTGCTCCGGGTGGCGGACAGCCTCCGGCAGGTGAGATGGGAGCCCCGCCGGCTGCGGGCTGATCCGAATCTGCCCACCCGGCAGTGGCTTCGATGGTCCGTGGCAGCCAATAGACGGTTGCCACGGACCATCGATGCCTGCCCCGGCTTCGTTCCTACCGCCGAACCTCGGCGACGAACCGCTTGATCAATCGTGCGTCCTTGACTCCGCGCGACGACTCGATCCCGCTGGAGACGTCGACGCCTGCTGCTCCCGTGGCCGCGATGCCTTCACGAACGTTCTCGACGCCGAGCCCGCCCGCGAGGATCCACGGACGATCCGGACGCTCCAGACGGTCCCAGTCCCACGCCTCGCCCGCGCCGGCTGTCGAGCCGTCGATCAACAGATCGTCCTCGCCGATCGAGGTGTAGTCGGCTCCGGCTGTAACTGCGCGGTACACCGTGAGCCCGGCGTCGTGCAGGCGTGAGACATCGTCACTTCCCGCGAGGTCGTGCACCTGCACCGTGTGCAATCCGGCGTCGGACGCCGTCGCGAGTATGTCGGAGACGGTCGCGCCCTTGAATACGCCCACCGGCTCGGCGCGGCCACGCGTCAGCTCGACGAGAGGACGCGCATCCTCGACCGAGATCTGCCGTGGGCTTGGTGCGAAGACGAAGCCGATCGCATCCACGTCCAACGACAGCGCGACGTCGAGGGTCGACCGATCGCGAAACCCGCACAGCTTGATGAACGTCACGGGTCCAGATTACCGAGCTGTCGTCACCGGCTTCCCGACGCGTCTGTCAGCTCCCGTGTGTCCGACGGCTCGGCAGTCAGGTCGGCCCGTCGACGCGGTCCGGGGAACCACCAGTTCGCCGACGCGGCGACCGCCATCGCGGCGGGCACGACGACCATGCGCACCAGGGTGGCGTCGAGAAGCACCGCGATCGCGAGCCCGAAGCCGAACTGTTTGACTTCGAGTACGTCGCCCACGACGAGGGCGCCGAAGACCGCGACCATGATAGTTGCGCCTGCCGTGATCTGAGGACCTCCACGCGAGAGGGCCGTCAGCACGGCATGGTCGTTGTCGTTCGTCTTCTGCCACTCCTCACGCATACGTTCCACGAGGAACACTTCGTAGTCCATCGACAGTCCGAAGAGGAGGACGAACAGCGCGACCGGAATGAACGCCTGCACCGTCCCAGGGCTGTCGAAGCCCAAAATTCCTTGGCCCCAACCCCACTGGAACATCGCGACGGTGGCACCGAGCGCGGATGACGTCGCGAGAACGTTCAACACGACCGCCTTCACCGGAAGGAAGATGCTGCGGAACGCGAAGACGAGATACACCAACGACATCAGTAGCACTACGCCGACGACGAGTGGGAGCGAGTCGACCGTGACGGTCGCCAGGTCTGTGTACTGCGCGGTCACGCCTCCGACGAGGATGTCGAGATCGTTCTCGTCCGCAAGTCCGCGTATTCGTTCCACTGTCGCCGACGCGTCGGACGAGTCGATGGCAACGGAGGTCACCGCCTGGAGGTAGAAGCACGTGCGGTCGGTGTCCACGAGCGCGTCGACGATGGGTGCTGCTGTGGGCGCCGATACGAGGCGGTCCAGATCAGCGGGCGAGTGTCCGCCGAACTGATCGTCGAGCACGGATGTCAACGACACCACCGACGCGACGTCCGGGTCGCTGCCTACGGACTGGGTGAGGGCCGCGAGTGAATTCAGGTCTGCCTCATCGGTCGCACCTCGCCCGCACGCGAGTATCTGGACCGGGCCGACGCTGCCCGCCGAGAACGACTCCTGCAGAACGTGCTGACCGTGGCCGGACGGTGTGTCACGGAGCGAGGACAAACCGAGGTCCATGCCGAGCTCGATCCTGAACACAGGGACGGCCGTCAACGCCAGCAACAGCAAGGCCGGAATTCCGAAGGCCAACGGCCGGCGCAGTACCGCACGGCCCCACGCCTCCCATCGCCTCGATGACCCGTCGGACTTTCTCGGACGCAGCATCGCGGGAAGTGTCCCCTTCGCGACGCGTGTGCCGAGCAGCGCGAGGCCAGCCGGCAATGCAGTCAGGGCAACGACGACCGCGCAGAACACGACGAGGCTTGCCGCCAGTGCTATTTCGCGGAAGACATGTGCGCCGATCATGGCCAGCGAGCCGACGGACACGATGACGATTGCGCCGGATGTCACGACGGTTCGGCCCGACGTCGCGAGTGCACGCCCCACCGCTCCTTCGACGGACTCGGTGGCGAGTTCCTCACGAAAGCGGCTGACGACGAACAGCGCGTAGTCGATGCCGACTCCGAGGCCGAGCACGGTCGCGATGACGAGTACGAACTGACTCAGAGGGAAGATCGATGTCAACGCGGCCAGAACGCCCGTGCACAGAACGACGGCAGCGCCCGCAGCCGCGAGTGGTACCGCGGCGGCAACGAAAGCCCCGAGGACGAACAGCAGTACCACGAGAGCGACGGGAAGGCCGATGATCTCGGCGGTCTGCTGGTCGGCGACCTCGACGTCGGCCAGATCGTTGGACAGAGCCGACGCACCCGTGAGGACTGCGGTGACGCCGGTCCCCGCCCCGTACTTCGACACGGTCTCCTGGAGTTCTCGGCTTGCCCGCGCGCGATCGGGAGGTCCGCCGTCCATGGCGACCGCCACGTAGGCGACGGTACCGCTCGCCGCGACCTGACCCTGGCCGGCCGCATCGTACGGCGTGATAACCGATGCGACGGAAGGGTGCTCACGAACAGGACGTATCACCCGCTCGACGGCAGCGCGAAAGAAGGGATCGTCGACGGTCGTCTCGGGGTCCTCCGCCACGAACACGACTGCCTGTTGTTCGCTACCGAGCGCAGGGAACATGCGTGCGAGGTCTTGCTCGACCGCCGCTGACTGCGATCCTTCGACGGTGTAGTCGGGTGCACCGAGTTTCTGCTCGATCGTCGCTGCCGACACACCCGCCACCGCGAGTACGAGCGCGGCGAGGACCAGAACGAGGCGGGCACGGCGGGCGACCGCGCGGCCCCACCTGTCGAGAAGCGAGACAGGTGGGGCCGCCGTGACCGAAACAGTCGACGTCACATGGTTGTTCACGGATCGCCTGCGATCTAGGTGGCGAAGAAGCCGGCTGCGGACATGTCGGACACGCTGTTTCCGAACGCCTCCGCCACGACCTTCATGTCGGTGTCGGAATGCGCTGCGCTCAGCAACATCGTGTGCAGTTCGGGCATGTACACCCCGTGTCGACGCATGTAGTACGCCAGCGCGATGTTGGCCTTGATGTTGGAGCCCGCCAGCCGATCTCGGACGCGCTTGGGCTTGGCGTAGTCGAACGTCAACGAGAAGATCGACCGAAATCCCCTGACCGACAACGGCACGGACAGTCCCGCTGCGCGATCCCGCAGTTCGTCGGTGAGCCAGTCCGTCCTGCGCTCGAGGTCGTCGTAGATCTCTCGGTTCTCGTCGAGGTACGCCAGCGTCGCCGACCCTGCTGCGGCGGTGATCGAGTTGCCACTCATGGTGCCGCCGAGGAATGCCTGGCGTTCGATGTCGACGAACGGGTCCTCGGTAGTCTTCGCCATGGACACGACGTCGACATCACCGACGACGGCTCCACACGGAAGGCCACCGCCGATGATCTTCCCGAGGCATGTCAGGTGCGGACGAATGCCGGCGAGCGTCTGTACGCCGCCATATGCGACGCGGAATCCGGTGACCACCTCGTCGAAGATCAGAACGATGCGGTGCGTGTCGCATGCGCGACGCAGATCCTCGAGAAATGCACGATCGTACGAAGCCATCGCCGTCGGCATCGGTTCGACGAGAACGCATGCGATGTCGGACGCGGATTCGACGAGCCGGTCGATCGATCCACGTTCTCCGTACTGGAGCACAACGGTTTCCGAGACGGTCGACGCCGCCATGCCTGCAGTTCCCGTCGGCTCCGGGCGGTCGGCGCTACCGCTGTAGCGGAACCACGAACTGACGAGTCCCTGATCGGAGAAACCGTGGTAGTGACCTTCGAACTTGGCCACACGTTGTTTTCCGGTGTACGCACGAGCGAGTCGGACTGCCATCTGGACGGCTTCGGTGCCCGAATTGGACAGAATGACACGGTTGTCGGAGCCGAACGCGTCGGACAACTGCCGTGCCAGTGCGATCTCGGGCTCGTTGCCGAGAGCGTTGATCGAGCCCGCGGTTGCGGCCTCGGCGATTGCCGCAGTCTGCACTGGATGCGCGTAACCGAGGATGTGAGGGCCGTATCCGCACGACAGGTCGATGTAGTCGTTGCCGTCGACGTCGGAGAGAACGCTTCCCTGCGCCGACTTGACGAGAAGTGGGAAAGCGCTCGGCAGTGCGAACCGATCGAGGTGGGTCGGCGCGATCAGGCGACGATCCGGATCGCGCTTCTCGGCCATGGATTTCGGAATCCGGTCGCCGATCTCGCGATCGAACTGCTCGGCGACTTCTTCGCTCATGTACGGCGAGAAGCGATCGGTGAAGGTGCGCCCGTTCGCCCAGATGTCGATGTCGGGATCGATCTGCGAGATGAAACCCTCACCCGTCAGAAAGGCCAAGGCCAGCAATGAGAATCGTGTCGAGACACGAGCGTTGTACTCGCGGAGCAGCCGGGTCGCGTCGTCGAAGAAGGACATCGTCGACCAGCGGGCCGACGTCTCCTCGAAGTGGCGGCGAAGAACGACCTCCAGCTTCGCGTCGTATTCCGCTCGGTGATCGTCCAGAAGGCTGGGGTCGGCGACGAACGCACGTGTGCATCGCTCGACGGCGAGCTCCCACTGACCCTTGACGCACGCGTAGTAGAAGGACGCGAGATTCCATTTGTCGTTCTCGTCGAGGCGGCCGACCAGACCGAAGTCCAGCGCGATGATCTTTCCCTCGTCCGTGAACATCAGATTGCCCGGGTGCGGGTCCACGTGGAAGAAGCCATGAAAGTACGACATCGCATAGAACGCGTCCTGCAGACGGCGGGCGATCTCCGGTCGCGGGAACTTCACGGTTTCGAAGTCCGGGCCCGGCGTCGCGTGCACGAACTCCATGACGAGAACCTTGCGGCCCGTCAGATGATCCACAGTGGCGGGTACGCGCAGATGCGGGTGGCTGCGGAAGTTCTCCGCGAGTTCGTTCTGGCGGGCAGCTTCGGCCACCATGTCGGTCTGACCGGTCAGCAGAGGGCGAAGTTCGGCGAAGTGCCCGGGCAAGTCGTAGCTGCGTGCTCGTGTCGATGCGCGGTGGGCGATGGCAGCGAGGCGCCCGATGACCCACGCACTGGTGCGCAGCCGCAGGTCGACACCCGCCTTGACGACCTTGATCGCGACGTCTTGACCGGTGGCCAGCCGGGCCTTGTGAACCTGGGCGACCGAACCGACGGCGATGGGTGCCCAATCGAATTCGGCGAACACGGCCGTGACCGGACGTCCGAAATGCTCGTCGAGCACTTCACGCAGTTCCGGCGTGCTCATCGGTGGCAGATCGGCGAAGAAGGACCGGAATCGATCGGTCGCATCTTTGGACAGCAGCCCGGACTGCGTTCCGAGCACCTGTCCTGCCTTCATGTACAGCGGACCCATCCGTAGCAGGAATCCTCGGAGTAGACCCGCCATGAACTCGTCGCTTCTGAGTCGTTTCGGGCGCGTGTAGTAGCGGAGCGCGAAAACGGTCGTCCAGACGATGATGCGGATGGCTTCTCGAAACGTTCCGCGAACCAACTCCGGCAACTCCGCCAGGTGGCTCACGCCGAACAGCCGAGACGAATTAGACATGTGTATAACCCCCGTCTACACAATGGACGGACGCGAGAACCGCGTCCGCTGGAGCGGGCAGAAATCTACTGCAGCACTGTGCTGTAGTACAGATGTACGTCGGGGGCGTAAGGCATTTCGTCGGGCTGGTCAGCGAATTGTGCCTGGTCAGGGCGTATCGTCGCCGAATTGTGGTGAGTGCCACAGTTGCGGGCTATGCTGTGGCAATTCACCGAACGTCCACCGAACGACTACGAACAGTGCAGGGCCACATGAGTACGAACTCGGATGCGAACGGAGACAGTTTCGCCGCCCGCCTCGACCATCTCTTCCGTACATTGCCCTCGGCGTCCGGAGGTCGGTGGTCGGTGTCCGAAATCGCGCGTCGCAGCACCGATTTCGGTTATCCGATTTCCGAGGCGTATCTCTACCAACTTCGCAGCGGCGTCAAGGAGAATCCGTCGTTGCGTCATACCGAGGGCCTGGCACGTGCGTTCGGTGTGGACATCAGGTTCTTCACCGACCGTGACGTGTACGAGCGGGGTGTCCGGGAAATCGACTATCTGCGGCTGCAGTCGAGTCCCGGAATACACGCCGCGGCGCACCGTATGGTCGATCTGTCCGAGACGCGTCTGTCCGAAGTGATCGATTTCATCCGATTCATGCGTATCAAGGAGGGGTTGCCCGCGGATCCGGGGGAGGGGGACGAGCAGCGATGAAGCGTCTGCGTCGGCAGCGACTGCTCCGCGGAATGTCGGTTCCGGATCCGTTCTCGATCGATCGCTTGTGCGACGAGGTCACCGACGTGACCGGACGTCCATTGCGAGTCGAGTCAGCAGCGCTGCCGTACGGCGTCGCCGGTGCGTTGTTTCGTTCCGAGACAAGCGATGTCATCGTCCACGATCAGGCCTTGCCGCGGCTCGCGCGATTGAACACGATCCTGCACGAGGTCGGACACGTGATTCTCGGGCACGACAGCGCTCGTGGCGACGACGTCGAACCGATCGAGTTCTCGGTCCTGATGCCCGACGCAGTGGCTAACTTTCGATGCTCGGCGCGTCGTACAGATTTCACGACCGGTCCCGAGCGTGATGCCGAGTTGTTCGCACGAGCGACGCTGCGGCGCATTCTCGAGTCGAACACGGAAGTGACCGCGGCGGGCCGCCTGTGGGCTTCGCTCACTCACCCGGTGCGCACGCACTGGTGAGGGAGCGTATGCGATGACGGTCGTAGCGCTCTTCGTCGTGTCCGCCCTGTGTTACGCCGCACTCGGTGTGGCGTTCGTGTCGTGGGCAGCGAGGCACGGTTCGTCGCGACTGCCGGGTCTTGCCCTGCTGTTCGGTGCAGCGTCGTCGATCTTCGATTCGTACGCAATGGACATGCCGACAGGACCGTGGACGGCCCTTCCCCGAGTGTCGGCCGACGTCTGCACGTTGGCCACGTGTGCTCTTCTGCTGCAGTGGCGGTTGGTCGTCTCGGGTGAGAAAGGCGGGCGCGTGCGTGTGCTGTGGATCTCGTACGTCGCGCTTGCGACGTTCGCAGCTGCGATGTCGCTCGTCGCCGACGCGTCGGGAAGGCCCATCGTGGTGCTCGGAGCCCCGAGTGGATCGGTGGTCGAGGCGGCGTACTGGACCGCGATCGGTCCGGCATTCGCGTTCGGATTCGGCGCGGGCGCAATGCTTCTCGGTCCTCGACTACTGTCTTCCGGTAGCCGAATGCTCTGGTGGTCCGCGGTGCTGGTCAGTGCTGGGAGCTGTGCCGCGGTCGCGTACGGCATCTGGCGTCCGCTGTCGCACTGGTCCTCGGTGATCGGAGTGGGCCGTTCACCGCAGGGCACGACCGACGTGGTTGCACTGGCGTTGCTGATCGTATTTGCGACGTCCGGCCTGGCAGGCCTGGTGGTGCTCGGCGTCGGGGGATGGCTGTACCGGCGCCGGCGCTACCGCGACACGGTCGACATGCTCGGTCGCCTGCATGCGTTCCTCGTCGGGCTCTACCCGGAAATCGACGGTCCGTTACCCAACCGGGGTTCAGCGCACCGATGTACGAAATTGTTGGTCGAGATCGAGGACGGGCTCGCGATCTTGGGGCGGCGCGAACCCGGCGTTGCAGCTGCGCTCGACCTGTACTTCGTCGACTCGGACGGCGACGAGTCCGCCGAACTGACGTACGTCGCACGAGAAGCAGCCAGGCGTTTCAACCGACGATTCACGGGGGTGAGTGCATCATGAACGACAGCCGAGTTCTTGTCATCGGTGCTGGGGTATCCGGTCTGACGTGCGCGTATCGGCTGCAGCAGGCCGGCATCGACGCGTTGGTGCTCGAGGCTTCCGACCGGGTCGGAGGTCGTACTCGCACCGTCCGTTCGCCCGACGGCGTCCTGCTGGAAGGGGGTGGGCAATGGTTCGGTCCGGGACAGAATGCCGTTCTGCAGTTGATCGACGAACTCGGTCTGGAGACCACGCCGACCTACACTCACGGACGCACTGTCTTTCGTCTGCGCGGACGTACGTCCACGAGCCGTGTCGGGGTCCCGTTCGAATGGCCGCTCGTCACGCTCGACCTTTCGATCGCGATCACGAGGCTGCAGATGCTGGCAGCCCGGGTGAACAGGGAACGGCCGTGGACGTCGGCGCGAGCTGCAGGCCTTGACCGGACGACGTTCGACGAATGGTTGACCGAGCACACGCGGACCGTTGCAGCGAGGCACATTTTCGATGCAGTCTCCGCGTTGACGCTGGGCGGCGATCCGCGCGACCTGTCGCTTCTCGGTGTGCTGCAACACATTCGCAGCGCAGGAGGTCTGCTTCGCTTGATCGGGGTGCGTGGGGGTGCCCAGGACCGACGCCTTATCACCGGCGCTCAATCCATTTCGACGTCGCTCGCCGACCGGATGCCCGGTCGTGTCTTGCTCGAGACGCCCGCGAAGCAGATCGAATGGGACGCGAACACCGCGACGGTACGGGCAGCAGGGCACGAATTTCGAGCGTCGGCGGTCGTCGTGGCGATGTGCCCCATCGACCGTGGACACATCGACATGGTGCCCGAACTGCCGCCCATCGAGCGGGACCGAATTGCGCTCAGTGCGCAGTACTCCGGCATCAAGGTGCACGCCGTCTATCCGACGCCGTTCTGGCGTGCGCGCGGGTTCAACGGCCAAGCGGTGTCCGACGTCGGTCCGGCACCGGTGGTGTTCGACAACTCACCCGCCGACGATCGAGTGGGCGTGCTGTCGGCCTTCGTCGCTGGGACGGTGTCCGATCATCCCGCGTCGCCGACGATCGAGCAGATACAGGACCCGGATGTGCGACGCGTCGGCGTCCTCGAATGTTTCGCCGAGCTCTTCGGCGACGAGGCGCGACACCCCACCTACTTCACCGAAGTCGATTGGCGCGCAGAACCTTACATCGAAGGATGCATCCCGAGCGTCGCGCCGGGCGTTCTGACCGCCACCCACGGGCATTCGCACGGAACCGGCAGGCTCGTGTGGGCCGGGACCGAGCAGTCCGACGTGTGGAACGGGTACATCGACGGTGCAGTGCGGGCGGGGGAGAGGGCCGCAGCACACGCACGGCAGTTGCTTCACTGAATGTCGGACAACAGCGCCACGACGTCGCGGGATTCGGGGATTCGTTCGACGACGCGTGCCAGACGATCCGCATCGGTGCCGATCAGCCTGGTGATCTTGCGGTGAATGTCGTCGTAGGTCATCGGAAGATGGTCGACGTCGCCGACAGGGTTGGGCGTCGACGCGCTGATTTCCTCCCCGTCGCGGAGAGTCACCGTCACCTCGGCAGCTCTGAGGTGTGGCAGGAGCGCGTCGAGCTCGTCGGACGTGGTGACCTCCACTCGACTGCTGAACCGTTCCGCGTCGGGAAACACCGAACCGCCCGGGTCGAGTGCATCGGCGTCGATGTCGTCGGTGACGAAGGCAGCGGACACGACGAAAGGGAGGGAGAACATAGCTCCGAGCCGAGTGGTCGGGTGTCGGCGAAACAGAGGCTCCGCAAGTGAATGTGTCTGCACGCGAACCTTTTCGACATCATCGGCGGTCCAGGTTGCACCGGCTTTGATACTCTGCACCGAATCGATCGCGGCGTGCGTGTAGGAGCAACTGGCGTGACGCTTGGCGTAGCCGTGAAGCAGCAGCCAACGGTCGCCGAGATCGGCCGTCAGCACATCGAGATCGAGGCTTCCGACGATGTCGCCGAGGCTATGGGCAACTGCACCGGAATTGCGCACGAGCCCTGCGCTCGACAGACGGGCCGCGTCGAGTCCGGCTCGGACGGCGCCTGCTATCCACAGATTCCGGCTGAAGTTTCCGTCCAGCACGACGCCCCACGGGGCAACGTGGACCAGTGCCGATGCCGAATCGATCGCGCCTGCCACGCACTCGGCGTCCGCGCCCCAGATGGACGCGGCAGCTGCAGCTGCTCCCGTCGCACCCCAGTGACCGTGGGTATGCCACCTGGGGTCGCGGGTCAGTGCGTGGCCGAACCGGGCCGCAACCTCGTACCCGCCGACGACTGCAGCAAGAAACGCCCGCCCGTCGACGGGAGTGTCGGACAGTCTCGCCGCAGCGACGGCCGCCGGGACGACATGCGCGGCCGGGTGCCCTGCGGCGTACTTGTTGCCTTCGTCGAGTTCGAGACAGCAGGACGCGATGGCGTCCAATTCGGCCGCGGTCGCCGCGGTGGTACCGATGGTCGTTCCGAGCGGAAAGACCGAACCCGCTTCGGAGCGCCAGGCCGACGACAACGCGCGTAGCTCGGCCGTGCGCGCTCCTGCGATCGTGACGCCGAACAGATCGAGAAGGATCGAGCGTGCGCGATCGGCGAGTGGCGTCGGCAGGGCCTCGTCTCGAAGTTCGCAGACGGTTCGTGCGAGCGACGCGACGCGGGCGGTGTGTTCCTCTGAGCGGAACGATCTGTGCTCCGGCATGCGTCGCACAGTAGAGACCGCAGCGTGGTTGGTCAACGGGTCACGCCAGGAATGCCTGCAATGATAGTGTGACTCACACCGCAGCCTCGCTTGTCAGATCGTTTCTTTCAGCGGAACGGCACAACTCGGTACAGCATCGCGAAGCAGACGAAGGAGACGTGCAATGTCCGATCAACTCCTCCAGGCCGTGCAGGCCGGGGTGCAGTTCGTCGACCTGGGTAGACAGTTGCGGGTGGGTATGCCGCAGTCGCCCAATCACCCGCAGTTCTGGCACACCTTGCCCAGACGGCACGGCGACATGACGCGGTCGGACGGCGGCAGCGCGGCGAACGACATGATCACCACCGGAACGCACGTCGGCACCCACATCGACGCCCTGGCTCACGTGTCGCACGACGGCAAGCTGCACGGCGGCGCCGACGCGGGGCAGTCCTGCCTGGGCGGCAAGTACGTCGAACACGGTGTGCACACGATCTCGCCGATGATTCGACGCGGTGTATTGCTGGACATCCCCGGGCTTCTCGGCGTCGAACGATGCGACGGCGGATACGAGATCACCGTCGCCGATCTCGACGCGGCATGCGAGGCCGAAGGAGTCGAGATCGCCGAGGGTGACGTCGTACTGATCCGCAGCGGATGGGGCCAGTTGTTCTCCGAAGGTCAGGCGTATGTCGGCGGCCCCTCGGGCGTTCCGGGCGTCAGCGAGGCGGGCGCACGATGGCTGTCGCAGAAGAAGGTGCACGCAGCCGGCGCGGACACCATCGCGTTCGAACGATTGGCGCCCGGTGGTGGGCACGCACTTCTACCCGCGCATCGAGTCCTGTTGGTGGAGAGCGGGATATACATCATCGAAGCACTGGACCTCGAGGAACTGGCAGCGCAGAAGATGTACGAGTTCACCTTTCTGCTCGTTCCGTTGAACATCTTCGGCGCCACCGGGTCGCCCGTTCGCCCCTTGGCGGTGAAGTCGGCATGACCGAACCGACATTGGCGCAGCATCTTGCGCGCTTTGCCGTCGATACGACGTTCGACACCTTGCCGGCCGACGTCGTCGCGAGTGTCGGAATGCGTATCCTCGACACACTCGGAATCGCAATCGCTGCAACCGAACTCGACACCAGCCGCGCTGCGATCGCGTGGGCTGCCGAGCAGGGAGGTGCGGCGACGGCGTATGCGGTCGGTGTCGAAGAGGCGCTTCCAGCACCGTTGGCAGCGTTCGTCAACGGCGTGCTGGCGCACTCTCTCGATTTCGACGACACCCACCTTCCTTCGATTCTGCATCCGAGCGCGAGCGTCGTGCCCGCGGCGCTCGCGGCGGCGCAGCAGCATGGGGCAGATGGCAGGGCTCTGGTGGGCGGCATCGCCATCGGGCTCGAAGTCTGTGTCCGGTTGGGCATGGCCGGCTTCGATCCGGAGACGAAGAACTCGGTCTTCTTCGAACACGGCCAGCATGCGACGTCGATCTGCGGGGCGATGGGAGGAGCCGTCGCGGCCGCGGTGATCGGTGGCGCATCGGAAGGTCGAATTGTCGATGCACTCGGTATCACTGCATCGATGGCGTCGGGAATCATCGAAGCGAACCGTACGGGCGGCACGGTGAAACGATTGCACTGCGGCTGGGCGGCGCACTCCGCAGTGTCGGCGGCCGGACTTGCGCGACATGGCATCACAGGCCCTCCGACCGTCCTCGAGGGCCGGTTCGGGTTCTACCAGGCGTGGCTCCACGAGGCTCCCCGCGCGTCCGAGATCGTCGACGGTTTGGGCGCGCAGTGGGCTGTGCCAGGTATCTTCTTCAAGCCCTACCCGGCGAACCATTTCACGCATGCCGCAGTGGACGCGGGTGCAGCGCTCCGTGAACGCGGTATCACTGCTGACGACATCGACAAACTGGTGCTCGGTGTTCCTGCCGCCAATCTGCGGACGATCGGCGAACCCATCGAGGTCAAGCGAGCTCCGGAAACCGGCTACATGGCGCAGTTCAGCGGACCGTACGCGGTGGCGGTCGGGCTGTTCGGCGGTGGTGGTCTCGGTGCGGCGCTGGAAGACTATTCCGACGACTTGGCCCGGTCGACGGACCGTCGAGCGCTGATGGCCAAGGTGGACGTCGTTCCCGACGAGCGGTGCGACGCGATCTTCCCGCATCAGTTCCCGGCGGTACTCACGGCAACGTTGACCGATGGGTCGACTGTTGTGGAGGAGGTACTCACGACGCGCGGGGGGCCGGAACGTCCGTTGTCCTTCGACGAAGTGTCGGCCAAGTTCAGAGCGAACGCGGGCGCGTTGCTCACCGACGATCGAGTCGACGAGTTGGCCGAACGATGCCACGCAGTGGCCACTCTGAGTGACGTCGGGGAACTGCTGGCCCCTCTGACGAAGCTTCGCTAGAGCCGAGTGCCGGTGATGTGAACGACGGGTTCGTTCACATCACCGGCGGGCCTATACGCGGGCCAGGATCTCCCTGGCCCCGCGCACGACAGCTTCGTCGACGAATCGGCCGTTGTCGTCCACTGTGGGTCCGCCGTCTGCGAGGCGATACAGCTCGAGCAGGCGATGGGCGCGGGTGACATCCTCGTCGGACGGGGTAAGAGCGTCGTTGATGATCGGAATCTGCCTGGGGTGCAGCGCAGTACGGCCACGGAACCCCATCTCCACGAAACGGGTAGTCGTAGCGGCGAACCCATCGAGATCGCGGAAATCCGTCGAGGTCGGCGCGATCGGTGCAGCCAGACCGGCAGCGGCGCAGTCGATCACGACCTGTAGTCGCAGTGCATCGATCACGCCGGTCGTGTCGGCGGTCCGGGTGATGCGGAGATCCGCAAGCAGATCGACCTCGCCTATGCCGAAGGTCCGAACCCGTTGGAACTTCGCCATTCCATCGATGGAGCGCAGCGATGCGGCTGTCTCGATGAGTCCGATCAGTCCCAGCGGGCGCAATCCGCGGGCCGTCTCGAGGTCGTCGAGCAACGTTTCGGCCCGGGCCAGAGCGTCGACGGAGCATTTCGCAATCATGACGCCGTCGACTCCCGCGCTCGCGGCGACATCGAGGTCCTCGTGGAGAAACTCAGGAGTGACACGAACCCACACCTCGGTGCGCGTGGCGATGCGTCCGGCGAGCCAGGCCCGCACATCCCGGCGAGCCGCGTCCTTGAGGCCGAGGGGAACCGCGTCCTCCAGATCGACGATGATCGCGTCAGCGTCGCCGGCGGCCGCTTTGTCGAAGAGTTCGGGCTTCACTGCGGGGACATAGAGAAAAGAACGTGGAACGGCTCTGTTCATCGGGCAGTCCGCGATTCGAGCATCTGGGTGATCTGTTGCGCCGCGGCGATCACCAAACGTGCATGAGCAGTGTGTTCCTCGTCGGCAGACGCCGAGTAGCGAAATGCGGGGCCCGACGAGCTCACCGATCCCAGTACGTGTGCGGCCCCGTCGAAGAACGGCGCGGCTATCGATGCGGCACCGGTCTTCCGTTCGTTGATCGAGGTTGCGTATCCGTCGTCGCGAATTCGTGCGAGACGCGCGTGGAAGGCCTCCACGTCGACATCATGTGTGGCGCCCTGTAATTCCCGCACGGCATCCACTGCGAAATGCTCCGGCAGAAAAGCGAGGATCGCCAGACTCGATGCCCCCGAATGCAGCGGGAATTGGGGACCGATCTCGATCACCATCTTCACTTCCTGCGGACTCTCGTACTGGTCGAGATAGACGCGGCGATGGCCGACGAGGGCGGACAGCGTTGCAGTCTCACGCGTCTCCGCTCGTAGTCTTCGCAGGACCGGCGCGGCGATCGATCGAACGTCGAGTTGGCTCCATGCCTTCGTGCCCAGACCGATCGCTGCGGGCCCGAGCGAATACGTCGATTCACCCGCCATCGGTTGCACGATCGACCGAGACGCCAGGGACTGCAGTATCCGGTGCACAACGGCTTTGCTGAGCTGCAGGCGACGGGCTATCTCGGTGACACCGAGTGCGCGATCGGACTGCGCGAACGCAAGAAGAACGTCTGCGACGCGATCTGCCGATTCGGTGCCCGTCGACGTCTCGACCGGGGGTCTCGATTTGGGCGGCGTGACCATATGGGTCATCCTTCCTGATGTGGGCGGGACTTCGTAGTCGACCGTCTCGAGATGACCATACCGTTCCGCTGGGCGAACCACCTGGTTTACAAGAAAGTCACGAAACGACCTGTTGCATCCACGTGTCCCGTGTCATACTCGTCGTCAGAAGGAATGTTCTTCATTCAACTGGTGCGCTCAGCGGAACGCTAGGAGCGTCGAAAAGAATGATTCGACTCGGTGCCAAGTGGGCGCGAAAGGCAGACTCGACAATGAAGAAGCTCGTAGGCGTGCTGACGGCCGCCGTGGTGATGAGCGCGGCAGCATGCGGCTCGTCCTCCGGTGGCGACGACTCGGGGGCGATCAAGATCGGATCGGTGCACCCCACTACCGGCGCACTCGCCGGTGTCGGTGGTTTGATGAACGACGGTGCCGCTCTTGCTGTTGCGGACATCAACGCTGCGGGCGGCATCGCAGCCCTCGACGGCCGACAGCTCGAACTCGTATCCGGTGACAGCCAGGGCAAGGCCGAGGTCGGTCAGAGTGAGGCGCAGCGTCTCATCGACGACGGTGCAGTCGCATTGATCGGGACGTACCAGAGCGACGTCACGCAGAATGTCGCGTCGGTGGCCGAGCGGTCTCGCGTGCCCTTCGTCATCGACGTCGCTGTCGACGACAAGATTCTCGATCAGGGATACCAGTACACCTTCCGTATCCAGCCGAACGCGTCGAGCATGGGAACCGACGGCGCACGGGCGTTGGCTGCCATCGAGAGTCAGACCGGTCAGCCCATCGACAAGGTGTCCTATCTCCACATCGAAGGTTCGTTCGGAGACAGCGTCTTCGACGCGTTCGAGGCCGAGGCGGCAGCCCAAGGTATCTCGTCGGTGCAGGAAATCACCTATCCTGCAACGAATTTCTCCGATGCGACCACCCAGGTTCGCGAAGCTGCGGTGAGCAACCCCGACGTCATCGTCGCAACTGGCTACTACCCGGATTCGCTGCTGATCGCGCGCGCAGTCGACCAGCTCGGCCTGAATGTCAAAGGCCTGTACGGAATTGCCAACGGCGGATTCGACGACAGTTCGTTCCCGGAAGACGCAGGAGCTGCGGGACAAGGCGTGCTGAGCGCCAACTACCACTACGACGCGACGAGCGAGCGCACCAATGACATCCGTGCCCGCTTCGAGCAGCAGTTCGGCCGCCCGATGGAAACGGCAGCGATGTTGTCCTACCAGGCAGTCGAGGTCATCGCAGAAGGCCTGAACAGCGGCGCCGACAGCGATCCGGAAGCTCTGCGCGAAGCCATTGCCGGAGTGTCGATCGACGATCCGCTGTTGGCGTTCGCCGGTCCCATCGAGTTCGACGAGACCGGGCAGAACAAGAACGCGACCGTCATCGTGACCCAGGTTCGCGATGGCTCTGTTCTGCAGGTGTTCCCCGAGGAATTCGCAACCGACGCACTCCAATTCCCCGCCGGAGCCGGACAGTGACCGCTGCGTCCCAGGCGGTGTCCACGACAAAAGGCCTCCGTGGCATCTCGGGACGTAGCCCGGGGGTTGCGGTAGCAGGCGCGATCGTCGTCATCATGGCCGTCATCTACTCGGTCGGCGGCAAGGACCAAGGACTGGTCACCCAATCCGTCGTGTCGGGACTGCTGTTGGGTGGCGTGTACGCCCTGATCTCGGTCGGTCTGACTCTGATCTTCGGTGTGCTCGGAATCGTCAATTTCGCTCAAGGCGCCATGTTGACCATGGCCATGTACGTCGTCTACGCGCTGTCGACCGCAGGATTGCCCGTCTACCTCGCGACGATCATCGCGGTACCTCTGATGTTCGTGTTCGGCATGATCGTTCAGGCGGCATTGCTGACCAAGCTCACGGTCAGCGGGAGCCACGACGGTCCGCTGCTCGTCACCCTCGGCTTGTCGTTGCTGATCATCAACGTCCTGCTCATGATCTTCGGCGGTCGGCCGCAGTCGGTCCAGGCGCCGGTCGACGGTTCGCTGTCCGTTCTGGGCGCCGTCGCGTCGTGGCCCCGCGTGATCGCATTCGTCGGCGCCGCTCTCGTCGCGTTCGCGTTGACTGCCGTGCTGAGGCGCACGCCGCTCGGCTTGTCGATTCGTGCAGTGGCGTCGAATTCGGAGGGCGCGAAGCTTGTCGGAGTCGACATCGGACGCGTCTACGCGCTCACCTTCGGTATCGGTGCGGCGTGCGTGGCGGTGGCCGGGGGACTGATGACCCCGTTCACCAGCCTCACGCCCTCGGTGGGTGAGCAATTCACGATCCTTGCGTTCGTCATCGTCGTTCTCGGTGGCCTCGGAAGCGTCGTCGGCGCCGTGGTCGGTGGTCTGGTGATCGGACTCGTGCAGACGGTCGGCGCGCTGTACCTACCTGGCACCGGCTCGCTCATTCTCGTGTTCGCTGTGTTCATTCTCGTTCTGTTTCTCAAGCCCGAAGGACTGTACGGAGCTCGCCGATGACCGCAACCGTGACAGCACCGACACCGGTGTCCGAGGATTCGAGACTGAAGGACACGTGGCTGCGCCGCCAACTGCTCACGCTCGCAGTGGTATTCGTTCTCGTCGCGCTTC
Organism: Rhodococcus sp. Eu-32; assembly: GCF_003336925.1. NCBI lineage: Bacteria > Bacillati > Actinomycetota > Actinomycetes > Mycobacteriales > Nocardiaceae > Rhodococcus > Rhodococcus sp. Eu-32. The sequence goes on along the minus strand of NZ_QGNK01000004.1, from coordinate 221,259 downwards.
TTCCTCTCGCACTGGGCGAACAAGCGCAGACAGTCGCTGTGCGCACGCTGATCTTCGGCATCATGGCGGTCGCTTGGAACATCATGAGTGGTTTCGGCGGCATGTTCAGCTTCGGTCACGCCGCGTTCTTCGGAATCGGGGCGTACACCGGCGCCTACCTTCTCGTCGATCACGGCATCTCGCCGTGGATTTCCATGGTGTTGGCGGCGATCATCGCAGCGACCGTCGGCACACTGTTGGCCTATCTGTGCCTCCGATATCGGCTCGCTGGATCGTATTTCGCGTTGGCGACCTTCGCTTTCGCGCAGATGTTCTTGCTCCTGGTGCAGAATTTGGAGGTCTTTCACAAGACCGAGGGCTTCAACGTGCCTATCCTGCCGCGCGATTCGTGGTGGATGCTGCAGTTCGAGAAAGGCAGCCCCAATTACATCTGGATTCCGCTCGTGATTCTGACCCTGGCGGTGCTCGGAACGATCTTCTACGTGCGTTCTCGGCCTGGACAATTCGTCCAGGCGGTGCGTGACGACGCAACAGCTGCAGCATCTCTGGGCATCGACACCATGAAGTACCGATTGATCGCAGTGGCTGCGAGTTGTGCACTCACGGCTGTGGCCGGCGTGTATTACACCCAGTACTACTTCTTCGTCGGGCCGGAGCAGGCATTCGGTTCGGCTGTGTCGGTCGAGGCCATCGTCCCGGCCGTCATCGGTGGAATCGGAACCATCTGGGGCCCCGTCCTCGGGGCGGCCGTCATCGGACCGCTGTCCGAGGTGATCAACGATTTCATGCGGAACCCACCTGCCTTTCTCGACTTCCTCGGAGGCACGATCGGTCTCGACGTCGCGACCTACTCGATCATCCTGATTCTCATCGTCATCTTCCTTCCGAAGGGAATCTTCGGCACGATCCGTGAGAGGTGGTTCCGGTGAGCCTGTTGAGCATCGAGGGACTGAGCAAATCGTTCTCGGGTATTCACGCGGTGCGTGATGTGACGCTCGACGTGGCCGAACACGAATTCCTCGGAATCATCGGACCGAACGGCGCGGGCAAGACGACACTGTTCTCGCTGCTGTCCGGCGAGCAGCGTCCCACTGAGGGCCGCGTGATCTTCGACGGCACCGACATCACCGGGTGGTCCGCCGACAAGATCGCGCGTCATGGCCTCGTGCGCACCTTTCAGCTGATGCGTCCGTTCGAGTCGATGTCGGTACTCGAGAACGTCACCATCGCGGCGCTCACCAAACGTCGCTCGCGGAAGGACGCTCGCGCGCACGCACTCGAGGTGCTCGACCGCGTTCAGCTGTCGGATCAGGTGGGAGGCAAGGTGTCGACGATGTCGACAGCAGGCCTCAAGCGTCTGGAACTTGCGCGCGCATTGGCGATGGAACCGCGTGTCGTTCTGCTCGACGAGGTGCTCGCGGGACTTGTTCCCGCAGAACGCGCACCGATGATCGATCTGCTGCGAACCCTGCACGGTCAAGGGCAGACAGTTCTGTTCGTCGAGCACATCATGGCGGCAGTGATGGCGCTGTCCGAAAGATTGGTCGTCATGCACGAAGGCGCGGTGCTCCTGTCCGGGGAACCGCGGACGGTCATCGAGGACAGTCGTGTCATCGAGGCCTATCTCGGCGAGGAGGCACCCGCATGATGTTGGAGATCGACGACCTGCACGCCGGCTATCGACGGCTCGAGATCCTGCACGGACTGACGATGTCCATCGCACGCAACGAAATCGTCTCGTTGATCGGCGCGAACGGCGCTGGCAAGACGACGACACTGCGTGCGCTGTCCGGGCTGGTTTCGCCCAGTGGTGGACGAATCCTGTTGGACGGTAATCCGATTCAAGGAATGCGTGCGGACCGCATCGTCCGGGAAGGTTTGGTGCACGTCGCGCAGGACCGCGCGCTGTTCGGCAGCCTCCCCGTGTTCGAGAATCTCGAGATGGGTGCCTACACGCAGAAGCGCAGCTCTGTGAAGGAATCCTTGGACCAGGTGTTCGATCTGTTTCCGATTCTCGCGGAGCGACGGGGGCAGCGGGCGGACACGATGTCGGGCGGGCAGCAGCAGATGCTCGCGATCGGACGAGCGATGATGGCGCGGCCGCGCGTGCTCACCCTCGACGAACCGTCCGTCGGTCTTGCACCCAAACTGGCGGCGCAGGTCCTCGAGGCCATCGTGCGCATCCGTGACACCGGCGTCACCGTTCTGATCGTGGAACAGAACGCGGCTCAGGCTCTGGAAATCTCCGACCGCGCCTACGTCATCGAAAGCGGTTCCATCGTGCTGACGGGCAGCGGGACCGAGCTTGCCCACGACGACCGCGTCAAAGCGGCATATCTCGGTATTTAGGAGTTCTGTACATGCATCTTCTGGCTTTCACGCCGATCGACGTCGACGCAGCCGAACTGCGTCGCCGTCAGGAACGGTACGACCACCTGGCGCCGACGTCGGTCACCGTCGAGCTGCGCAACATCGGTTCGGTTGCACCGTCGGCGCTGAACACCGAAGCCGACATCAGGGCGTCGGAAGACGTTCTGACAGAGGCGTTCCGCGCAGTCGATCCGACGGGATTCGACGGGTTCCTTCCCGACTGCGTTCTCGATCCGTGTGCCGAGCAAGCGGAGGACTTCGCTGTGCCGCTCTACGGCTTGTCGCGTCTGACCGCCTCGTTCTACGCGTCTCAGGGACAGCGCCTCGGTGCGCTGGCCCGAAACGCGGCGATCGCCGCCGAGCTCGACCGGCGACTGGCGTTCTACCGCCTGGACGCGGATCCGACCCAGGTACTCGGCTTGGACGTCCACGACATCGCGGATACGGCCGCGTGGGGTGACGCGGTCATCGAGCACGCACGCGGGCTGACCTGCTCGGTGGCGATCAACGCGTGTTCGGCCGTCGAACTCGTCGACCCTCCGCGGCAGCCGCTCGTCGTGGACCCGACGGCGACCGCATTGCGTCTTCTGGGGCTGAGCTCGGAACTCGAGTCGGTCGCATGAGCGAGAACGGACCCGACCTCGTCGTGGCCGGTGCCGGCGGCGGTCTGGTCGCCGCTCTGCGCGCGGCCGAGCGTGGCTTGGATGTTCTGGTCGTCGAAGCGAGCGAACACTTCAAGCGCGGCAACAACACTGCGATGTCGACGGCGATGATCCCGGGTGCAGGCTCGCGTTGGCAACGCGATGCGGGAATCGGCGACACGCCGCAGAATTTCGTCGACGACGTGATGCGGAAGACGAAGGGCACCGCCGACGAGCGACTGACTGCAGCACTGGCCGACGTCAGCGCCCCCTTGGTCGAGTGGCTCGCCGACCATCTACGCATTCCGCTCGAGCTGGTCACCGACTTCGCCTATCCAGGACATTCGAGCTTCCGGTGCCACACGGTGGAGGGGAGGCACGGCAGCATTCTGCTCGACTACCTCGTCCGTGCAGCGAACGCCGAGCCGCGCATCGACATACTCGTGCCTGCGCGGCTCACGGACATTTCCATCGACGTCGACGGCGCGGTGAACGGAGCCAACGTGACCCTTCCCGACGGCACGACGGAATCGATTCCCACGCGAGCAGTTCTGTTGGCCACCAACGGATACGGCGCGAACACCGACATGGTGTCCGAGCACATTCCGGAAATCTCGGCGGCTCGGTACCACGGCAGTGAGTACTCGGCCGGTGATGCGCTGACCATCGGTGCACGCCTCGGCGCGAAATCGAAATACCTCGACGCCTACCAGGGACATGCGGCGTTGTCGAAGAAGGCGAAGACGCTCGTCGGGTGGGCAACCGTGATGCACGGCGGTATCGTTCTCGATCTCGACGGGCGCCGCTTCGGCGACGAGACCACGGGCTACTCCGAGTATGCGGCTCGTCTCGCAGCGCAACGTGAATCCGAGGGCTGGATCGTCATCGACCGCCCCATCTACGACAAGTGTCTGGCGTTCACCGACTTTCGTCAGACCGTGGAGTCCGGCGCGGCGACGTGGGCCGACAGCTCGGCCGAACTCGCCGACGCAACCGGCTTGCCGCGCGATGCCGTCGAACAGGAACTGGCGGCGGTGCGGGGGTACGCGCGCGGAGAAGGGCGGGATCCGTTCGGGCGCACATCGTTCGAGCACGTCCTGGGTGCGCCGTACGCAGCCATCAAGATCGTGCCTGCGCTGTTCCATACGCAAGGTGGGCTCGTGGTCGACGAACACGCACGAGTGCTGCGTGCCGACGACCGGCCGATCGACGGTCTGTTCGCGTCCGGTGGCGCGGCGATCGGCATCTCAGGCCAGGGAGCAGCCGGGTACCTGGCGGGCAACGGACTGCTCCCGGCGCTCGGGCTCGCCTATCTCGCGGCTAGTTTCATCTGATTTTCTCCCATTTCGAAAGGATCTCTCCATGTCCACGTTGATCACCAATGCACGCGTCGTACGCCCGGGCGCGGATGCTCCCGAGGACGGCGAATTCCTCGATCTGCTGATCGAAGACGGCAAGTTCACCCGAATCGAAGCGAACATTCCGGCCGACGCAGCCGACACCGTCATCGATGCGGCGGGGAAGGTGGCATTCCCCGGTGTCGTGGACGCGCACCAGCACTGGGGCATCTACAACTCCCTCGGTGACGATGCCGAAACCGAGTCACGCGCCTGCGTGCAGGGTGGCGTCACGACGTCGCTGTCCTACATGCGCACCGGTCAGTACTACATGAACACGGGTGGTTCCTACGCCGATGTGTTCCCGACGGTACTCGAGGCAACCGAGGGCAGGCCCTACGTCGACTACGCGTACCACCTTGCGCCCATGTCCAAGGAACACATCACCGAAATCCCCTCGCTCATCACCGATCACGGTGTGACGTCGTTCAAGATCTTCATGTTCTACGGCAGCCACGGGCTGCACGGGCGTTCGAGCGACCAGAGCGAATTCCTCATGACGCCGGAAGGGGAGCGCTACGACCTGGCGCACTTCGAGTTCGTCATGCGTGGCATCCAGGCCGCCCGGGAACAGCTGGGCGACAAAGCAGATCACATCTCGCTGTCCCTGCACTGCGAGACGGCCGAGATCATGAGTGCATACACGAAGATCGTCGAAGAAGAAGGCACCCTGCAGGGTCTGGCCGCCTACAGTGCGTCACGTCCGCCGCACTCGGAGGGACTCGCGGTCACGATCGCGTCCTTCCTCGCCGACGAGACCCAGCTTCCCAACATCAATCTGCTGCACCTGTCGTCGCGCAAGGCTTTGACTGCCGCGATGAGGATGGCAAAGGCGTTCCCGCACGTGAACTTCCGTCGTGAGGTCACGATCGGACACCTTCTGGCCGACATCGACACCGCGTACGGTCTCGGTGGGAAGGTCAACCCGCCGCTGCGCCCACGCGAGGACGTCGAGGCGTTGTGGGAGCACCTCATCGCAGGCGACATCGACTGGGTCGTCAGTGACCACGCGTGCTGCAAGGACGAGAAGAAGTTCGCCGAGGATCGTGGAGACATCTTCGCCGCGAAGTCAGGATTCGGCGGCGCCGAATACCTGCTGCCCGGCCTGGTCAGCGAGGGCCGCAAACGAGGCTTGAGCTGGCGACGCATCGCGGAGTTGACGTCGCTCAACCCTGCGTCGCGCTACGGACTTCCTGGCAAGGGCGACATCGCGATCGGTATGGATGCGGACATCGCGCTCGTCGACCCCGACCACACCTGGACGGTGCGTCCCGAAGACTCGGAATCGACGCAGGAGTACACGCCGTTCGAGGGCTTCGAACTGGGAGCCAAGGTCACCGACACATTCGTCCGCGGACAGCGCGTCCTCGCCGACGGTGCCGTGTCCGGTGCGCCCGCCGGCCGCTACCTGCACCGTCCGTACAAGTGACCGGGCCGCTCGAGGGCATCAAGGTCCTCGACATCTCGACGATCCTCGCCGGTCCGCTCGTCGCTCAGATCCTCGGTGACTTCGGTGCCGACGTCATCAAGATCGAACATCCGACCCGGCCCGACGGTATGCGTGGGCACGGGTTGGACAAGGACGGGCATCCGCTCTGGTGGACGATGATCAGTCGCAACAAGCGGACGATGACTTTGAACCTCGGAAGCGAGCAAGGCGCCGAGATCTTCGAATCGCTCGCAGCCGAGGCGGACGTCGTCGTCGAGAACTTCCGGCCGGGAACGCTCGAGCGTTGGGGACTCGGCTACGACGTGCTCTCCGAGAAGAACCCCGGTCTAATCCTGTTGCGCGTCACAGGTTTCGGGCAAACCGGCCCGTACTCGACGCGGCCGGCCTTCGGAACCCTCGTCGAGTCGATGAGCGGATTCGCGCATCTGACCGGGGCCGCGGACGGCCCACCGACGTTGCCTGCCTTCGGTCTGGCGGACTCGCTGGCGGGCATCGCCGGCTCGTCGGCGGTGTCGATGGCACTCCTGCATCGGACGAACAACGGCGGCAAGGGTCAGGTCATCGACCTGGATCTGCTGAGCCCCATCATGGCTGCAGTGGGGCCGGGCATCATCTATGCGGACCAGTTGGGGATCGACCAGGAGCGAACGGGCAACCGTTCGAGCAACAATGCACCGCGAAACCTGTACAAGACGTCCGACGGCCATTGGTTGGCGATATCGACGAGCGCGAACTCGATTGCCGAGCGTGTGCTGACGTTGGTGGGTCATGCCGAAGTGATCGACGAACCGTGGTTCGCGACGGGCCGTCAGCGTGCGGCTCATGCCGATCTGCTCGACGAGTATGTGGGCGGATGGATCGGAGAGCGCACGCGCGAGGAAGTGGTGGCGGAGTTCGAGAAGGCGGGCGCTGCCGTCGCCCCGGTCTACAAGCCGAGCGAGTTGCTCGACGATCCGCAGGTCAACGCGATCGAGATGGTGACCACCGTCGAGGACGACGATCTCGGCCCGGTCCGGATGCAGAACGTGATGTGGCGGATGGGCGATTCGCCCGGAAGTATCCGGCACACCGGGCGAGCCCACGGGGAGGACACCAACGCGGTGCTCGCCGAATTGGGTTGTGACGCCGACTCGATCGAGGAGTTGCACAAGTCCGGCGTCGTGTGACGCGGCCCCGCCCCACGTGCGCGGGAATGTATAGCCCGCTATACATTCCCGCGCACGAGGGCGGAGCCCCTTCGTCGGTGAACATCTGCTGTTGCCATACTGAACTTTCGGGGTCCCGCGGCTCGAGCGAGGGGTCGCAGGGAACGAAAGCGCAGTAGAGGAGCGGAACGAATGTCGACACTGTCGTATGTCATCGCCGGCTCGGAGGCGACCGGAGGAGCAGGTCTGCAGGCAGACCTCAAGACCTTCGAGCGCCTCGGGGTCTACGGTGTCGGAACCGTCACCTGCATCGTGTCGTTCGACCCGAAAGCCGGCTGGGGCCACCGGTTCGTTCCGATCGACGGCTCGGTCATCGCCGACCAGATCGAGGCCGCGACGTCGGCTCACGACCTCGACGTCGTGAAGATCGGCATGCTCGGCACGCCCGAGACCGTGGCGACCGTCGCGAATTCGCTCGAGAAGCAGAGCTGGCGTCACGTCGTCGTCGACCCTGTCCTGATCTGCAAGGGTCAGGAACCGGGCGCCGCACTCGACACCGACAACGCACTGCGGGCCGAGATCCTGCCGCTGGCGACCGTGGTCACCCCGAACCTGTTCGAGGCGCAGACTCTCTCCGGCATGGACACGATCGAATCCGTCGACGACCTGGCCGAGGCGGCCCGTCGCATCGCCGATCTCGGCCCGCAGTACGTCGTCGTCAAGGGTGGCGCGGGACTGCCCGGCGACGAAGCCGTCGACGTGCTGTTCGACGGTCAGGACGTGACGGTGTTGCGCGCACCGAAGATCGGCAACGAACGAGTGTCCGGTGCCGGATGCATCTTCGCCGCGGCCATCACCGCCGAACTGTCGAAGGGCACACCCGTCGGCGACGCCGTGCAGACCGCCAAGGATTTCGCCCACGCCGGCATCGTCGGCCGTATCACGACGAATGCGCCGTTCGCCGCCGTCGGCTGGCAGGGCTGACTGCGGGCAGATCTATCGACGACCGCGTAGAGCTCGGTCGAGAGCGTGTAGATGATCGGTCATCGTCCCCGGGTCGTCGAGGGCGAGAAGGTCGCCGCCGTACGCATCCAATGCGCGACGAGCCCGCTCGTGCACGCCGCGACCGGATCGTGTCGGCTGGACGACGAATTCGTCGCTGCGGTGGCCGCCGAGAGTGCGGGTGACGTGGCCTACGTCGACAAGACCGGCCACGATGCTGCGGACACTGGTGCGGTGCCGGTCCAGCGTGTGGGCGAGGGCCCGGTACGTCATCGGACCCTCGGTGCAGACGAGGTCGAGAACTTCGTATCCGGCCCAGCTGACGCGATGGCCTACGAGGACCTCGTCGAGCCGCGTCCGCATGGTGTTCGCGACGCGGATCAGCGTCGCCGCGAGGTCGAGCGCGACGGTGCCTCGTGGGGGAGCTAGTTCGTGGCCGTACACGTCAACTCCCGACGCTGTGGATCCGCCGGCGTGTGAGGCGCGGCAACCGGGTTCGCCGTCGTTCCGAGGGCGTCAGCCCACCCCAGATGCCGTGCTGTTCACCGTTCAGCATCGCGTGCCGCAGGCATTCCCTCGTGACGGGGCATCGACCACAGACACGCTTGGCATCCTCGATCGACGCCCCGCTGTACTCGTCACCCGACGGGAAGAACATCTCGCCGGCAGAACTCCGGCACGCGGCACTCTCGGACCACGACGTGAGGTCGTCGAAACCCGGGTACAGCGGTTGAACACTGGTCACGAGTGTCAGCTTAGATGGTCGGGCATCCTAGTAGTGGAAGCCCTAGTAGTTGTGAAGAACTTCACGCACCGGGGATGCGTGCGACGATGCGCCGTGCTTGCTGAATCACCGGCGCATCCACCATGAGGCCTTCGAACGTGAACACCCCGCGGTTGTCCTGAACCGCTGCGAGGAGTCGTGTCGCCCACTCGATGTCCTCGTCGGTCGGTGCGTAGGCTTCGCGGATCACCGGAACCTGGCTCGGGTGGATTGCCGCCTTGCCGTCGAAACCGACCGCCACCGCATCGTCGGATTCCTTCCGAAGGCCGTCGAGGTTAGGAATGTCGAGAAACACCGAATCCAGTGCGAAAAGCCCCCGTGCCTTGGTCGCGAGCAATGTCTGCGACCGGACATGCCGTGCGACGTCGCGGTAACCGCCGCCGGCGAATCTGCTCGAATTGCCACCCAGCGCGGCGACCAGATCTTCCGCGCCCCACATCGCGCCGACGGCGTTCTGCGCAGTCAACGAATCGGCTACCGAGATCGCGCCGAGCGGGGACTCGACGAGAACGACGACCTCACGAGGTGCCAACGACGAGACCTGCTCCACCGCTTCGCACTTCGGCAGCATGACGACGCGATACTCGGTCTTGTCCAGTGCTTCGAGGTCGGCTGTCCAGTCTGCGGATCCATGCGCATTGATCCGTACGACGGTGCGTTCGGGATCGAGGGGGGTGGACGTGAGTGCTTCCCGGGCAACGTCTTTGTCCGCGGGCGCGACGGCGTCCTCGAGATCGAGAATCACGACGTCCGCCCGATCCGCAGCCTTGGTGTAGCGTTCGGGCCGGTCCGCGGGGCAGAACAACCACGCAGGTCCCGGCGGTGTCCACGTCACGAGGCGTCCTCCTCGGGTCGCATACGTACCAACGTCTTTCGGACAGCAACCGCGACGACGTCGCCGTGCTGATTCCGTCCGGTGTGCGTGAAGGTCACGATGCCCTCGCCCGGGCGTGACTTCGATTCGCGTTTGTCCGAGATCGATGTTTCCGCGTACAGGGTGTCGCCGTGGAACAGCGGCTTCGGGAACGACACTTCGGAGAAGCCGAGATTCGCCACGATGGTGCCCTGCGTCAGTTGTGCCACCGACAGTCCGACGAGTGTGGACACCGTGAACATCGAATTGACAAGTCGCTCACCGAAACTGGTCGTCTCGGCGTACGCGGCGTCGAGGTGGAGCGCCTGCGTGTTCATCGTCTGGGTGGTGAACAGCGTGTTGTCGGCTTCGGTGATCGTGCGCCCGGGGCGATGTTCGTAGACGGCCCCGAGTTCCATCTCCTCGAACCACAACCCGCGCTGGAGAATGCGCTTCTCGCTCACAGCCCGAGTCCCCGGGCGATGAGCATCAACTGCACTTCGGTGGTGCCCTCACCGATCTCGAGGATCTTGCTGTCGCGGTAGTGCCGCGCAACGGTGTACTCGTTCATGAATCCGTAGCCGCCGTGAATCTGCGTGGCGTCGCGAGCGTTGTCCATCGCGGCCTCGGACGCGACGAGCTTCGCGATCGATGCGGCCTTCTTGAACGGCTTGCCCGCCAACATCAATGCGGCCGCGTCGTAGTACGCCGTCCGCGCGGTGTGGGCACGCGCCTCCATGCGCGCGATCTTGAACGAGATCGCCTGATTGTTCGCGATCGGCTGCCCGAACGCCTCGCGCTCCTTCGCGTACTTGACGCTCTCCTCGACGCATCCCTGTGCTGCGCCGACCGACACCGCCGCGATCGCGATGCGGCCCTCGTCGAGGATGTGCAGGAAGTTCGCGTACCCACGCCCTTCCTCACCGAGCAGGTTCTCCTGTGGGACGCGAACGTCGGTGAAGCTCAACGGGTGCGTGTCCGACGCGTTCCATCCGACCTTGTCGTACGCGGGCTCCGCGACGAAACCCGGAGTGTTCGTCGGGACCAGGATCGACGAGATCTGCTTGCGACCGGTTGCCTCGTCGACCCCGGTGACTGCCGTGACGGTGACCAACTCGGTGATGTCGGTACCGGAGTTGGTGATGAACTGCTTGCTGCCGTTGACGATCCAGTCGCCGCCGTCACGCTTGGCCGTGGTCTTGGTGCCGCCGGCGTCGCTGCCTGCACCTGGTTCCGTGAGCCCGAACGCGGCGAGCGCCGTACCGCTGGTGAGTTTCGGCAGCCATTCCTGCTTCTGGGCGTCGTTGCCGAATCGGAACACCGGCATCGCACCGAGCGACACACCGGCTTCGAGCGTCATCGCGACGCTCTGGTCGACCTTGCCGAGTTCTTCGAGGGCGAGGCAGAGAGCGAAGTAGTCGCCGCCCATACCGCCGTATTCTTCGGGGAACGGCAGTCCGAACAGTCCCATCTCGGCCATCCCCGCAACGACCTCGTACGGAAAGGAGTGCTCTGCATCGTGTTTCGCCGCGACCGGTGCGACGACGGTACGCGCGAAGTCGTTCACCGACTTCGCCAGTTGCTGATACTCGTCGGGCAAATTGGCCGATGACAGGTAGTCGGTCATGATCAACCTTCGTTCTTCTCGGTGGGGACGATACGAGCCAGGAGCTGATCGACTCGAACCTGATCGCCGACGGCGACCTCGAGTTCGACGGTGCCGTCGATCGGGGTGGTCAACGTGTGTTCCATCTTCATCGCTTCGACGACGACGACGGCACTGCCCGCGGTCACCGTATCGCCCGACGCGGCTGCGACGGCGATGACGGAACCGGGCATGGGGCTGAGGATCTCGGCGTCGCCGGAATGCGCGTCGGTTTCGCGCACGCTCGGCTCGTCGACGGGACGCAATGCCCATGTTCCACGTGAATCGGAGATCCACGTCTCGGCGCCGTCGTGGCCGAACCGCATGGTGTCGCGCCGTCCGTCGAGCACGACGGTGACGGTGTTCTGCGACGCCTCGGCGGTCAATGCCATCGGCGGCTGGTCGTCGAGCATCACCTTGGCCGACGTCGGCGTTCCGGTGATGGCGACGTGCACCGAACGGTCACCGGTCTTCAGTCGCACCGTGTACGGCGCATGCGCGCCGACGCGCCAGCCGCTGGGCGCCGACCATAGATCGTCGCCGCGGCTGTCCCACGTCGCCAACCAGGACACCGACGCGGCCGCCACGAGCACTTCGTCCGGTGCCGCCGATGCGGAGAAGTCCGGGGCGCGGCGATCGAGCAGCCCGGTGTCGAGCGCGCCGGCTCGAACGTCGTTGTCGGCGAGCAGGAATCGAGCGAACTCGATGTTGGTGACGACTCCGAGGACCGCGGTGTCGGCCAAGGCACGGTCCAACGTCCGCAGTGCTGCAGCGCGGTCGGGGCCGTACCCGATGACCTTGGACAGCATCGGGTCGTAGTTGCTGCCGACCTCGGTGCCGACCTGCAACCCGGAGTCGACGCGGATGCCGTCGCCGACGGGTTCACGCAGTCCGACGACGGTGCCGCCGGTGGGCAGGAACCCACGGCCCGGATCTTCGGCGTAGACGCGCGCTTCGATGGCGTGTCCGGTGAGCGTGACGTCGTCCTGTGCGAGTGTCAGGTGCTCACCCGCCGCGATACGCACCTGCCATTCGACGAGGTCCTCACCGGTGACCATTTCGGTGACCGGGTGCTCGACCTGCAGACGGGTGTTCATTTCCATGAAGAAGAACTCGTCGGGGCTGTCGGCGGAAACGATGAACTCGACGGTGCCTGCACCCGCATAGTCGACGCTACGGGCCGTGTTGCAGGCTGCTTCACCGATGCGGGCGCGGGTCTCGGCGTCGAGAAGCGGCGACGGCGCTTCCTCGATCACCTTCTGGTGACGGCGCTGCAGGCTGCATTCGCGCTCGCCGAGGTGGATGACGTTGCCGTGTGTGTCGGCCAGGATCTGGACTTCGATGTGCCTGGGCCGCAACACGAAACGCTCGAGGAACAGAGTGTCGTCGCCGAAAGACGACGACGCCTCCCGACGCGCACTCGCCAGCGCAGCAGGCAGGTCTTCGGCGCGCTCGACAAGGCGCATGCCTTTTCCGCCGCCACCCGCGGAGGGTTTGACGAGCACCGGGAAGCCGACGTCGGCGGCACCCGCGATCAGATCCGCGTCGGTCAGGCCCGGCCGCGAGATGCCGGGGACGACGGGGACACCGAACTCGGTGACCGCGGCCTTGGCGGTGATCTTGTCGCCCATCACCTCGATCGCGCGGGCGGAGGGGCCGAGGAACGCGATACCGGCGGCCTCGCATGCGGAGGCGAACTCGGCGTTCTCGGACAGGAAGCCGTATCCGGGGTGGATACCCTGTGCACCGGTCATCCGGGCGGCCTCGATGACCTTCGGCATGGAGAGGTAACTCTCTCGCGCGTTCGCCGGTCCGAGCCGGATCGCCGTGTCGGCTTCGGCGACGTGCCGAGCGTCGGCGTCGGCGTCGCTGTAGACGGCGACGGAGCGAATACCCAAGCGCCGCAACGTGCGTGCGACGCGGACTGCGATCTCGCCACGGTTGGCGATGAGAACGGTGTCGATCTGCGTGGTCATGTGTGTCGTCACATCCTGAAGACGCCGTAGGAAACCGGTTCGAGCGGTGCGTTGGCGCATGCCGACAACGCAAGTCCGAGAACGGTTCTGGTGTCGGCCGGGTCGATGATGCCGTCGTCCCACAGCCGAGCCGTCGAATAGTAGGGGTTGCCCTGGGTTTCGTACTGCTCGCGGATCGGCGCTTTGAACGATTCCTGGTCGTCACTCGTCCACGGGGTGCCTGCCGCGTCGAGTTGTTCGCCGCGGACGGTCGCGAGGACGGAGGCTGCCTGCTCGCCGCCCATGACGGAGATGCGCGCGTTCGGCCACATGAACAGAAAGCGTGGGGAATACGCGCGGCCGCACATCGAGTAGTTACCTGCACCGTAGGACCCGCCGATGACGACGGTCAGCTTCGGCACCCGTGCGCACGCGACTGCGGTCACCATCTTGGCGCCGTGCTTGGCGATGCCGCCCGCTTCGTAGTCGCGGCCGACCATGAATCCGGAAATGTTCTGCAGAAAGACCAGCGGAATGCTGCGTTTGTCGCACAGTTCGATGAAATGCGCGCCCTTCATGGCTGATTCGGCGAACAGCACGCCGTTGTTGGCGATGATCCCGACGGGGTGGCCGTGAATGTGTGCGAAGCCGGTGACGAGTGTCTTGCCGTATTCGGCCTTGAACTCGTCGAACTCGCCCGCGTCGACGACCCGGGTGATGACCTCGCGCACGTCGTACGGAGTTCTGGAGTCGGTGGGGACCACGTCGTAGAGCTCGGTCTGATCTGCAATGGGTTCGCGAACGTCGATCACGTCCCACGGGCGCGGCGTGCGCGGACCGAGTGTGGAGACGATCTTCCGGACGCGGCGTAGCGCGTCGCGATCGTCGTCGGCGAGGTGGTCGGTCACTCCGGAGATCTTCGAATGCAGATCGCCGCCGCCGAGCTCCTCGGCTGTGACGACCTCACCGGTCGCGGCTTTCACCAGTGGCGGGCCGCCGAGGAAGATGGTGCCCTGGTTCCGGACGATGACCGCCTCGTCGCTCATCGCGGGGACGTACGCACCACCTGCCGTGCACGAACCCATGACCGCGGCGATCTGGGCAATTCCCTTGGCGCTCAGGTTGGCCTGGTTGTAGAAGATGCGGCCGAAGTGGTCGCGGTCGGGAAACACCTCGTCCTGACGGGGAAGGAATGCTCCTCCGGAGTCGACGAGGTAGATGCACGGCAGAGTGTTCTGCAGCGCGATCTCCTGCGCGCGTAGGTGCTTCTTGACGGTCATGGGGTAGTAGGTGCCGCCCTTGACCGTTGCGTCGTTCGCCACGACGACGCACTCGCGTCCGGAGACGCGGCCGATGCCGGCGATCATGCCTGCACCGGGGCATTCGTCGTCGTACAGACCGTTGGCGGCCAGTGGAGCGATTTCGAGGAACGGGCTGCCCGGGTCCAGTAGTTCGTCGACGCGGTCACGGGGGAGCAGCTTGCCGCGTGCGACGTGGCGCTCTCGGGATTTCTCGCTCCCGCCGAGTGCCGCCAAGGCGAGCCGCTCGGAGAGCTGGGCAGTCAGCAGCTCGTGGTCTGCCCTGTTGGCAGCGGTGTCGATAGCCATGGTGGTGCGCGTCCTCGGTCTCGTCTGTCGGAACACGATTTCAGTTAACTGGGAATAACTGATTGCAATAGTAAACTACGATTAACTGAGATGTCCAGAGAGGCGACGACAGATGGCGACACCGACCGACCCCGGGCTCGACGACAAGCCCGCGACGTCCCGTGACCAGAAGAAGGCCGAGCGTCGTGAGCAACTCCTGCAGGCAGCGGCGTCGTTGTTCGCCGAGCGCGGTTTCTCGTCGGTGCGCCTCGAGGATCTCGGAGCAGCCGTCGGTATCAGCGGACCAGCGGTCTATCGGCACTTCTCGGGCAAGGAAGCCGTCCTGGTCGAATTGCTCGTCGGAATTTCGCAGTACCTGCTCGACGGTGGCCGCGCCGTCGTCGACGAGCATGCGCCGAGCGACGCCACGGTGGAGCGCCTGATCGATTTCCATCTGGACTTCGCGTTCGCCTCGCCCGCGCTCATCCGAATTCAGGACCGTGATCTGGAGTCTCTGCCCGAGACGCCGCGCCGGTCGGTCCGACGCAAGCAGCGTGAATACGTCGAATTGTGGGTGTCCGCGCTGTGCGACGCGGACGCGACACTCGGCGAGTCGGATGCAAGGACGAAGGCGCACGCGGTGTTCGGACTGATCAACTCGACGCCCTACAGTGCCGGCAGATCCCCGTCGAAGCAGACTCGACCTTTGTTGCGGGACATGGTGTTCGGCGCTCTTCGACTGGACTGACTACGTGTCGGCCGGTTCGAGCAGATCGTGCGGGTCCGATACATCGACGTCGTGGCCCTCCGATCGCAGTCGGTCCATCGCCTCGCGCAGCAGTCGTCTCGCGGCGTCGTCGACGGCGCGCACGTGCTCGAAGTCGAGCCTGATGCGGTGGTGCGACGGTATGCCGTTTCCGAGACGTGCGAGAACCGACTCGGCGCCGGCGAAGCGCAGGTCTCCTTGCAATTCGAGGACCGTCGCGTCGTCGCTCTCGTCGACGGTCCGCAGCGAGGACATTCCCGACGGCGAGACGTGCATCATGTGCAGTTCGAGATCGCGAGAGAGCCGCTCGAAGACAGCGACGCCGCGCACGCTGTTGCCGTGCTCGTTGAGGCGGGGCGACACCACGGCGATGCCGACCTGGCCGGGGAGCACGCCGATGATCGCACCCGAGACTCCGCTCTTGGCCGGAATACCGACCGTGGAGATCCAGCTTCCCGTGCCGTCGTACATGCCGCACGTCGTCATGGTGGACAGGACGTGGCTGTTGACCGAAAGGTCGAGAAGTCGTGTACCGGAACCGGGTTCGAGCCCACCGTTCGCCATCACGGAGGCCATGACGGCGAGGTCGCGGCAGGTGACGGAGATGGCGCACTGCGCCGCGTATCCGTCGACGACCTCATCGGGATCTGCTCCGAGCACACCGACGGCCTTCAGCAGGTGGGTGATTCCGGTGTTGCGGTCGTCGGCATCGAGCTCGGACTCGTACACGGCTGTGTCGATGGACAATTCACGACCCGCGAGTGCACTGTGCAGCGCGCGGATACGTTCGACGCGCTCACGCGCCGAGTCGGCACGCACCATTGCGTGTACTGCGAGTGCACCGGCGTTGATCAGTGCGTTGCGTGGTCTACCGGATCCCGGTTCGAGCGAGATCTCGTTGAACGAGTCGCCGGACGGTTCGACGTCGACGACGTCGGACATCGCATCGAGGCCGTTGTCGGTGATCGCCAGTGCATACGCCAGCGTCTTGGCGATCGATTGAATCGAGAACTCGATGTCGGCGTCACCGGCGGTGTAGACCGTGCCTGCGACGGTGGCGATCGCGACCCCGAACATGTCCGGATCGGCCGCAGCCAGTCGGCGGTTGCCGCTCTCGATCGAACCACCGTCGACCGATCGGCATTCGGCGAGCACGGTGTCCAGATAGTCGGGTATGGGGGATTCCATCTCTCCGACGGTAACGGTTCGACACACGTCGGTGACGGTCGGCACGACCGAGCAGCGGCGATGGTCGAGGTGCCGTGACGCTGCGGTCGACTACGATTCGGGACGAACCACAGACCCGAGGAAGGCAGCCCCACCGTGATCACCGGAAGTATCGTTGCGATCGTCACGCCCATGACCGACAGCGGCGACGTCGACTACCCGTCGCTGGATTCCCTGCTCGAGCGACAGATCAGCGGCGGTACCTCGGCGATCGTGTCGGTCGGAACGACGGGTGAGTCGTCGACCCTGTCGGTGTCCGAACACGAGAACGTCATCCGACGCACCATCGATGTCGTCGCAGGACGGATCCCCGTGATCGCGGGCACCGGCGCGAACTCCACCGACGAGGCCATCCACCTGACGGAGGCAGCCCGCGTCGCAGGCGCCGACGGCGCACTCCTGGTCACCCCGTACTACATCAAGCCCCCTCAGGAAGGCCTGTACCGCCACTTCAAGGCGATCGGTGAGGCAGTCGACCTTCCTCAGTACCTCTACAACGTCCCGTCGCGGACCGGTTGCGACATGCTGCCGTCCACCGTCGCCCGGCTCGCCGAGCTGCCGAACATCGTCGGCATCAAGGAAGCGTCGGGAGACCTGGATCGAACGCGCGACCTCGTGGCTCTCGAACTGCCCGATTTCGGCCTGTACTCGGGCGACGACTCGACCGCACGAGCCAGCATGCTCGCGGGCTTCCACGGCAACATCTCGGTGACGGCCAACGTCGCACCGGACGCGATGGCGAAGATGTGTGCCGCCGCTCTCGCGGGTGACGCGGACACGGCGTCGGACATCGACGCGACCCTTGCAGGTCTGCACAGTGCCCTGTTCGCCGAGCCCAATCCCATCCCGGTCAAGTGGGCCCTCGCCGAGATGGGATTGATGTCCGGAGGTATTCGCCTGCCTCTCGTCGAACTGGACGAATGGCATCACGCCGACGTTCGCGCGGCACTACGCAACGCGGAACTGATCGACTGAACCGTCAGCTGTAGGGCTTGCGGGCGGTTTCCGGATCCCCGTAGGTGATGGCTCGCTCGCGTCTCGAGTTGGTGGCCAGCGTGGCCGCCCAGTTGACGAGAGTCCCGGCGCGATTCCTGGCTCCCGACAGGAACGCGATGTGAATGAACCCCCACGACAGCCACCCGAGGAAACCGGACATGCGCAGCGGTCCGGCCTGCACGAGTGCGTGTCCGCGCGCGATGTAGGCCGCGCTGCCGAGGTCGCGATACTTGAACGGAGCCCGGGCGCTGCCCGGGTGCTCGAGCTCCGCCGCGATGACCGATCCGACGTGGCGTCCGCCCTGCATCGCCACCTCGGCCACGCCCGGCAGGTCGTCCTTCGCCATCATGTCGCCGACCACCCAGACGTTCGGATGTCCGGGGACCGACAGATCGGGCCCGACGGAGATCCGGCCGGACCGGTCAGGATCGACGCCGAGCGCTGTCGCCAACGTGCGCGCGAACGGCACGGCCTCGACACCCGCCGTCCACAACACCGTGCGCGTGTCGTACCGGGTCTTCGTCTTCGGTTCGGCTTTCGTCGTGGTCTCGACATCGGTCTCGGTCACGTCGGTGACGTGCACGCCGAGGTGCGTTTCGACGCCCACGATGTCCAAGGTCTTCTGAGCCGCCGCCGACAGTTTCCTGTCGAACGACGGCAGAACTCGATCGTCGCCGTGGAAGAGCAACACCCTCGCCTCGCGCGGGTCGATCGAACGAAACTCATGCGACAGTGCCCTCGTCGCGAGTTCCCGTATCTGACCGGCCAATTCGACGCCCGTGGGCCCGCCGCCCGCGACCGCGAACGTCAGCCAGGGCTGTCGCTCCTCGGCAGTCGGCAGCGATTCGGCCATCTCGAACGCGGCAATCAACTTCCGTCGGATAGTCAGGGCGTCGTCGAGAGTTTTCATGCCGGGCGCGTACTGGATGTATTCCTCGTGGCCGTGGTAGGCCTGCTGCATCCCGGCGGCGACCACGAGGAAGTCGTACTTCAACTCGTACGTGGACCCGTCGAATCGGCTGGCCGTGACGATGCGCGCTTCGACGTCGATGGCCGAGGCCTCACCGAGAGCGACATGGGCATTGTCCTGATGCCGCAACAGATGTCGCAGTGGGCTCGCGATGGAACCCTCGGACACGAGACCCGTCGCGCACTGGTAGAGCAACGGTTGGAACACGTGGCTGGTGCCTCGTTCGAGCACGGTGACGGCCACGTCGCTGTGGCGCAGTCGCTTCGCCGCGTACAGGCCGCCGAAGCCTCCGCCGATGACGAGGACATGCGGCCTACCGGGTGCGGTCATGAATGAAATCCTCTCGGTGCGTTCGTGACTCAGACTCGACCGCGGAGGATCGAGTGCCAGTAGATCTGGGGTAGACCGTATCTGTCGAATGCGAACGCGGATCGGCGGGGCGTGAGTGGGTCGAGGAACGAGGGCAGCGACGACGACAGTCTTCCGGCGCGGTCGAATTCGGCGGCGACGAGACGACGGTCGTCCATCGGGATCGGGGCGACCGTGTAACCGTCGTACGTCGAGGTGGCCCGACCCTCACGCGTCGCATGGATGTTGTCGACGAGCACCGAAACCTGTTTGCGCAGACCACCACCCGACGGATCGGTGTCGATCGACGCGCCATCGCCGACGGCCCAGATGTTGGGGTGCGTGCGATGCCGGAACGTGTGGGGATCGACGTCGACGAGCCCGTGCATGCCGTCGGCACTCAGGTTCGATTCGGTGATCCATCGAGGTCCACGAAACGGCGGTACGAGATGCAGGAAGTCGTACTCGACGGTGCTCGGCGTCGAGCCTGCGGTGACGGTCTCGATCCGCCGGGACGCCGGTTCGAGCGACACGACGGATGTGTCGACGTGGACGTGAACTCCGAGTTGCTGCAACCGATCCATCAGCACAGCGTCGAGCTCGGGGACTCCGATCAGGCGAGGACGGTCGACGAGCAGAGTGATCTCGATGCCGGAAAGTCGGCCGACGCGGTGCCAGTGCGACGCCGCCAGAAACAGAGGTTTCAGTGTCGTCCCGGTGCAGCTGACCGGCGGCCGTGGCACCGTGAACACGGCGTGCCCGAACGCGGGCATGTTCTCCACCAGTGTCCAGGTCTTGTCGGCGCGGTCGAGATAGTTGCTGGCCACTCCGGGCGAGTCGACGGCCTCGGAAATGCCGGGAAGTTCGTCGTCGTCCGGTACGAGTCCGGGACCGAGCACGAGGTCGTGATAGCGGAACCGGCGTCCTGACGCGCACGTGACCGTGTTGTTCGGTGCGTCGACGACGGTCGCCGAGTCTTCGATCCACGTGCAGCCTCGTGGGATCACGGACCGTTGCGTGCGTTGCGCCTCGTTCAGCGTGGCCTGCCCGGCGCCGACGTAGGACAACAACGGACGGTAGGTGTGTACCTGCTGTGGTTCGATCACCGCGACATCTCGTATGCCCGTTCGGATCGCTCGGGCAGCGGCGCTGATACCGGCGTTCCCGCCTCCGATGACCAGGACGTCGAAAGAGGGAATGTCGGTCGAGGTCGTGATCGGGTCCAGTCTGTTCACCTGTGCCGCATTACCCGTCGGTCGCATCGGGAAACCGCGGGCGCGTGGGGACGACGTACGTGGGTATGCGCCCTCTCGACGCGAGGAGAAGGTGACGGTGACGATGCACTCGGAGTGGCTGCGGCCGGTTCGGCGGAACATGACCACCCGATTGGGTGCGTCGGACCTGTCTCTCGTCGCGGGAGGATTGACCTTCTACGCGGCGATCGCCGTCGTACCCGTGTTGCTGTTGGCCTTGCGCGCAGCGACTGTCGTCACGTCTCCGGAATGGGTGCTGTCCCGCATGGCCGACGTCGCCGAGTTGCTACCCGATGCGCTCGGCGCACGGTCGGCGGTGATCACGCTGGCAGAGGCCGGCGCAACGTTGTCGTTGCTGGGGGTCCTGATCGCGATCTTCCCGGCGACGTTCTACGGAGAAGGGCTTCGGCGCGCGCTCGTGGCGTACCGTCCCGTCGACGAGAATCTGACGGGCTGGCGTGGCCGAGCCCTCGTCCTCCCGTTCGTACTGTTGTCGCCGTTCCTCGTCGTGGTGATGCTGCGTCTCGCGGAGTGGCTGGCCGACGCGACCACCTCGGGAGGCGTGGGCAGTCTGGCGCTGCGGGTGTGGATCGGATTCATCGGAACGTGGCTCGTGCTCGCAGTTGCCGTGAGCTGGGTCTTCGCGGTCGTCGGTCCCGGTCTCCCGCGCGCCACGGTCGTTGCCGCCGGAGCGTTGGTCACCGCGTCGTTCCTGGCCGGGTTCGCGCAAGGGTTCGTGCTGTTCCTGGCGATACCGGTCGATCTCGGTGCTCCCTTCGGGGGGCTGACCGTGATCGGAGCCGTGATCGCAGCAGGACTGTGGATGTTCCTGCTGCACGTGTTACTGCTCGTCGGGTGGGCTCTGACGCTTGCGATCGACGAACTCGGATGGTAGTTCGACGACGCGTCCGCGCAGGGCGCGTCGGACAGCGATCGCCAGGTGAAGTAGCCCGCACGTGGCCAGGACAGCGCCGACCACTGCGCCCAGTGTCGACGTCGTGACTGCGGCGGACGGCACTGCCGCGGCGGTGACAGCGATCAGTATGGACGTGACCACCCGCGACGGCCGTTCCCACACCGTGATCACGAGGACCTCGCGCAGTCCGGCCGCGCCTGCACGTGCACGAAGCGTCTCGTGGATCATGCTGAAAGCCATCATCACCGCGACGAGTGGCCATGGGGCACCGGCGAATCCGACGATCGCCAGAATCAACAGATCGCTGCAGCGATCGGCCACGGTGTCGACGACGAAACCCCACGCGTCGTCCCGCCGCGAGATCACGGCCACTGCGCCGTCGATACCGTCGAGCACGGAGGCGACGAGGACGAGCGCGGCGGCGAGGAACAGCCACGCGCCGCCGGTCCACGCCGCTGCGGCCGCGCCCGCCGCCGTCGCCACGCCCGTGGCCGTGACGATGTCGGGCGGCAGATGTTTCCGTGCGAGCGGCGCCGACAGGCGGTAGACGGCGCTCAGCCACGGCCGCACCAGCGAGGAGGCGTTCTGGTCGTATTGTCCGTGCAGAACGCGCCACCGGTCGAGGTACTGCTCCCTGGTCAGAACCGTTGTAGCCGAGGAGGGTCCGAGGTCGGTCACTCGCCTGGCTCTCGGCGCCACCATCGATCGGTCGGCGAGACCGGGGTCGTGCGCTTGTGCCGGGTCTTCGTGTACCAGCGTTCGATGACGGCGACGGCGTCGTCGTCGACATCTCCGCCGTCGAGATAGGAATCGATCTGTGCGTACGTGACGCCGAGCGCCTGCTCGTCCGGCAGGGCCGGGCGGTCGTCCTCCAGGTCGGCCGTCGGCACCTTCTTCCAGGTGGACTCGGGCGCGTCCATGAACTGAAGAAGTTGTGCTCCTTGCCGTTTGGTCAGGCCCTCGAGCGGTGTCACGTCGGCTCCGCCGTCGCCGTACTTGGTGAAGAACCCGGTGACGGCCTCGGCAGCATGGTCCGTCCCGATGACCAGGAGGTTGTCCTGGCCTGCAATCGCGTACTGCGCGATCATGCGCTCACGTGCCTTGATGTTGCCGCGCACGAAGTCGTCGAGGCGGTCCACGCCCAGGGCTTTCGCAGCCGCGCGCGCCGACGCGTCGACTGCGTCCTTGATGTCGACGGTGACCGTGCGATCGGGGCCGATGAACTCGACGGCGGTGATGGCGTCGTCCTCGTCTGCCTGCACACCGTACGGCAGCCTTACGGCGACGAACTCGGCCTCTCCACCGGACGCCACGACGTCACGCACGGCACGCTGTGCGAGGGCACCCGCCAGAGTGCTGTCCTGTCCACCGCTGATTCCGAGTACGAACCCACGGGTTCCGCTGGCGCGGAGGTAGTCCGCCAGGAACTCGACTCGGTCGCGAATCTCGTTCTCGGGGTCGATCGCCGGCTTCACGGCGAGCTCGTGCTGGATGTGTGAACGCAATGAGGTGTCCATTCGGCGTGTTACCCCTGTCTCGGTCGAAGGATGTGGTGGATCGTTCAGGCGGAGCGTCGGCGAGCATGGCCCACCAAAGATTCGATGGAGAGCGACAACGTCTGTGCCAGAATCTCTTCCGGCTCACCGTCGAACTGCTTGCGTTCGGTGGTGACGACGCCTCGGTCGCACATGCCCACCCATACCGTCCCCGGCGGTTCGTTCTCCTGTGTCTCGGGCCCTGCCTCGCCGGTCACGGCAATGGCCATGTCGGCACCGAGCAGTTCGCACGCAGAACGTGCCATCGTGGCGGCCGAGACCTCACTGACGACCGGACCTTCGGGAACGCGGAGAAGCGAGTGCTTGACATCGGCGTCGTAGGCGACGATTCCGCCTCGGAACCACTCTCCCGAAGACGGGGCCTTGCCGAGCATGGCGGCGAGATTGCCTGCGGTCAGAGACTCGACCGTGGCGACCGCGATCGAATGTTCCAGAGCCAACTCCGACAGTTCTTCGCACAGTTCCGACAGATCGTCGCGGACGTCGATGCGCTCCTCGGGACTTGTCGACATGAAAGAAAACCTCCTACGAGCGTTTCCCCCTGCCCGCCCGATACCCGTGTGCCCGCGGGGTGAAACCCGCTCGTCAGGGTTTGCGGCGCCGTGACACCGGACCTCGGCCGAGAGCCGAGCCGATGCGATCCAGGAACGTCCGTGCGCGCAGAGGCGGGCTGGATGCGGCTGCCCCCTGGCGCATACCGCGGATCGTCTCCGCCAGCACTTCGGGCCCGTCGAGCGTCGGCGCCCACTTCAGTACCGTCTCGGCGTGGCGTGTGTCGAGCAGGGGAGTCTCGTATGCGAGATCGATCCACCCCGGGTGCACGGACTGCAGCCTCGTGGTGAACGTCGCCGCCGCCACGGCGCGCATGGCGACGCGTGGAACGGGAATCGCATGCGCGGACAAGGTGGCTTCGAAATCTGCGGTGCGAACGGGAGTCGGCGCGGACAGGTTGAACGCGTCGCTGCGGGGACAGGTCAACGCAGCGAGAATCGCGTCGGCGACGTCGCTCGTCGACACGGCAGGAATCGTGATCGACCGGTCCATCGGCAGAACCGGAACGCGATCCACGACCCACGACGGCACGAGGTCGGGTAGCGAATACCGAAGCAGCGCACTGCCGAACGCGTACTGGCCGATCAGCCCGGGTCTGAGACGGACGACGGTCGTTCCGGTAGCGCGCGTCTCGAAACGGTCGAGCACCTGTTCCGCGGCCGCCTTGTCGACGCTGTACGTCGACGACGGGACGCCGTCCCGCGGCCAGGTCTCGTCGACGCGGCGGCCGTAGGCGCCGGGCGAGTACACCCCGCTCGACGACATGTGGATCAGTCGGCCGACCTCGGCCCGTCCCACCGCGTTCGCGACCGCCTCGGTTCCCCCTACGTTGGTGCGGCGCAGATAGTCTCGCTCACGCATGGGCTGAAATCCGATCGCGAGATGTATCACCGCGTCGACTCCGGTCAGAATCGGGACGAGTCGGTTCTCCGCATCGGCGTCGGCGAGATCGATTTCGTGCCACTGCACGCCTGCATAGGGATCGGTGTCCGGCGGGCGCCGACGAGCAATTCCGACGACGTCGACGTCCTCGCCCGCAAGTCGCCGCAGGAGCGTCGTCCCGACGTTTCCGGTCGCACCGGTGATGGCCACACGCATCGAGTCACCCTTCGATCAGGTCGAGAACAGCGTCGGTGATCGCTCCCGATGTCTTCACTGCATCGCGTTGGCGACGAGCCCCGTTGCCGTGCAAAACGTTTCGTCGAATTCCCGAGTCGACGAGGTCGCGCTCGCCGGTCGTCTCCAGTGCTCCTGTCACGTAGGACACGAGGGAAGTCAGTGCGCCGGCAGCGGTGCCGAGCCGCCCGGTGGCAGGATCGACCAGTCGGTCCGAGAGGCCGTCCCTGGCTGCACGCCAGTATGCCCAGTGCAGAGCATGTTCCGCCACGCGCGGTGCAGAGGCGCCGCGATCGATCGCGTCGGACGCCGTCATGACCAACGCGCGCACGAGCACCGCCAACAGGACCGTGTCCGACGTGTTCGCCGGTACGTCACTGACTCGAATCTCCAGCGTCGGGAAATTCATCGACGGTCGGACGTCCCAGTAGACCATCCCGTCGTCGAGAATGGCTCCGACGTCGAACATCTGGCGGATCAGCGCGTCGTAGTGGTCGACGGACTCGAAGTACGGGGGAGGGCCTGCACTCGGCCACCGTGACCACAGCACCGATCGCCAGCTGGCGTAACCGGTGTCGCGGCCCGCGTAGAGAGCCGAGTTCGCCGTCAACGCAAGCAGAACCGGCAACCATGGACGCACGTGATTGCTCACTGCGACACCGAATTCCCGGTCGGGAACCGCGACGTGCACGTGGGCTCCGCACACTCCCTGTTCGAGCGCGATCGTGCCGTACTCGTCCGCGATCCGTCGGTACCGTTTCGTGTCGGTGATCGGGCCGAACTCCGGAAGCAGTGGAGGGACCCCGGCGGGAAGTAGCGCGGCACCCGCACGACGCGCAGCCACGGCTGCCGTCGAACGAGACCGGGCCAGCGACTCGGCCAGTTCCGCCGACGTGTGCAGGACGCTCGACGCGGTCTCGATCTGACACGGCGTGAGCTCCAGCTGAAGCGAGAGGCCGAGCTGACGTGCATTTTCCGCAACCACCTCGTTCTGCATCGACGGGATCCCGGTGTTCGGATCGACGAGCAACAACTCCTCCTCCACCCCGAACGTCGGAACGGGTTCCCGGCCCATGTCAGTGAGCTTTCAGCGCGATCGAGAAGTGGTTCAGCGTTGCCGGAAGGGGTGACTCGTCTCCGAGCGACGGTGTCGACTGCTGCCGAAGTTCGGGTAGCGATTCGATCAGGTTCGCGAGCATCATGCTGGTGGTGAACAGAACGAAATTCCGTCCAGGGCACCGGGCTGGACCGGCGCTGAACGGCACCACTGCGCGTTGTGTGCTCATGCGACCGTCGAGCCACGCATCAGGTGTGAAATCGTCGGCGAAATCGATGCTCGTTCGGTCCCGGTGGAAGAACGCCGTCAGGATCAGAAAGGCTGCACCCGACTCGATGTCGAATCGGCGGTCGCCCTCACCCCAGTGCGTCGTGGTCGTCGAATCGCGCAGAATCGCCGGGGTTGTCGGCCACAGACGAACGGATTCCAGAATGCACGCCCGCAGATACGGAAGTACCTGCGGCTGAGACAGATCCATCTCGACGATTTCGTCACGAGCACGCCGCATGTGCTCGGGCTGCGCGGACAGCACGGCAAGTGCGCGCAGCGCGACCATCCCGGCCGCGTCGAACGCGAAGAGCCAGTGCGGAATCTGACCAACCGGATCGACCGTCGAGTCCGGTCGTGCCGCCGCGACGGCGCCTGCAAGGCTCAACGGTTCGGCGTCGTCGACGTACTCGTACAGGCGGTCGAGAAAACGATCGCGCACGCGGCGCCGCAGCGGGCGTAGGTACGACCAGTTGCCGTCGCCCCGCAATGTCCAGAGATCTTCCGTCACGGCATCGTCGTCGCGCGCGCCGTCACCGAGCACGACACGTCGTACCATCCGCCACCACCCCTCGACGAACACACGCGCGTCGAGCAGGCCGCCGTTGCCGCTCGCCTCGCCCACGATGTTGCCTGCTTCTTCGCGGATCGTCGGAGCGAGCGAACCGGCCAGATGGTGCAGTGGCAGATCGCTGTCGAGCACCTGTTCGTTGAACGTCCGTCGTGATTCGCGAGCACGTCCGCGAGAGATCAACACACCGTGGGGTTGGAACGGGCTGAGCGCGGCGCGCTTCTCCCGGTTGGCGGGGGTGAACAACTCGGGGGACTGCGCCAGAACGCGCTCGACGTCGCCCGCCGTCAACGGAACGACGACCGTCCTCCCCGGCAACTCGAGGCGTAGCGGACCGGGTCCGTACTCGCGGCGCAGTTCCAGCATCGTCTCGACGGTGTCGGCATCGCTCTGGCGCTTCTCGAGCAGCGGCATCACCGTTCGCCTTCGTGCGATGACACCGCCTGCCACCAGCGGCCCCGAGAGTTTCGCCAGAAGCCGGGCGGCGGCTACTCCCGTCACGACAGGGCCCGCCGACGCCGTCGGGGCCGCCGACGGCGTCGATACGGTGGATTCGGAGGTAGACATGCACCCTGCCTACCCTGCGCCGAACGGGGCGAAACGGGCCAGGAATGGTCGACCTCGTGACCGGGTATGGCCCACCACGTGAACCAATCGGAAACACCTTTGTTGGATGCTGTCGCCCGCTACCACCGCGACGACCGTTACGGTTTCACGCCGCCCGGACACCGGCAGGGAGTCGGTGTGGACCCACGCGTGACCGACGTACTCGGCGCTGCGAGTTTCAGATCCGATCTGTTGGCGTCGGGCGGCATGGACGACCGGCACTCGTCGAACGAATATCTCACGCGTGCAGAACAATTGATGGCATCGGCCGTCGGCGCGCGCTCGGCGTTCTTCTCGACGTGCGGCAGTTCGCTCTCCGTCAAAGCCGCGATGATGGCGGTGGCGGGCAACGACGACGGTGGTCTGCTCGTCGCCAGGGACAGTCACAAGGCGATCGTCGCAGGCCTGGTGTTCAGCGGTGTCAGACCGCGTTGGATCCCGCCGCGCTGGGATACCGACCACCACATTTCGCATCCACCGTCGCCCGAGCAGGTGCGTCGAGCCTGGGACGACAATCCCGACGCGGCCGGCGCGCTGATCGTCAGCCCGACGCCGTACGGCACGTGCGCCGACATCGCTGCGATCGCCGACATCTGCCACGAACGTGGCAAACCGCTCATCGTCGACGAGGCGTGGGGTGCGCATCTGCCCTTCCACGACGACCTTCCGACGTGGGCGATGGACGCGGGCGCAGATATCTGTGTCGTGAGCGTGCACAAGATGGGTGCGGGATTCGAGCAAGGATCGGTGTATCACGTTCAAGGTGACCTCGTCGACGACCGCCATGTCGCGTTGTGTGCCGACCTGTTGATGACGACCAGTCCGAACGTTCTGGTCTACGCGGCGATGGACGGGTGGCGCCGCCAGATGGTCGAGCAGGGTTCGGAGTTGCTCGGTGCGGCGCTCGCGCTCGCCAGGTCGGCGCGTCGCGAGATCTCGGAGATCGACGGCCTCAGCGTTCTCGAGGACGAATTGATCGGGGCCGAGGCGTCGAAGGATCTCGACCGGCTGCAGGTGATGATCGACGTGTCGTCGATGGGTGTGAGTGGGTATCAGTGCGCGGATTGGCTGCGGGACACGCATCATCTCGACATCGGGATGAGCGATCATCGAAGAATCCTGGCGACGTTCTCGTTCGCCGACAGCGAGGCCACCGCCGAGAGATTGTACGCCGCGTTACGTGAATTATCCTCTGCCGCACCCACTTTCGACGCCCCGCCCGAGATGTACCTGCCCGATCCGAACGATCTGTCTCTGCGTTCGGTGATGTTGCCACGCGACGCATTCTTCGGCGACACGGAAATGGTGGATGCGAAGAACGCCCCGGGACGGATCGTGGCCGAACAACTCACCCCGTACCCGCCGGGCATCCCGGTCGCGGTGCCGGGGGAGGAGCTGACCGGCGGGGTCGTCGACTATCTCACGACCGGTATCGCCGCAGGAATGAACGTCCCCGACGCCACCGACAAGTCACTTCGGACGTTCAAAGTGGTCCGCTGACGTGAAACGGGGGCCGCGAGACGAATCTCGCGGCCCCCGTTCGGTGTCGGCGTCACTCGTCGGCGCCGGTTTCCTCACGCTCGTGTTCGGTGCGGGCGTCCAGCTCCGTGTCGTCGAGGTGCTTCGGTTCCTTCGCGTGCTCGCGATGGTCCGGATGTACTTCCTCGGTCGGAACGATGACGTCGTCGAGGTTCGGTTCGTCGTGGTTGGGTTGGGTCATGAGGGGTGTATTTCCTTTCGGTGGTTGCTCGAAACCTTCAGGACGGGTCTTCGTGCGCGAGTGCGCGGTAGCCGGTGGCACCTGCACGATCCACGGCTGCCTTGACGATTCCGAACACGGCTCCGTGAATTGCCGCTGCCAGCAACACTTCCTGTACCGACCGGTTCAGATCTTTTGGGTCGGGAGCTTCGACGTCGTTGTCGCCCACGTACTTCCAGATCTGTTTGAACACGGCGCCCGCCGCGATACCACCCAGCACGCTGGTTGCCAGGGCGAGTGGTTTGTACATGGCCTTCGATACTGCGCTCATCGGAAAATCCTCCGGGATCGTCGTCTGCGAATGATGATCGTCACGATGGTTCCCGCGACCACCGCACCGATGGCCGCGGCGATCACCTGCGGGTTCTTCTGTGCCGCTGTCTTCGCCCGCTCGGCCTGGAACGACGCCTCGTTGGCGACGCGGGCAGGTACGTCGGCCTTGGCCGCGAGCGCCGCGACGGTCTCGGCTACGTCCGCACGTTGTTCCTCGACGCTGGGTAGGTCGTCGGGTTCCGGTGTCTCGGCGTGCTTTCCACTCATCGGATACCTTTCTTGATCGCAGAGATGTCGTCGTTCACGCTTGCCGCCGTGTCGGCGGGAACCGGTGGGAGAGCGTTCTTCGCGCGGGACGCGCCGACTGCGGCGAGGATGCCGCCGACGACGAGCACCACGACGGCGACGATCAACGCGGCGAGCCACGGTGCGACGACGGTGGCCAGACCGAGCACGGCGGTCGCGATCAGCGTGGCGACGCCGAAGAACAGCAGTAGTGCCCCCGCGCCGGAAATGCCGATACCGACGCCGACGCGTGTGCCCTTGCTCTTGACCTCGTCGAGGCCCGATCGAATTTCGGTCCGGACGAGGGTCGACACCTGGTCGGTCAACCGCTCGACGAGCTGGACCGTCGACAGGTCGCTCACCGGTCGACTCGACGCCGCCCTGGTATCGGGTGGCGGTGCGGAACGGTCGGTCATGACATCTCCTGTTCTCGTACGTGGCCGATCCGCTTGTTCTGCGGTCGGTGCATCGGGGGAGTCGTTCTGTTCGTGTGCCAGACGTAGACGGCGACCCTGCTCGACGGCGTCGGCGTCCTTCTGTTCGTTCTTGTCCGACACGCGGGTATCGCGCGGGGGAAGCTGAAGTCGTTCTTCCGCAACCATTCCCGCCTGCAACTGACGACCACGTTCCAGCTCCGAATCGAGCTCCGCGCCGAACAGCAAGGCCAGGTTGGTGATCCACAACCACAGCAGGAACACGATCGCGCCGGCGAGCGAGCCGTAGGTCTTGTTGTAGCTTCCGAAGTTCGCGACGTAGAACCCGAACAGCACCGATGCCAGGATCCACACCAGAATGGCGAGTGCCGCGCCGGACGAGATCCATCTGAACTTCGGTTGCTGAACATTGGGGGTCGCGTAGTACAGAATGGCCACAGCCAGAACGACTATCACCAGGACGATCGGCCAGCGAGCGATGTTCCAGACGGTCAACGCGGTGTCACCGAGGCCTATCGTGTCCCCCACGGCCGACGCGATCGGACCACTGACGGCCAGCATCACCGCAGCGCACGCGACCAGCAGCAAACCGACGAGCGTGACCAGTAGCATCACCGGCCGAAGCTTCCATACCGGTCGGCCTTCCTCGACTTCGTACATGCGGTTCATCGCACGGCCGAATGCTCCGACGTAGCCCGATGCCGACCACAACGCGCCGGCAACACCGGTGAGGAGAGCGAACCCGGCAGCGGGAGCCTGGACCAACTGCTCGATGGGGCCGCGCAACGTGTCGACCGCCGACGATGGGCCCAGATCGCCGACGATCTGCAACACACCGTCGACGGTGGCTTGACCCTGCCCGAAGACGCCGAGCAGTGACACCACCGCCAGGATTGCCGGAAACAGGGACAACACGGCGTAGTACGTGAGAGCGGCTGCGAGGTCGGTGCACTGATCACGCGAGAACTCGCGGGCAGTTTTCTTCAAGACGAACATCCACGACGGCTTCGTCAGTTCGGTAGGAGAATCCGCTTTTCGTGGGTCGTCGGGATCAGCGTCGACAGGCGCAGTGGACGCGGCATCCTGTTGGTTCATGACGGGTGCGATACCCACCTGTTCCGTCCGGAAACGCTGCGCGGTGCCCGTTTCGCTCGCGCAGGTCACGGGTATCGGGAAGACCATGCCGCACGACGAATCCGTAGACCTGACCGAAAACGAGATCGCCGTTCTCCGTGCCGCATTCGATTGGGCCCGGCAGGGCGAAACAGACTTGCTACGACGGTTTCTCGGTGCGGGCGGCCCGGTGAATCTCACCAACGATCGCGGCGACACCCTGTTGATACTCGCGTCGTATCACACCCATCCGGGCACGGTGGCGCTGCTGCTCGATGCGGGCGCAGACGTCGAACGTGTCAACGACAACGGGCAGACTGCGTTGGGAGCAGCGGCGTTTCGCCGGTCGACCGACATCGTGAGCGCTCTACTGCGTGCTGGGGCGGACCCGTACGCGGGAACCCGGTCCGCAGTGTCGGTCGCCGAGTTCTTCGGTCTCGACGACATGACGGCATTGCTGACCGGGTCCCAAGAGCACTCCTGACCGTCAGTTCGACGGCGGCACTTCCGATCCCATGACCGCGGCGGCGCGGTCCCATGCCCGGTGCAGGCCCATGGCATCGAACAGCGCGTCACTGAAGCTGTCACCGGGCGAATCCTCGGTCACCACACCGGGACCGCCGTCGGTGACGCCTGAGGCCTCGAGCGTTGCCAGTCCGTCGCCCCATGCGCCGACTGCCTTGCAGTGGCGAAAAGCTTCCTGCAGCAACAGAACCAGCTTGATGTCGTTCGAGGGTGCAGTGTCGCCCGCGACGACGAACGCGTCGAACTCGATGGACCGAACCGTCAGGAACGTGCGTTCGACGACTTGACGATCCGGGCCGTCGCCGAGGAAGCCACCGGTCGCTGCGATGACATGCACCGTCACCCCGCGGCTTTCGGCTGCCGTGCGCAACGCGTCGATGCCGGCGAGATCGGAGTCGGCGTCGGCGATCACACCGATCTTGCGTCCGTCGATCGGGCCGGGTGTCGTGACGACCTGCGACAGTGCAGGCGAGGTGATGACATCCGTCGGCGGCGTGCCCGTCGGTGCCGGTAGTCCGAGACCGGCTGCGACGCGACTGCACAAGTCGGCGTCGACGTTCGCGAGAACGGCCAGCTCCCGTTCCTTGATCGCCTGCTCGAACACCTTGCCGAGTTCGAACGTGAAGGCCTCGACGATGTGGTCCTGCTCGATCGGAGTCAGACTCCGGTAGAACATCGCGGACTGGGTGAAATGATCGTCGAACGACGCCGGATTCGCGCGCACGGCCTTGCCCTCGATCGGCCGAGGCGTCTGCACGTAACCACGGTCGGAGGCGTCGGCGTCGACCGGTTCGCCCTCGTCGAGACTGTTGTCCCGGTACGGCGCCACCCCGGTGTGTACGGCCGTCTGATGCATGCCGTCGCGGAACATGTCGTTGACCGGCGCGTGGGGACGGTTGATCGGCAGCTGCGCGAAATTGGGTCCACCGAGCCGGGTGAGTTGAGTGTCGAGGTAGGAGAACAGCCGCGCCTGCATGAGCGGGTCGTTCGTGACCTCGATGCCGGGCACCAGGTGACCGGTGTGGAATGCGACCTGCTCGGTCTCGGCGAAATAGTTCGTCGGATTCGCGTTCAATGTGAGCTTGCCGATCGGCTGCACCGGGGCGAGTTCCTCCGGAACGAGCTTGGTCGGATCCAGGAGGTCGATACCTTCGAACGTGTCGGTTCCGTCGTCGGGCATGACCTGGATCCCGAATTCGTATTCGAGCGGTGCTCCCGCCTTGATTCCGTCGGCCATGTCTCGCCGGTGGAAGTCCGGGTCGACGCCCGCGGCGATCTGGGCCTCCTCCCACACCAACGAGTGAACGCCCGCAACGGGTTTCCAGTGGAACTTGACGAGGCTGGTGTCGCCGTTCTCGGCGACGAGCCGGAACGTGTGGACGCCGAAGCCCTCCATCGTCCGGTACGACCGCGGGATCCCGCGATCGCTCATGTTCCACAGCACGTGGTGCGTGGCCTCGGTGTGCAGAGACACGAAGTCCCAGAACGAGTCGTGCGCCGATTGTGCCTGCGGCAGTTCGATATCCGGCTGCGGTTTACCCGCATGGATGACGTCCGGGAACTTGATGCCGTCCTGGATGAAGAAGACCGGTATGTTGTTGCCGACGAGATCGAACGTGCCTTCGTCCGTGTAGAACTTGACGGCGAAACCCCGTGTGTCTCGGACGGTGTCAGCAGAGCCACGCGATCCCAGAACGGTCGAGAAACGGACGAAAACATCTGTCTTCTTGCCCTTTTCGGCCAGAAAGCCTGCTTTCGTCACCGATTTCGCGGTGCCGTACGACTCGAACGTGCCGTGCGCCGCGGCGCCGCGGGCGTGCACGACGCGTTCCGGGATGCGCTCGTGGTCGAAGTGGGTGATCTTTTCGCGGAGATAGAAGTCCTCGAGGAGGGTCGGGCCGCGATCCCCGGCCTTGAGCGAATGATGAGTGTCCGGCATCCGGACGCCCTGCGCCGTGGTCAGGAACGTGCCGTCCTGTGCGCGGGTGTCGGCGGACCCTGTCGGCCCCACGGGGGCGGGGGAGGACTGGTCGGGACGGGGTGTTGGAGGCATGTATGCATCAGCTTTCGTCGAAGTGGTGAAGGGGCTGTCTTCCGTACGCTCGACGACGCACAGTGTGGTCCTGTCGGCGATTCGACTGCGGTCCGTGGCTCGACCCGCGACGGCAGCTGTACCCCATAACGGCCTGTCCCATACATGGACTCTCGTACCCTGCGTTACGTGTCGGACGCCGGGCACCGGGGTAGCTGTATCGCATGGCGTCGGAGGAAACGAACACTGCATCTCGTACCGTCACGATCGGCATCGTGGCCGACGAAGGTTTTGCGTCGACCATCGCGTCGGCGATCGGAGATGCATTGCCGGAACGGGTTCCCGTGGACGGGCGAGTTCTCGCCATCGAAACGGAACGGCCCTCGATGGCGCTCCCGCCGACCGAGACGGGCTCGGCACAACTGGGGCGTTGGCTCGAGTCGGTGCGCGCACGCAACGACTGCGACGTAGTGCTCTTTCTGTCGGAGATCCCTCGGCGGCAGCGGTCGAGGCCTGTCGTGGCCGAGCTGAGCGAGGACAACACCGCGGCGTTGTACATTCCGTCGTTCGGGACGGCCTCGGTGCGTCGACGCGCTGTCGCGGTGGCACTCGCGATCGTTCACGACTTTCTCGGCACCGACACCACGTCGCGTCCGCACCTTCGCAGGTCCATGGCACGGTGGGCGCCCGGACCCGGTCCAGGCGGAGCGGAGGAGCGAATCCTGTTGACACCCGGCATGTTCGGGCGTCTACGCATGGTTCTGGGAATGATCCGCTGCAACAGGCCATGGCGGCTGGTGCCGACGCTGTCCGGTGCGCTCGGCGCGGCGAGTGCCGCGTCGGCGTTCGGTGTCTTCTACGCTAGCATCTGGCAGATGGCGGCGTTCATGTCGGTGCAGCGCCTCGCCGCGGTCGGGATCACCGCGATCGCCGCGATGAGCGTGTGGTTGATTCTCCCGAACGGAATGTGGGAGACGCGGAAGTTCAGGACGTCCACGACCGATCGATGGATGTACAACGCGGCAACGCTCGGCACGGTGGTGTCCGGTGTGCTGTGCATGTACGCGGTACTGTTCGTCGTCGTTCTCGCGTCTGCGGCCATCGTCATCTCACCCGAATTCCTGGCCCAGCAGATCCATCGATCGGCAAACCTCGGCGACTACATTTCACTCGCGTGGCTCGCGGCGTCGTTGGGCACCGTCGCAGGCGCCGTCGGATCCGCCGTCGCGGACCGGGGCGACATCCTGAACGCGACGTACGGTCACCGCGAACTGATGCGTAGGCAGTCCGCGGACGAGGCCTGATCAGCGCTCGTGGCTTCGCCGCCACGCTCGCGTGGACAGCAACCGCATTCCGTTCAGAGCGACCAGCACCGTCGAGCTTTCGTGTCCGGCCACCCCGACGGGGAGTGGGAGAGTGCCGATCAGATCCCACGTCACGAGCACGACGATGAATGTCGCGGCGATGACGAGGTTGGCGACGACGATGCGGTGAGCGCGCCGCGACAGAGCGATCACGGACGCGAGCGCACCGAGATCGTCGCGCACGAGGACGGCATCGGCGGTGTCGAGAGCGAGGTCTGAACCCTTGCGGCCCATGGCGACTCCGATGTCCGACGCGGCCAGCGCGGGCGCGTCGTTGACGCCGTCGCCGACGAGCAGTACCCGCGCGCCGGATTCGGCCTGTACCGCGCGCACCGCATCGACTTTCTGCTCGGGCAGCAGATCGGCGCGCACGTCGTCGATTCCGGTTCGCCTCGCCACGTCCTGGGCGGCGCGGGTGTTGTCGCCGGTCAACAAGATCGAGGGCCGTCCGGTGAGGGCTTCGAGGTCGGCGACCGCGGCCGCCGCGTCGGCGCGCACGGTGTCGGCTACGCCGATCACAGCCGTCGGCGCACCGTCGACGCGGACGACGACGGCTGTCTTCCCCGCCGACAATACGGCGCGAACGACGCCGAGATCGTTGTCCGGCCCGGCGGGTTTCGTGACGGTGACGAGCCGCCCGTCCACGATTCCGCTGACACCCGAACCCGGACTCGACTCGAATGCCGACACATCGGGCAGCGTCGACCCACGGGCACGGGCGTAGCGGACCACCGCGGCGGCGACGGGATGCTCGCTCGCAGTCTCCACCGCAGCGGCCAGGCGAAGAACGCTGTTCTCGTCGTAGCCCGAACCGGGGAGAAGATCGACGGTGTCGACTCGCGGTGTGCCTTCGGTCAGGGTGCCGGTCTTGTCGAACGCCACGACCGACGTCGTGCGTAGCTGTTCCATCACGACGGCGGACTTGACCAGCACTCCGGATCGACCCGCCGTCGACATCGCCGCGAGCAGCGGGGGCATCGTGGCCAGCACGACCGCGCACGGCGAAGCGACGATCATGAACGTCATGGCCCGGAGCAAGGCGGGCTGGAACTCGCTGCCGAGAAACATCGGGATCGCGAAGATCGCGACGGTGGCCACCACGACGATCGTCGAGTAGTACTGCTCGACCTTGTCGATGAACAGTTGCTTCGTCGCCTTGGTCGCCGACGCGTGCTCGACCATCGTGACTATGCGAGCGATGACGGTCTCGGACGGATCGACGTCGATACGTACCCGCAGCGTTCCCGTGCCGTTGACGGAACCGGCGAAGATGCTGTCCCCGACGCTCTTGTAGACCGGAACCGACTCACCGGTGATCGACGACTGGTCGACGTCGCTGCCACCGTCGACGACGGTTCCTTCGCCGGCGATGCGCGACCCCGGCCGAACGACGACGACGTCGCCCGGTCGAAGGGAAGACGCGGGGACGTTCCGTTCGGTTCCGTCGTCACCGAGAACGTCGGCCGTGTCCGGCGCAAGATCGAGAAGGCTTCGCACCGAATCCGCGGTACGCCTCGTGAGTACGGCCTCGAGAGCTCCCGACGTCGCGAAGATGACGATGAGTAGCGCACCGTCGAAGATTTGCCCGATAGCGGCCGCGCCGACAGCGGCGACGATCATCAGCAGGTCGACGTCGAGCGATTTCTCTCGCAGCGCGCGGAGGCCCTCCAGGGCCGGTTCCCAGCCGCCGCACGCATAGCAGGCGAGGTACAGCGCCCAGGCCAGTGCCGAGGGAGCAGGTGAGAGCTGGAGGGCAAGGCCGGCCAGGAAGAACACGAGCGAAGCCAGCGCCCACCGCACCTCCGGCACGGACAACACGCGCGTTCGGGTGCCGCGAGAGTCGAGCGCAGGAGTTCGGGGTGTGGTGGTCGAGACATGTGTTGCAGTCACGTCCGAGAGCGTACAGGAATATATGAAGACGTTTACATCTGTTCATTGGATATAGTTACGACATGGGACACGGTGTCGACGGACGGACCACACCTCCGGCGCAGCTCGATGCGGATTCTGCAGCCACGGTCGCGGCCACGCTGCAAGCGCTGGCGACCCCGAGCAGGCTGCGAATCCTGACGCAGTTGCGTCAGGGGCCGAGTGGCGTCAACGACCTGGCCGACGCGGTCGAGATGGAACAGTCGGCGGTGTCGCACCAACTCCGGCTGCTGCGCGCGATGGGGCTCGTCGCGGGCGCCCGTTCGGGGCGCAGCGTCATCTATCGGCTGTACGACAATCACGTCGCGATGCTGCTCGACGAGGCTGTCTACCACATCGAGCATCTAGGAATGGCGGCTTCGGACGCTGTCGATGCGGAGTCGCCCGACCGGATCGAGTCAGGCGCACTCGACGCATAGCGGCTGAGTTCGAGTCGCGCTGTGTCGCTACGGTTTTCGATGTTTTGCGTTCTCGGAGGGATCGTCGAACATGCGGGCGAGATGGGCTTTGATGGCCTCGGTGCTCATCGACGTTCCGACGTTCGAGCCGGACGGCAGGTGTCCAGGACGTTCTGGACGTCGTTCCTGAACTGGATGAAGGCTGTCCACGAGATGAAATCCGTTCAGCAGGAAATGGTGGTTACGACAGATCCGTTGGACCGCCGGAGGCGCGACCACGATCTCGAAGGCCGCGATCTCGAAGGAGCTGGGCGAGAGCCAGTTTCGCTATCGGCTCGCGCGCCGATCGCACCAGTTCGTCGACAGCAGCCGTGCGAAAAACGGTCCGGAGCGCGTCGCTCAATTCGGCGTCGGCGGATTCGGTGAATCGCGGGCCGGCCAGTCGCTCGACGGTGGCGGACAATTCGGCGAATCGATTGGGTTGTTCGGGTCGTAATCGGCTGCGTACCAACGCGAACGCTGCCACTGCCTCGGGAGAGTTCAACTCGGACAGAGTTGCCGTTTCCACCAGGTCCATGACCGAATCGCTGTCGTTCGACATGTATACCCCCGTTTTCAACTGATGCCGTCACTCGCTGTGCGTATGTCGTCTGGTGTACGTCGGATGTGCACAGGGCGCGGGGCGAAGTTGCAAACAACCCGCATACGACGCGCGAGGAGACCCCTCGACCCCTCGCGCCGCCCCGCGCCGTTGTGCCGCGGCGAGGCAGTCGAAGAGGAGGGCGGACCGTTCTCTCGATCGCGTCGTCGACGGTGAAACACGATGCGCGCGAATGTGTGTGTGCAACCGTCGATAACAGTTGTCGCGCACGGCACATCGTTCGGAGGACACCGGGGTGCTCGGGTGCCACCAGCAGGCGTGTCGCCGAGGTCAGGGGCGATGTCGTTTGCTTCGAGAATTCTAACCACGATTCGGTCCGATGTTCCAGTGCGGTAGCATGCGATCGACTCGTTCCATCCTCCTCGTGTGGTTGCCGTAGGAGGGACGAAAAATGATCGACCGTCCAGCACGGGGCGTCGGGGATGTACACGCTTACGTCTGCTCGGAGAGAGCCGGAGGTAGGGATGTGTACGACGCCAAGAAATTCGTGAATGTCGTGGACCGGTTGATCACGGTCGCGGAATCGACGTCCGACGACGACGCCGTCTTCACCGAATTGACCACTGCGCTGACTACGGTGTTCGACATCGTCGGCACCAGTGTTCTGGTCTCCGGCGGCGACGACGATCTCCATGTCGCTTCGACCTCGGGGGCGATCGACGCGATCGAACGATGTCAGACCGCCGTGCAACACGGCCCGGCGTACGACGCCTATCGCGGTTCGCGGATCGTTGCAGTCGCCGACATCGCGCGGGCTCGCCACCGTTGGCCGCAATTCGTGGACGTTGCTGCCCACGCGGGAATCGGTGGGGTGGCCGCATTCCCGTTGCAGCGCGGGGACGACGTGATGGGCAGTCTGGTTCTGTATTCGACTGTGCCGCATGCGTGGTCGGCTGGCGACCTGGATGCGACCCGGGTTCTCGCGCGGCTCGCGATCGCTCAGCGCGCCTCTGCGAAACAGCTCCGCACGATGAACGAGGTGTCCGAACAGCTACAGCATGCCCTCGAGTCGCGCATCGTGATCGAGCAAGCGAAGGGCGTTCTCGCTGCGACGAGCAACATCGACACGGACGCAGCTTTCGAGCGAATGCGACATCATGCTCGTCGTCACCGGATGAGCGTGCGAGACGCGGCGCAGGCGGTCGTCGACTACCGAGTTCGACTTTGACGCTGGAGGGGGTTCCCAGTCGGTGGGGTCCGGAGTAGCGTCGAAGTCGTTCCTTGCTGCGGACTTCCACCCCCCTTTGACAAGTCCGGGCCAGAAGAGGGACACGAAGGCCCCGGCAAAACCCCCCCGTTGCCGGGGCCTTCACCTGTTCCCGCCGATCTCGGCTCTGTACTTGTTCTGTCGAACTTTTCGGTCCGTTTTCGCTCTCGTGCCCGAATTTTCGGGAAATATGACCGTTATGCATTCGTCGGTCGCGCGGGTTGCCGGTCCCCGGATGCGCGGTGCCTGACATGTATCTGCATCCGAAGGACGGCGTCGCGATCGTCGTCTGCGTCGAGAGCACTCGAATGGAATGGGTCGCACGGTTGCGTACGTCGATCGACGGCATCGGGCCGTCGCACAGGCCACTGTCGTTGACGGTGTGGTCCGACGCGGCGTACCTCGGACATGCTGTGGTCATCGGGCTCGACCCCGAATTGGGCTGTTCCAGGCTTGCTGTCGACCCCGACGCCGAGAATTCTGTGCGACGCATCGTCGCGTGGCTGTGTCACCCGATAGCTGGCCTCTACGTCGGTACGTGATTGCCGTAACGGCAGGCGGCGGGCACGGTGTCGCGTCGGAACATACCGATCGACGTGTACCATCGTCCGAAACAATCTTGTCGACGGTTTGTCGCTAAAGCAGCCCGAGGACCGAAGACCGTTGTTCGGCCTGACCCTAGCGGCGAGCATGACGGTACGGACAAGACCTATGCGAGGGGGTTCGCATGATCGCCGATGTAAGTGCCTTCGTCGTCACAGGTTCGATCCTCGTCGCGGTCGCCGCGGGTATCGCGGGTATCGGTGTCCTCGGTCGAGGTGCAATCGCGGCCACCGACCGGCTGTTCGCCCCGGCAATCCCCTTGTTGCTGCTCGGATCGCTGCTGTTCGTGGCCGGTGTCTGGACGACGGGCGCGGACGACCCGCGGGCCATCGTGACGAAAACCGCGATCAGTTGGACGACGATCACTGTGGGAATGGTCATCCTGCAGTTCCTGCGGCACTCGACGTCGTTCCCGGGCGTCGACCGATGGACCCCCGGTACGGACGGGTACGACGTCGTCGCATGACGGTCGGGGCGCGGAAAGCTGGATTGCGTAGGTCGATCGAGGTGGGCGCGCGCAGGCGGAGATAACCCGCGAATGGTTGTCGACGCCGGTGACGGATAAGGTGCAGAGCAGTAACGATCGGGACACGGCCTGTTGCAATCGAGGAGCGCGTCAAGGAGACATCCTCGGTCCCAGGCAGAATGGATCCGACCTTCGGCTCAGAAGCAGACCGACCGACACAGCGAGACAAGAGCGATGACTGACTCACTACCCGACGCCACGGCACCGGCGTGGACAGCGAACTCCCTGTTCGCGGGGGACGACATCACGGCGGGTGATCATCGGGCCACCGATTGGGGCAGTACGCCGCTCGGTCCCGTCGAATCCTGGTCGCCGGAGCTGACGGCTGCAGTCGCGACGGTGTTCGATTCGGACGTGGCGATGCTGTTGTGGTGGGGTTCCGACCTGGTTCAGATCTTCAATCACGCGTACACGCCGTTTCTCGGTACGAAATATCCGACGGCGATCGGTCAGCCCGCTGCCGAATGCTGGCCGGACGTATGGCCGGACATGGGTCCTCTTGCCGACGAAGCGCTGAAGGGGCGAACCACGCACGGCACCGAAGTCCGTCTGTTCTTGGACCGGCGTGGCGGGGTTCCGGAAGAAACGTTCTGGACGTTCTCCTACAGCCCGATTCGCAGTGCCGATGGTGGCGTGCTCGGGGTGTTCGTCGCGACCAGTGACGTGACCGGACGGGTCCTCGCCGATCGCCGTATGACTGCGATGCAGCGACTCGGTGCCATATCGACGACACAGGGTCAGCATCCGGTGACGACCTGCCGCGCCGCGTTGACGATGCTGTCGGAGTACGAGTCCGATATGCCCGTGCTGATGCTCTATCTCGATCCGGTGGCCACGTTCGACGTCGACGGTGCGCATCGACTCGGGAGTGCAGACAACGTCGTGCCGCTCGACGACGGCCGAACGCTGGAATTGGTCGCTGTCGGGAAAGGCATCGAGCCCGACGACGCGCACCGATGGATTGCCGACGCCCATGGCACCGGCGGCATCGCCGAAGCCGTCGCCTCCGGTTCGGTCGACTTGGCTGGCGGGCTGCCCACTGTCGACGGCGGGCCTGCAGTCGAGTCAGTGCCCATCAGCGACATCGTTCTGCTTCCGCTGCGAATTT
Organism: Rhodococcus sp. Eu-32; assembly: GCF_003336925.1. Taxonomy (NCBI): domain Bacteria; kingdom Bacillati; phylum Actinomycetota; class Actinomycetes; order Mycobacteriales; family Nocardiaceae; genus Rhodococcus; species Rhodococcus sp. Eu-32. The sequence goes on along the minus strand of NZ_QGNK01000004.1, from coordinate 180,013 downwards.
CGGGCAGGACGGAGCCGGTCGGTGTTCTAGTCGTCGGAACCAATCCGCTCCAGGTGGTCGGCGATCAGTACCGCTGGTTCCTGGATGTCGTCGCAAGTCGGCTGTCCACGACGCTCACCGATGTCCTGGCGTTCGAGTATCAACGTCACCGCAACGATGCACTGGCCGAACTGGACGAAGCGAAGACCCGGCTGTTGCAGAACATCAGCCACGAGTTCCGTACACCGCTGACGATGCTGTTGGCTCCACTTCGCGATTTGGTGCAGTCGACCGACGGGTCCGACCGTGCCGCAGCGGACCTCGCACTGCGCAATGCTCAGCGGCTACAACGACTCGTCGATTCCCTTCTCGACGTGGCCCGAGCGGGGGCCGGGGCACTTGCACTCGATCGTGCGCCCACGGACATCGAGGAACTCACCCGAGCCTGCGTCGACCGGTTCGAGGGCGCGGTCGAGGCGGCAGGATTGACACTCGACGTGTCGATCGACGTAAGGCCCTCTGCGATGGTGTCGATGGACCGCGAGAAGTGGACACGTATCACGACCAATCTTGTCGCGAACGCGATCAACTACACGCACGCCGGCAGAATCGGAGTGTCGCTCGGTCGTTCGGCGGGGAATCTCGTTCTGCAGGTGTCGGATACAGGGATCGGTCTGAGCGACGAGGACCGTGCGCGCGTCTTCGACAGGTTCTACCGAGTCGCCGGCGCGGAAGGCCGCAGCGCGGAGGGCTCGGGAATCGGACTTGCACTGGTGACGGAGCTGGTCGCTGCGCTCGACGGCACGGTGGCGGTGGACAGCACACTCGGCGAGGGAAGCACCTTCACCGTCGTGGTGCCCGCAGGCGACGTGTCGGTACTTCCGCCGGTGTCCGCGTCGGCGGTGGCGGCCCTGGAAAGCGCTGTGGTACAGCCGAGTTCGGGCGAGCTGGAAATTCACCGGGGTGTGCGCGGCGATGCCACGCGCTCGGTTCTGCTGGTCGAGGACAACGTCGACATGCGCGAGTACCTCGTAGGACTGTTGACGGCCGAGAACTGGAACGTGCACGCGGCAGGTGACGTCGAGACTGCTCTCGCTTACGCGCGTTCGACACCGCCGTCGCTGGTGCTCACCGACGTCATGTTGCCCGGGCGAAGCGGCCTCGACCTCGTTCGTGAGGTCCGCAGCGATCCAACTCTCGTGCGTCTGCCGGTGGTCGTCCTCACCGCGCGGGCAGGTACCGAATCGTCCGTCGAAGGTCTGGAATCCGGCGCCGACGACTACGTGGTGAAACCGTTCGCGCCCCGCGAGCTGATCGCTCGACTGCGGGTGCATCTCGAATTGGCCGCGTTCCGAGAAGAATTGCTCGAGGCGAGCCAGAACGAGGCGACGACGCTGAAGGAGGCCATGCGGACCCGTAGCACGATCGGTACCGCGATCGGTCTGCTGATGGCGGCGAACAACTGCGGTGCCGACGAAGCCTTCACGAAGCTGACGACCTTCTCCCAACACAGCAACCGTAAGGCGAGAGACGTGGCGGCAGAAATCGTCGCGGACTTCACGCGTTCGTAGACGATCTCCACCGCACGAGTCACATACTGAACGCCCCGCTGAAGTCGAGCGGGGCGGCTTCGATGTGGCGGCCCCGAGGGGTTGGATCGACCAGTTCGCCGTCGCGGACGACGACGCGGCCCCCGACGAGCACCGTCACCGGCTTACCGCGTAGCTGCATGCCTTGGTAGGGCGTGTAATCGGTGGCCATGTGAAGATCCTCGACGTCGACGGTCCACTTCAGGTCGGCATCCCACAGGACGATGTCCGCGTCGGAGCCCGGCATCAGCGACCCCTTGCGTGGATAGAGTCCGTTCGTTCGTGCCGGGTTGGTCGATGTGAGTTCCACGAATCTGCTCGGCGTCAGCCCGAGTTCACCGACGTACTTCGAGAACACGACCGGTAGCCGCGTTTCCACACCGGGCAAGCCATTCGGCATGTGCCTGACGTCGTGACGGTGGCGCTGCTTCTGAGTCAAGTCGTAGCAGCAGTGATCGGAACCGATCGTCGTGATCTGACCGGTGAAGAGATGTTTTCCGAGGCCTTCGACCACGTCGGCGGAGCGCAACGGTGGGCAGCAGACGAACCGTTCCGGTTCGTCGCCGGCGTACCGGGAGTCGTCGAGAACGAGGTGGTGCGCGACGGCCTCGGTGAACGCGACGAGCCCACGTTTGCGAGCATCGGCGACGAGTTCCACTGCGGCGGAACTCGATTGGTGCACGAAGTAGACAGGTGCGCCCTGGGATTCCGCGATGGCGAGTACGGCTGCGACGGAAGCGGATTCGGCCAGCTCCGGACGAGTCCGCGACATGTTCGACGCGTCGATCCCGTCGGTGTGTGCCGCAAGGTTCTGCGCATCCACGACGATCGCGTCGGATTCGCAATGGATGATCACCATGCCGCCCAGATCCCGCGTCGACTGCATCGTGTTGAGAATCGTGTGCTCGTCGGCCATCGTCTCGCCGGCATAGGTGGTGAACATCTTGACCGTGCGTATGCCTGCGTCGGCCATGGTCGCCAGTTGCTCGGCGGTCGTGTCGTCCCACTCGACGACGCACGCGTGCAGCGCCGAATCACACAGTCCCTCGGATGCTTGCGCGCGCTGACCCTCGGCCGCGTCGAGTGGACGCTGCCCGGGCCGCGGAATCGCGAAGTCGACGATGGTGGTCGTTCCCCCGAACACCGCCGCGGCGGTGCACTCGAGGTAGGAATCCAGTGAAGTGAACTGCCCGGATGTGAATCCGACGTGACAGTGCGGATCGACACCGCCCGGCAACACGAGCTTGCCGGTGGCGTCGACGACCTCGGCGGACTCGTCCACGGGCGCACCTGGTGTCAGCACGGCGAGGATCTTGCCGTCGTCGACGAGCAGGTCTGCAGGCCCCATCCAGGTGGCTTCGACGACTGTCCCGCCGCGCACCACCTTCACGACTGCGCCCCGAGGTACGCGCGCCAGCCGCCTGCGTCGCTGATGTCGACGACGCCGTCGGCCGTCAGTGCGTTCTCGCGCATCCGCATCGACAACGAGCCGTTCCCGTCGGCGAGTTCGATGACGCCGAGTTCGAGTTCGACCGGCTCGCGCGGAAGCAATTCGTCGCGCAGCACGTCGTACTCCACCTCGTACAGCTCACCGGGCACCACGCGACCGTCGTCGGTGACGGGGTGCAGTCCGGGGAACTCGTCGCGGACGGAGTAGAAGCGGTACTTGGGTGCGGTGTCGACCTTGCCGACGAACTTCGCGTTCTGCAGGGCGTCGTTGAGGCTACCGCCGGACATCGCCTGTCCGTTGACGAACATCGTGACCAGTGCCATGGAAAGTATCTCCTCTAGAGAGTCGGGGTGGCGACGAGGCGCGCAGGTGAGTACGCGTCGACGTCGACCGGTGGGGTTTTGCCGAGTACGAGCGACGTCAGAACATTCGCCCACAGTGGCGCGAACGTGAACGAGTAGGTGCCGCCGGCAAGGAAAAGGCCGCGTGCGGAATCGATTTCACCGATGACAGGCATCTCGTCCGGAGTGGTGACAACGGGACCCGTCCATGCGTCGAGCAGCGTTGCGTTGCCCAGGGGCGGAAGGATCCTGGACACCTGCGCGCGACTGCCGGTGGTGCTGTCCGTGTTCAACGGAGCTTTCTCCGTCGGATGGAACGGTCCGGCCGGCCAACCGCCACCGAGGACGATTCGGCCGCGTCGATCCTGTTTGACGGACATTCCCTCGCCGACGTGCTGAACCAGGACTTCGAGCGTTCCGGGGGCCGCCTCCAGCGTGTGCATCTGCAACGACGTCGGCCTCAGATCGAGATGCACGCCCGCCAGCGCCGCGACGTCGGCCATCCACGGGCCTGCGGCGTCGATGACGGAGTGTGCGTTCCACGTTCGGTCGAACGAGGTCACGACCCAGCCGTCCGTTCGACGGTCGAGCGCGGTCACGGGGGTGTCCGGGTAGAAGGTTGCGCTTTCGAGAATGGCCTGGCGCAGAAGTGCAGGCGTCGCGAGATCGGGCTCGGCGAAACCGTCCCAGTCGCACCAGGTTGCAGCCAGAACGTCCTGACCGAGGAGGGGCAATGCCTGTCGCGCGTCGGATCCGGTCGATACCTCGGTGGGAATGCCCGCGGCCGTCTCCCATTCGTGCTTCTCGTGCAGAGATGCCACCTGCGCTTCGGTTTCCGCGACCATGAAGCCGCCGCACCGGTTCAGACCCAGACGGGGAACGTTCTCGGCCAGACCGTCCCAGAGAATGCTGGTCGAATACTGCAGTGGAAGAAGCTTTTTCACATCCATCGGCGTTCCCTGCCCCGGGCGTCGGGTGTGGATGCTCTGGATATGCAGGTTGCCTGCGGTGGTTCCGGAACCCTGGGTATTGGCCTGGGACCGGTCCACGATTGCGACCGTGGACCCGGCGCGGACAAGAGCGAGAGCCGTTGCCGCGCCCACGATTCCGGCTCCGATGACGACGACGTCGACCTCAGGCTGCATGGCTTGCTCCGAGAACTCGTGCCGATGCCTCGGCGACGCCGGACTCGTCGACAACGGTCTGCAACGCAGCGAGAGTGTCGGTGTCGGTGACCGGCAGCAGCGGCGGTCGCACGTGTCCGCCGGGCTGGGCGAGAAGATTCATGACGGCTTTGAGCTGGGGGATCGGCGACGCGTACACGCCGCTGTAATCGCCGCCGATGAGACGGGACGAGTACGCGCGGTACTTGTCCGCCCACACACGCGCGCTCTCGGCGTCGCGGTCGGCCACCGCCCGGTAGAACGGGACTGCGAACGGGGCACCGACGCCGCCACCGTCGATGTTGCCGTCCCCTCCCAGATCGAGCAGGGTGGCGAGACCGCGGCGGTGAAGGAAGCTGCCGAATACGCGTACCCGATCGGACACGGCTTCGACGGTGTCGAGCATCTTCAACCAGTCCCCGGTGCTGTCCTTGATGGCCGCCACGTTGCCGATGTCTGCCAGCCGCGAGAACAGACCGGGCGTCGATCCCATGTCGACCGCGACGCCGCGTGGCCAGTTGTAGACCATGAAGGGGAGCTGCGTCGCGCCCGCGACGGCCTCGTAGTACGAGACGATCTCGTCGGGACTCGGGTGGACGTACGGCGGTGGCGTCGCCAGAACTCCGTCGGCACCGGCGGTTTCGGCATGCTTGGCGAGAGCCGACGACTCGCTCTGGGTGTAGGCGCTGACGCCGATCACGACGGGGAAGCGCCCGGCGACCGCGTCGACCGCCACCTCGGTCACGGTACGGCGTTCGTCATCGGTCTGGCTGAACCATTCACCTGTACTTCCGTTCACGAGCACCCCGTCGACGCGCATGTCCGCGTAGAGGTTCATCAGGGCAACGAGGCCGTCGGCGTCGAGTGCGCCGGTGGCAGTGAACGGGGTGGGAGCTGCGGGCCAGTAACCGGACCATGCGACGTCATCGCGATTCATGAGGAGCCTTTCGAGCGGGGTGCGCTGAGATTCGAGAATCCGATCGCGCGCCGGAGGTGCGCGGATTATGGGATCGATTGCATAGACTGCCGTCGGCAAGTCGAGCAGTCAAGCGGGAAACATAGATGTAACGAACGCGCGGTCGAATAGCGCTACGCGACAACCGGGTCCGAGAGCGAGCAGGAGCGAATGACAGTCACCTTGATCGATGTCGCACAGGCAGCGGGGGTGTCGCGGAGTACCGCGTCACGCGCCCTCAGTGGATCACCGTTGATCTCTCCCGAGACCCGCGCAGCGGTGGAACACGCGGCACGCGCCCTGGGTTACCGGCCGAATCGCGCAGCGAGCGCGCTGCGTTCCAACCGGTCCCATCTCATCGGGCTCGTGATGAACAACCTGATCAACGCGACGTTCCACACCGTTGCCGAGGTCGTTCAGAAACGTGCGTCGGCGAGCGGATACCAGGTGTTGCTGTGCATCACCGACGCCGACCCGGACAAGGAGAACGACGTGTTGTCGATGCTCGGCGAACACGGGGTCGACGGCACGATCGTGATCGGCAGCGGTCGCAGCGCCGATGCGTCGAACGCGCTGTTGTCGGCCGGAAGGGGTGTCGTCAATCTGATCCGTTCCGTACGGGGAAGTGGGGCGCCGACGGTTCTCGCCGACGACCTCGAGGGGGCGAAAGAGGCGACCGCGCATCTGCTTTCGCTCGGGCACACCCGCATCGGGTACATCGGCGGTCCGGCCGACGCGACGTCCGGCCGGGAGCGATTCGACGGGTACTGCCGCGCCTTGGCGGACGCAGGTGTCGAGGTGGACGAGGGTCTTGTCCGCACGGGGCCCTTCACCACCGAGTTCGGTGCCGAGGCCGTGAGTTCGCTGCTCGACGACGCGCGATCGATGACGGCTCTGTACGCGGCGAACCACGAGGCGGTGTTCGGCATCCTGCCCACGTTGTCGGCTCGCGGGGTGTCCATCCCTGACTCGTTGTCGCTCGTCTGTCACGAGGACATGCCCTGGTTGAGGATGTGGCAACCGCCCGTCACCGTCGTCGACAACGGGGCCGCACAGTTGGCCAACGTGGCCATGGATCTGCTGTTTCAGCAGATCAACGACGCGGCGGTCCCGGACGGACGTACTTATCGAATCGGCGCACGGCTCGTCGACCGTGATTCGTGCCGGCCCGAGCGCTCGTGACGGACGCGGTGCGTAAACAGTTGGTGTCGTCGATTTCGAACGTGTTAACCGCGTTGACGGTCGTGAATCGGTCTGCGACGCTTTATGCAATCGATCCCATCGGTGAAGATGCCTCGATGTCGATTCCCGCCAAGGCCCTCTGCTGCACTGCAATTCGAACATTGCAGCCCCCTCGAAAGGCTCACCACATGCGCAAGACCACGGTTATTGCGGCGACGTTGCTCGTCGCTGCTGCCGCCGCCGGATGTAGTTCGTCGCCCGACGAAAGCCCCGCACCCGCCGATTGCACACCCACCCTCGGAGCCGCGGACCTTGCAGAGGAGGGCGTGTTGACGATGGCCACCAACGCCACGCTGCCTCCGATGCAGTACGTCGATGCGAACGGCGATGTGATCGGAATGCGCGTCGATCTCGGCAAGGAGGTCGCGAAGCGATTGTGCCTCACGCCCAAATTCGTCAACATCGAATTCGACGCGCAGATACCGGGTGTGCAGAGTGGGCGTTGGGACATGATCGACACCGGCATGTTCTACACACCGGCGCGCGCCGAGACGATCGACCTCGTTCCGTACGAGGTTCAGGCCGTGTCGATCTCGGTGCCGTCGGGCAATCCCGAATCCATCTCCACCGTCGACGATCTGGCGGGCAAGACCATCGGCGTCGAGGCCCCCGGGTACGAGTTCGACACGCTGACTGCGCTGTCCGAGCAGTTCGTCGCGGAGGGCAGGCCCGCGTTGACGGTTCAGACGTTCAAGACCAACGCCGACGCCTACCAGGCGCTGTCGGCCGGGCAACTGGACGGAACCTCGATCGTGGAGTCGGTCACGTCCTTCTACCAGTCCGACGGTCGATTCGAGACCGCGGTCGGCGGCATCAACGAGGCGCCGCTCGCGATGGGGTTCGCGAAGGACAGCAAGGTTGCACCCGAGGTAGCGCGCGTCCTCGACGAGATGCGTACGGACGGATACCTGCCGGACCTCTTCGCCGAATACGACGTCACCGGCTACGACGGAGCCATCGAAGTCAGCACCGGCCCGCTCGACAGCTGACCGACCGAACGAAAGGCATTCCCGATGTGGTCGTGGGACGCATTCTTCTCCATCCTGACGAGTAGACAATTGCTGGAAGGCGCGTGGGTCACCATCTGGCTGACGGTCGTGAGCATGATCCTCGGCCTGGTTCTCGCCGTCGTCGTCGCGGCTGCACGGTCGTCGCGCTTCACGCCGTTGCGTGCTGTGTCCGGGTTCTACGTATGGCTCATGCGCGGAACCCCGCTGCTCGTGCAGTTGGTCATCATCTACACGGGCCTTCCGCAGGTCGGAATCAAGCTGGGCGTGATCGAGGCTGCACTCCTCGGTCTCGTCTTGAACGAAGCGGCCTACTTGTCCGAGATCGTCAGGTCCGGCCTGATGTCGGTTCCCGCCGGTCAGACCGAAGCAGCACGGGCCCTGGGCATGTCGCCGGCGAAAGTATTCCGCGTCGTCGTGCTCCCGCAGGCGTTGCGTGTGATGATCCCGCCCCTGGGAAACAGCTTCAACGGTCTGCTCAAGACCACGACGCTGGTATCGGTCATTTCAGTGCAGGAACTGCTGCGACGCACGCAGTTCCTGGTACAGGTCAACTTTCGTGTGCTCGAGGGTCTGGTTGCGGCGGCGCTCTACTTCCTGGTCCTGACGACCCTGTGGGGTCTGATCCAGAAGATGATCGAGGCGCGGGTCGGTCGCGGTTACGACCGCAACTACAGGCGCAAGGGTCGTGACGACCGAAAACCGTTGGACGACAGCGCGATGGAAGCGGAAGCGGTGAACCGATGACCATCTTGGAGGAAACCGACGTGACGATGATCGACGTGCGCGGTATGACCAAGGCGTACAACGATCTCATAGTGCTCGACGGCACCGACTTCTCGGTGCGCAGGGGCGAAGTCGTGCTGTTGCTCGGGCCGTCGGGAAGCGGCAAGAGTACGTTGCTGCGCACCTTGAACTGCCTGGAGACGATCGACTCGGGCACCGTACGTGTATGCGGCGAGGTGATGGGATTCTCGGACGACGCGACGCGTCGACCGCTGTCGGAATCGCGTCTGGCGAAACAGCGACACCACACCGGCATGGTGTTCCAGAGCTTCAATCTGTTTCCGATGATGACTGCCGTCGAGAACGTGGCAGCAGGACCACGGCACGTACTCGGAACGTCGAAGGAGCAGGCGCGATCCGAGGCGATGGCCTTGCTCGACATGGTCGGTCTCGGCGACAAGGGTGACAACTACCCATCACAGCTGTCCGGTGGTCAGCAGCAGAGAGTGGCCATCGCACGAGCGCTCGCGATGAAGCCGAAGGTGATGCTGTTCGACGAACCCACATCGGCCCTGGATCCCGAGATGGTGAACGAGGTGTTGGACGTCATGATCCGGCTGCGTGACGAAGGGATGACCATGGTCGTGGTCAGCCACGAGATGGGATTCGCGCGCGCGGCCGCCGATCGTGTGGTGTTCATGAGCGACGGCAAAATCGTCGAGGACGCACCACCGAACGAATTCTTCACGAACCCGAAGAACCCTCGGACTCAGCAGTTCTTGAGTCGCATTCTCTGATGCGTCGGCTTCGCGAGGTTTCGGAGAACCGAATTTTCGGGGACACTCGGTAGCGTGACCACCATCGGAACCCGTGTGACAGAAGAAGTAGTCCTTGTCGATTCCGAAGGTAATGCCGTCGGAACGCATCCCAAGTCGTCGGTGCACACGACGAGCACGCCGCTCCATCTCGCGTTCTCGTGCTACGCGTTCGACGGGGACGGCCGAGTGCTCGTCACCGAGCGTGCGCGTCACAAGAACACGTGGCCAGGGGTGAGAACGAACAGTTGTTGCGGTCATCCTGCGCCCGGAGAAGACATGGGAGAGGCGGTGATTCGCCGGCTGAAACAGGAACTCGGAATCACCGTCACCGCCCCGTTCCTGTTGCTCCCGAAGTTCCGCTATCGCGCGGTCATGGAGAACGGCGTGGTCGAGAACGAGATCTGCCCGGTGTTCGGAGTGCGCTACGACGGGCCCGCCCCCGAGCCGAATCCGGACGAGGTGCATCGTGCGGACTGGATTCCGTGGTCGGAGTTCTCCCGGTTCGTTCTCGATGGGGGAGACGTGTCGCCGTGGTGCGAGGAACAAATGCCGCTGCTCGTGCAACTCGGCGACGATCCCGGATCCTGGCGGGCAGGCGAGGAGTCCGACCTGCCGGCGGCAGCGACGTACACGGCGCGCTGACCGACCACGGCGTTTCGTAGCCGGTGTCATTCGAACAACCGACACCCGACCCGATATGGTTGATCGGTGGATCACACACGGAGGTCGTCGGGCGTCATCGAAAGCACACGAGGAGCGGTCGGGGTACATGCAGGAGCGTGCTGAGAACACTCGTCAGGCCGTGCTGGTGGGCGCAGCCGTCAGCTTCGAGAAGTACGGGTACGGAACGGCAAGCCTGTCCACGATCCTCTCGCACGCCGGGGTGACCAAAGGCGCGATGTACTTCCACTTCTCGTCGAAGGAAGATCTCGCCAACGCGGTCATCGACGCTCAACATCAGCTCGCCATGGACGGTCTGCGGACGGTTCTCGATCATGTTCCCACCGCGCTGGACGCGATGATCCTCGCCAGCCAGGAGTTGGCGCGTCAGCTCGTCGTCGAGCCCGTCGCACGTGGTGGAATGCGACTGACGCTCGAGATCGGCAGTATCCAGACGCCGGTGAAACGTCCTTACATCGACTGGATCGAATCGATCGGCAAACTTGCGGCCAGGGCTGCCGCCGAAGGCGACCTCGTAGACGGCGTCGACCCGGAGATGTTGGCCAAGTTCGTGGTCGGTGCCTTCACTGGCGTGCAGACGTTGTCGGAGGTTCTGCACGGTCGCTCGGATCTGTACCAGCGCCTGAGTGAGATGTGGCAAATCCTGCTGCCGGCCGTGGCAGCGGACTCGGCCCTCGATCGGGCGTTGGCGGTCGCGCGCAACGAGCCGCGGGACTGGGCGGCGTTCTAGCGTATATTTCGATTTCAGGACACGACCGTTGTCCGGAACGAGGCTTTTCATGACCGACGTGCTTTCTCGCCGCGACCTCGACTTTCTGCTCTACGAATGGCTCGACGTCGAATCGTTGTTGTCGCGCAAGCGTTTCGCCGAACATTCACGTCAGACGTTCGATGCCGTCATGGACCTGTGTGCGGATCTCGCGCACAAGCACTTCGAACCGCACAACAAGAAGTCCGACGCGCAGGAACCCAGGATGCGCCCCGACGGTTCCGTCGAGATGATCGACGACGTGAAGACGGCTCTCGACGCGTACTCGGCGGCGGGGCTGATCGCGAGCCAGTTCGACGAGAGCGTCGGAGGAATGCAGTTGCCGACGACCGTCGCGCGGGCGGCGATGGCCTGGTTCCAGGCGGCCAATGCGTCGACGGCGTCCTATCCGTTCCTGACGGTGGCGGGCGCGAATCTGATCGCGACGTACGGGACCGCGTCCCAGATCGACGACTACGTCCGGCCGATGCTCGAAGGCAGGTACTTCGGCACGATGTGTCTGTCGGAACCACAGGCAGGATCGTCGCTCGCCGACATCACCACGCGCGCCCTGCGGCAGGACGACGGCAGCTACCGGCTCACCGGCACCAAGATGTGGATCTCGGCAGGTGACCACGAGCTCACCGAGAATATCGTCCATCTCGTCCTGGCCAAGGCGGAGGGTGGTGGACCCGGCGTCAAAGGTATCTCGCTGTTCATCGTTCCGAAGTTCCTCCCGGGCGGCACGCGCAACGACGTGACTCTCGTCGGGCTGAATCACAAGATGGGCAACCGCGGTACCACCAACACGCTGTTGGCGTTCGGTGACGGAACCCATTCGCCCGACGGACAGTCCGGGGCGATCGGCTTCCTCGTCGGCGAGGAGCATCGCGGGTTGTCGTACATGTTCCACATGATGAACGAGGCGCGCATCGGAGTGGGCTTCCTGGCGATCGCGCTCGGGTACGTCGGTTATCTGAAGTCGGTCGACTATGCGAAGGTGCGGACTCAGGGACGTGCTCTCGGCGCGAAAGACCCTCTCTCACCGCCTGTTCCGTTGATCGAACACGCCGACGTCAGGCGCATGCTGCTGGCGCAGAAGTCGTACGTCGAGGGCGCGCTTGCACTGGGTCTGTACTGCTCACGCCTCGTCGACGAGCAGGACACGGCGGACGACGACGAGGTGAAGGCCGAGTCGACTCTGCTGCTGGACGTCCTGACGCCGATCGCGAAGAGTTGGCCGTCGCAGTGGTGTCTCGAGGCCAACAGCCTCGCCATCCAGGTCCACGGTGGGTACGGCTACACCCGGGATTACGACGTCGAACAGTACTACCGCGACAATCGTCTCAATCCCATCCACGAAGGCACGCACGGCATTCAAGGGCTCGACCTGCTCGGTCGGAAGGTCACGATGCAGGGTGGTGCAGGACTGATGCTGCTCGTCGGCCGCATCGCGGCCACCGTCGAGGCTGCACGGAGTGCCGGCCTGTCGGACTACGCGGACCCGCTGAACGCTGCGACTCAGCGAATCGCCGAAGTCACCGCCGGACTCTGGGCGACGGGTGATCCCGCTGTCGCGCTGGCCAACTCGACGATCTACCTGGAAGCGATGGGGCACATCGTCATTGCATGGATGTGGCTCGAACAGCTCCTCGCCGTCGCCGACAAGTCCGGCGATTTCTACGACGGCAAGCGGCACGCTGCTCGCTACTTCTTCCGCTACGAGTTGCCCAAGGTCGGGCCCCAGCTCGATGTGCTTGCCTCGCATGATCGTACGACGCTGGACGCGAATCCCGCCTGGTTCTGACCGCAGACCCGTGCGCGGCAATGTACAGCGGGCTATACATTGCCGCGCACGGGGGCGTCAGCTGCCCAACAAGGTGAACGAATGTTCGCGGATCAGGATCGTCGGACCACCCGTCTCGTAGGCCTGATCCGGGTCGCTCGACAGCACCTGTCGCCAATTGCCCTCGGGCAGAACGAATTCGACGGTCGCGGTGGACGAATTCACCATCCACGCGAAGACGGTGTCGTCGTCCCCGGAGGCCAAACGGACGAGCATCGACAGCGCCGACGCGTCGTCCCAGTCGTCGTCGCCGAAGATCTCACCGTCGGCACGATAGAAGTCGACGGTGTTCTCGCTGCCGCTGTCACTCCCGTGTCGGAACCATCTGGGGCGGAGCGCGGAATGGGCGGCACGCAACCGGATCAGGTCAGTGGTGAAGTGCTTCAGTTCTTCGTCCGCCGATGACCAGTCGAACCACGACAACTCGTTGTCCTGGCAGTAGGCGTTGTTGTTGCCCTGCTGGGTCCGACCGATTTCGTCGCCGCCGAGGATCATCGGCACTCCGGCGGACAACAGCAGTGTCGCCAGATGGTTGCGCTGCTGACGGGCACGCAACGCGTTGACGCCCTCGTCGTCGGTCGGACCCTCGGCGCCGCAGCCCCACGAGCGGTTGTCGGACTCGCCGTCGGCGTTGTCCTCGCCGTTCGCGTCGTTGTGCTTCTCGTCGTAACTGTTCAAGTCCGCGAGAGTGAAGCCATCGTGCGCCGTCACGAAGTTCACCGACGCCAGCGTCGGTCGTCGCGTGCTCTCGTACACATCGGGACTGCCGGTGATGCGCGTTGCGAAGGCACCGAGCGAGCCCGGTTCACCGCGCCAGAAGTCACGCACGTCGTCCCGGAACTTGCCGTTCCATTCCGACCATCGAGCCGGGAATCCGCCGACCTGGTATCCCTGCGTGTCCCACGGCTCGGCGATGAGCTTGACCGAGGCGAGCGTCGGATCCTGGTGCACCAGATCGAGAAACGCGCTGTGCTTGTCCAGGTCCGCGTCCTGACGGGTCAGTGTGCTGGCGAGGTCGAAGCGGAATCCGTCGACGTGCATCTCGGTGACCCAGTAGCGAAGCGAGTCCATGATCAGAGCAAGCGCCGCGGGATGCCCGACGTTCAGGCTGTTTCCGGTGCCGGTGGTGTCGAAGTACGAGCTGCGGTCGTCGTCGACCAGTCGGTAGTACGACGCGTTGTCGATCCCCTTGAGCGACAACGTCGGTCCGAGGTGATTGCCCTCGGCCGTGTGGTTGTAGACGACGTCGAGAATCACTTCGATGCCGGCGGCGTGCAATGCCTTGACCATCGCCTTGAACTCGTCGACCTGGCCGCCGGTGTCGCCGGCGCTGCTGTACTCGTTGTGCGGTGCGAAGAATCCGATCGAGTTGTATCCCCAGTAGTTCCGACGGCCCTCTTCGAGCAGATGAGAGTCCTGTACGAACTGGTGAATCGGCAGAAGTTCGACGGATGTGACGCCGAGATCGACCAACGACTGAACAGCTGCGGGGTGTGCGAAGCCCGCGTAGGTGCCACGAAGGTGCTCGTCGACTTCCGGATGGGTTTCGGTGAAGCCCTTGACGTGGACTTCGTAGACGACGGTGCGGTCCAACGGGATTCGCGGCGGAGTGTCCGAACCCCAGTCGAAATCGGACGCGACGGCCACGGACACGGGCATCGATCCGGCGGAATCGGCGTCGTTCCGTGTCTCCGGCTCGTCATGATGATGAGAGAAGACCGATTCGTTCCAGTCGACGCCACCTGCGACGGCACGGGCGTACGGGTCGAGAAGGATCTTGTTCTGGTTGTGGCGTAACCCTTCCGCGGGGTTCCACGGACCGTCGACGCGCAGTCCGTACCGCGATCCGGCCACCAGGCCGTCGACGATGCCGTGGAAGACGTGCCCGGTGCGTTCGGACAACACCGTCGACGACAACTCGTTTCCGTCCTCGTCGACGAGGACGACGGTCACCGAATCTGCTGTTTCGGAGTACACGGCGACGTCGGCCGCACCGGTGTCCAGCAGGGACACTCCGAGGGGGTACGGCTTGCTGATGGGGGACGAGGCGTCGGTCATTGCAGCCCTGTACCCCGCGCGGGGTGGGGTAAACACGTTTGAGATCGACGCGGCGCCGGGTACGGACAGGCATGGCTGATTACAGAGTTCTGAACCCCAAGGGCGACGTCGTGGCAACCAAGACCATCGAGAGCGCCGACGACGCGCACGCATGGTTCATCGACCAGAAGGCAGACGACACGGAGCTGGGCTGGCGCATCGAGGTCGATCACGACGGGGAGTGGTCCTTCTTCGACGACACCGACGGCAACCGACCCCACTGAGTCGGTCGCACGCTGGTTCCGTCGTTACGGGCGGGTGTCCCGTAGCAACGGAACCAGCGGCACGCCGTTGTCGATGATCTCGTCACCGACCTGAACGAATCCGTGACGCGTGTACATCTCGACGAGGTAGCTCGGTGAATCGATACGGCAGGGCGCTGATCCGACGTCGGCCAGGGCTGCCTGCAGCAACCGCGTGGTATGGCCGTGGCCGCGATCGGAGCGCCGGGTGCACAGGTGCCCAAGGCTGTAGGACTTCTCGTTGCCCGAATTTTCTTCCAACAGGCGCACGGTTCCGATGACGTCCCCGTCCCGCTCGAGCCAGAAGTGCCGAGTGCGCGGAAGCAGATCGTATCCGTCGAGCTCCGGGTAGAAGTAGGCCTGCTCGACGACGAACACCTCGACGCGCAACTTCAGCAGGGCGTAGAGCCGATCCGTTTCGAGGTCGCCCGCCCAGGCTCTCACCAGAGTCGGTGGACGGTCGGTTGTGGGCGATGTACTCATGAGCAGTCAGTCCTCGGTCTGGTCGCGTGGGTCCGGAGGTGGTGGGCCCGACGATGTTTACCCGTTGGTCCGTTGTTCACTCCACGTTCAGTGGATGCGAGAAATAGTACCTGCCTGCGTCCGAGTGATCAGACCTCGGCGCTCGAATTCGGTCAACCATGCTTCCATCGGCCAACGATTCCAGCGCCTGTGGAAGACAGCGGAATTGCGCACGATGTCGTCGAGATGCTCGACGGGCGGCGATGACACCGGGTGGTGTTGGTGATAGGCGTGCGCCCCGCCCACCCAGCCGAGCCCGACGCCCGCCGCTCGTGCCGTGGCGGCGAAATCGGTGTCCTCGCCGCCGTAACCCGAATAGCCCTCGAAGAATCCGCCGATCGACGCCCACGTCGTCGGCGTGACACCGAACGACAGCGACCAGAACAGATCGTAGTTGTCACCTTCCTCGACGATTCCGGGAAGTGGGTCGGGTCGGGCAGTGTGCGGGCGCGTGTTGGCGACGAGTTCGTCGGTGGCCCACGGCCCGTCCTTGGGAGGGAGGTACGTGACCGGGCCGCACAGCAGGTAGTGCCCGTGGCTGCGAGCAGCATCCGCGTAGCGCCTCAGCATGTCCGTGCCGGGGATGCAGTCGACGTCCAGGAACACCAACACGTCGGCTCCCGCCTCGATCGCCGTCGTCGCACCGGTGTTGCGCGCGTGGGCAATCGGCAATCGGGGCCTCGGCGCATCCACCGAGACGACAGTCGCGTCGCTCCCGCTTTCGGCAACCACGTCGGCGATCGCGTCGTCACCCATCGCCACGACGACGTGCAGCCAGGGTGCCGGCGACGACTCTGCGAGGCCACGCAGTTGGCCTGCCAGGTGCTCGTGCCGTCCCGACACGACGGTGACGACGGCGATGTTCACGACGGCACCGCCTGAGAGATCGCGGAGGCCGCACGTTCGGCGGCGCCGTCCTGCCGAACCTGTTTCCACGCAGCGGGATTCAAGGCCAATGCGTCGTCGAGCAGTCGTGGCCAATTCTCCGCCGACGGCCACTGCGCCGCAGTGACGGCCACCGACGAGCCCGCCAACGCGGCTGCGGTCGCGACCTGTTCGTCGTACGGACGATGTTGCGGGATGACGACGGCGCGCGTTCCTGCGCACGCGACATCCGCGATCGCATTCTGACCCGCGTGTGTGACGACGACGGATGCGGAACACAGCAGGGGCCATACGTCGTCGACCCAGGTCGACGCGTCGAGACCCACGGCCGCCCAATCGAATCGAGTGTCGGATGCAGCTGCGTCGTCGATATCGCGTGCGGTGAGCGCGGTTCCGCCCGCGCCGCCCAACACGAGCACGCCTGGGGCGTCGTCGACGGTCTCGTGTGCGCGGCCGGCGAATCTGCTGACGACGCCGACGTAATCGGTTTTGTCGGCGTGCACGCGCAACCATGTCGGGTCGTACACAGACTGCGACCACGGCGCGACGATGCGGGTCGCGGCCTGGTAGGCGAGTCGGTGTGGAGCGTCGTCTCGCTCGCCGGGCATCGCCATGACGACGACCGGAACGCCGAGCAGCCGGACGAACACAGCCACCTCCACCGACACGTCGACGACGAACACCCGCGGACGCATGCGTGCGATCCAGTCGGCGATGGCAACCATCCGGTCCGTCAGACCGCGGACACCCAGCGGAGCCCAGTGCAGTGTTCCGCCCACGGTCGGGTCGATCGGGGAGACGTCCTCGTCGACGTCGAGAGGAAGCGTGACCCATTCGATGTCGCTGTGAGACGGTCGCTTTCGCGACGACAGAACGACGAACTGCTCGTCACTGGCTGCCGCGATCGACGTGGCGCGGGTGACGTGACCGGACCCGTGGTGATGCGCGTAGTAACCGATCATCGCGGTACCGCCACGGACGAGCCGGCGCGGAAGAGTGCGCGACGGTAGATCGATTCGTGCATCTCGGCGATTCGAGCTCGTTCCTGCTCGCGTGCCTGCCGTGACGCGGAGGCGACGCGGTCACGCGCGTCGGACGCGTCGTGTACGGCCGTCGTCAGCGATTCGGGGTCGAACCTGTCCAGGCCGAATCGATACGTGTGACAGGGTTTCTGCTCGGCGTAGTAACCGCAGTCGGGTGCGATCGCCGCCGTGCCGACGTCGTAACACGCCTCGAGCCACCCCGAGTGCGTTCCGAACCTGTACGGCAGCACCGACACATCGATCTCGGTCAGGTAGAGCCATAATTCGTCGTCGTCGAAGCGCCGGTGGATTCGTACGTCGACACCGCGGTTCTCGTACTGTCGCAGCGCGTCACCGACCGGCCTGACGCCGCGTTCGTCGTCGGACGCGAAGACTTGTTCGTCGATGTCGAGCCGGACGACCGCGTCGGGGATCTCGTCGGCCGCTCTCACGACGGCATCCATGACGGCCAGCGGATCGAGGTTGGCGCGCAGGTTCTTGGCATGGACCCCGATGACGAAACGGTCGGAACTCGGGCGCGGGCCACCGATCAGATCGAGCGGAGCAACATGCGGATGAGGCACGACGGTGGCGTCGACGCCCCAGCGCGACACGATCTCGGCGGCAGCGCCGTCGGTCAACGTGACGACCTCGGCCGCGGCGGGCACCAACACATCGAGATGTTCGAGATGCAGAGTGTTGTCCGCGAAGTGCGGATTGTGCAGGTCGTGCACGGTCAGGACGAGGGGCTTGCCGTGGTCACGCAACACGGTGGCGACGTCGACGAGTTGTTCGGGCGGAAGTGCGTCGAAACCGAAGTGCAGGTGAAGTACGTCGAACGTGTGGACGTTCTCCGCCAGCCAATCCGCTTCCAGCCACCGAGGCGGCCACCACGGATCGTTGGTCGTGGCGCCGGACGGAATGGGATCCGGCAGCCGGACGACGGTCGTACCGGTGACGGGTTCGAGATGGGCCACGTACTGGTGTGCGGTGGGCACCGAAGCGACGGTGATCAAATCGGAGGGTTCCTCTGTCTGCAGACGGGATATAGGAGGTAGTGGCGTACCCTGCCCGGCTGCTCGAGAAGGAGTGTTCTTGGTGACGTTGGAGATACTACCGCGACGTGCGGCGACGGCGGCGGCGCTGTGAGACCGCCCCGCGGACGGACCCCGAGTGTCCGAACAGTGCATTACGGGGAGTTCTACGGCGTCAGCGAAGCGGTAGGACGAGACGATCGGCCGGTACTGGTCGTCTGGGGAAACTGCCAGGCAGAGGCCCTTCGTATCGTGCTGTCGAGCTCTCCGGATCTGCCGTACCGGACGGTCCGCATCCCGCCGGTGCACGAGCTGCTGTCCGACGATCTGCCTCACGTCGAACGGCTTCTCGACGGGGCCGCGGTCATCGTGTCCCAGCCCGTGCGCGCCGGGTATCGCGACCTGCCGATCGGGACGGCCGACATCGCGGACGCCGCCGGAGCCGACACGAAGACCATCGTCTGGCCGGTCGTTCGATACGGCGGGCTGTTTCCGTTCCAGGCAATCGTCCGTTCGCCCGACCGACCGTCGGCGGTGCCAGCGGCCGTTCCGTATCACGACCTGCGCACGATTCTCGCCGTGCGTGACGGCAGATTCGCCCGCGAGGAGTGGGACGTCGACGTTACCCCCGATCGTATTCGCGCCGCCGCAGCGTGGAGTGTCGAACAACTGTCACGTCGCGAGGAAAAGCACTGCGACGTAGGGGTTTCCGACGTCCTGCTCGGTCTGGGCGACCGAGCGGCTCACACGATCAATCATCCCGGCAACCCGGTGCTGATGACGCTCGGAACTCGTCTGCTCGACATGCTGGACGCATCGGGCCCCAGTGCGCCGGATCGCGAGCTCCTCGGAAACGTCCGCGCGCCGTTGGAAAGTCGTGTCGTCGAGGCGTTGAGTCTGGCCGCGTCACCACGTGACCGGTGGCTGGTCGACGGCACATCGCTGACCGACGACGAGGTCCGCATCGCCCAGATTGCCTGGTATGCACACCATCCCGAGTTCATCGAGGCGGCGCTGACGCGTTACGCCGAGTTGCTCGACATCCTCGGGCTCGCGTCATGAGCACCGACGTGTGTCACCTCGTCATCGGCCCGCGCAAGCACGGTGTCGTCGAGTACGCGGTGTCGGTTCACGAGGCGCTGGCCGCGGAAGGCGTCGGGCACCGGAGGGTGTTGCTCGACACCCCGTGGTCGCCGTTGCCGTCGGATTTTTCCGCCTGCGGCCTGGTCCACCTGCATGTCACGGACAGGTTGTTCGGCACGTCGCCTGCGCAGGCGACGAAGCACCTGCTGTCCGTGGTCGAAGCCGTCGGCCGTCCTGTGTCGGTCACGCTGCACGACCTGCCGCAGCCGTCGGACGGTTCGTCGATGAACGCTCGGGTCGATTTCTACCGGACCGCGGTCGATGCAGCGGCAGGGGTGGTGGTGTCGAGCGAGCACGAAGCCGGGCTCCTGAAACGGCACGTGGCCCCCGAGGCGGTACCCGAGGTGGTTCCGCTCATGATCGGATCCCGTGTGCAGCATCCGATGTCGCCGATGCCCGCGGTGCCGACCGTCGGCGTTCTCGGATTTCTGTACCCGGGTAAAGGACACATCGAGACGCTGCGCGCCATGGCAGGCCTTCCGCCGACCGTGGGATTCCTGGCGCTCGGTGCGCCGTCGCCGGGCCACGACGATCTCGTCGACGAATTGCGTTCCGTTGCAGCCCAATCGGGGCGCTCGTGCGAGGTCACCGGCTACCTCGACGACGACGAGATGCGCGAAAGGATGCGCGGTGTCACCGTCCCGGTCGCGTACCACCGGCACATGTCCGCATCCGGTTCGATCAACACGTGGATCGCCCAGGGCCGCAGGCCGTTGGTTCCGCAGAGCGACTACATCGACGAACTCGACCGACGGTCGCCGGGCGTGGTGACGATCCACGGCAACGACGACGAGTCCCTGCAGTCCGCGATCTTCGCTGCGGTGGAGGACTCGAGCACGACCTGGCTCGATCCGTCCGTCGAGCCGGTACCGTCGCCGTCCGATGTCGCGAACGCCTACGCCGAGGTGCTGGCGAGGTGGCGTCGGTGACCGACGTGTTCCGCGTCGACGACACACACGTTGCCGTACCGGACAACCGGTGGGATCTCGCCGACGGAACAGGTTCCTGCCCGACGGTCAGCGTGATCGTTCCGTATTACGACCAGCCCGCCCAATTGTCGCTCGTGCTGACGGCATTGGCTGCGCAGCACTATCCCCTGGAACGGGTCGACGTCGTCGTCGCCGACGACGGGTCGGCCGTCGCACCCGACGTCGAGCGGTGGCGAACCGACCTGTCGATTTCGGTGGTGACGCAGGAGGACAACGGGTTTCGGGCCGCCGCCGCCAGGAATCTCGGTGCTCATGCGTCGACGGGGCAGGTTCTGTGTTTCCTCGACGCGGACACCGTGCCGACACCCGACTACATCCGTCACGCGGTTCGTTTGCCGTCGCTCGTACCCGACGCGCTCGTCGTCGGCAGGCGCAAGCATGCGGATCTGTCCGAGATCACCGAGTCTGCGGTGCTGCAGTGGATCACCGCACAGGACGAGTCCGGACACGATCGTGAACCGGCCTGGCTCGTCGACGGATACGCGCGTACGTCGAACCTGTTGGAGCCCGGGTGGGACGGCTACAAGTACGTTCTCAGTGCCGTGATGACGTGCAGCCGGGCACTGTTCGATGCCGTCGGTGGGTTCGACGAGTCGTTCGTACAGTACGGGGGAGAGGACTGGGAATTCGCGAACCGTGCGTTCATGATGGGCGCGGTCCTCGCGTACGAGCCGGCGGCCCTGGCCTGGCACGACGGACCGGATTGGGGTGAGCGGGAAGTATCGGACCGCGTGAGTAGGAAGAATCACGAGGCATTGGCGCTGTCTCGGCTCGTCACGGATCCGGCGGCGAGGACTTCGGGTCTGCGCTATCGCATTCCGGACATCGTCGCGCTGGTCGACACCGACGGACATTCGGCCGCGTCCCTTGCGGTGACGATCGCATCGATAGTCGACGGATACGATTGCGCGGTCTGGCTGAGCGGAACGTCGGCGAGTGAACTCTTCGACGCTCTGGGACTGGAGGATTCGCGTATTCGCCTCGGGGAACCCGAATTCGATACAGTGGCGCGATGCCGATTCGTTCTCGACGTCAGGGGACGTATCGAGTTCTCGTCGTCGACCTTAACCACGCTCACGACCGACGTCCGCCCCGGAGGGTATGGACGGGTGGAGGTCGAATGTGGTTCGGCGTCGGTCACTCTGACGGCGTCCCGTGCGGTGCATCGCGCCCGCCGGTGGGCCGACGGTTCCGAGATCGATCTGCTGGAGCAACTCTTCGGTGTAGCCCGTCTCGACGCGAGCGAGGTGGGCATCACCGTACGTACCGAGGAGCCCTGGCTGGCGTGGTAGCACTCGGGCCTCGGCTGGTCTCGCGCGGAGCGACAGGCCGGGTGTAGAGGATGCTGTTTCGTCAACTGGAGTACCTCGTCGCGCTGTCACGCGAACGGCATTTCACGCGGGCAGCCGAGGCGTGTCACGTGTCGCAGCCTGCTCTGTCCGAGGCGATCCGAAAGCTGGAGATCGAACTCGACCTGCCGTTGATCGTGCGCGGGCGCAGGTTCGAAGGTCTGACGCCGGAGGGCGAGCAGATCGTTCGGTGGGCCAGGCGCATCGTCTCCGACCAGCAATCGTTGAAACACGAAGCCGCCGCCCTGCGGACGGGTGTCACCGGTACGGTTCGGCTCGGAGTCGTTCCGACGGCATCGGCCACCGTCGCAGATCTGACCGGTCCGCTGTGCGGCAGGCATCCACTCGTCTCGGTGAATCTGGCCGAAGATCTGCCGTCTGCCGACATCACCGCACGGATCGACAGATTCGAACTCGACGGTGGCATCACGTATCTCGACGACGACATCACGACGCGATATCGAACGTTCCCGCTCTACCGCGAGTTCTACGACCTGCTCGTGTCCGCCGACTCGACGACAGCAGGCGGTGACAGCATCACGTGGCGGGAAGCGTCGAGCCTGCCGCTGTGTGCTCTCCCGTCGATGATGCGGGGACGTCGGATTCTGGACGAATTCTTCGCGTCCGACGGCGTGACACATGCCCCGCAGGTCGAGACCGACTCGATCGCGTCGCTCTATGCCCATGTCAAGACCGGTCAGTGGGCGGCGGTCGTGCCGCGCGTCTGGCGACGGGTGTTCGGGGAACCGCCAGGGCTGCGCTGCATTCCGCTCGCGGGTGGTTTCGACGCTCCCGTGGTCGGGCTGATCACCGGTAGAGGCGCGCAGGGGTCGGCACTCGTCCGCGCATTGGAGGACACGGCCCGAGACCTCGACCAGTCGTCATCGGTGCCACCTATCGACCAGTAGGCGCTGCGTCTTGGACGCGCGTGGGTGCGGTGATGCACCGTCTGTGCATGACTGTGCGACACGACTACGAGTACGACGAGGACAGCATCGTCGTCACGGACAAGAAGAGTTATGCGGCTGGGGTGCCCGCCGTGCTCGTGTCGTTGCAGCGCGGAGTCGAACAGATGGGTGCCGCCCGAACGGCGTTGTCGCTCGCCTCTCTGAATCAACGCAAGGGTTTCGATTGCCCAGGGTGCGCCTGGCCCGAGACTCCCGGTCACCGTAAGCACGCTGAATTCTGCGAGAACGGCGCCAAAGCCGTCGCCGAAGAGGCCACGAAGCGCACGGTCGGGCCCGCGTTCTTCGCCGAGCATTCGGTCGAGGATCTGCTCGGCCGCACCGAGTACTGGCTCGGGCAGCAAGGGCGCCTGACACATCCGATGGTGCTGCGTCCCGGTGCGACTCACTACGAGCCCATCGGCTGGGACGATGCGAACGCGCTGATCGCCGACGAGCTCCGGTCGCTCACGAGCCCGCACGAGGCGATCTTCTACACCTCCGGACGCACGTCCAACGAGGCTGCGTTCCTGTACCAGCTGCTCATTCGGTCCTACGGCACGAACAACATGCCGGACTGTTCCAACATGTGCCACGAATCGTCTGGCAGCGCATTGTCCGCGTCGATCGGTATCGGCAAGGGTTCGGTCTCCGTGCCGGACATCGAGAATGCGGACCTGATCGTCATCGCCGGCCAGAACCCGGGCACCAATCATCCGCGCATGCTGTCGACGCTGGAGAAGGCCAAGCGCAACGGCGCGAGGGTCATCGCCGTCAACCCGCTCGTCGAGGCAGGCCTGCAGCGCTTCAAGGACCCGCAGCGAGTAGGTGGAGTGATCGGAGACGGTATCGCGATCTCCGACGACTACCTGCAGATCCGCATCGGTGGAGACATGGCCCTGTTCCAGGGGCTCGGCAAGCTGCTCGTCGACGCCGAGGACGCTGCTCCCGGAACGGTTCTCGACCACGACTTCATCGCGCGCCACACCGCGGGCTTCGACGCGTGGATCGAGCACATTCGCCGGGTCGACCTGGACGTCGTCCTCGAAGCAACCGGTCTGACGATGGACCAGCTTCGGGCTACCGCCGACGCGATGATCGCCTCGAATGCCACGATCATCTGCTGGGCGATGGGGCTGACGCAGCAGACGCACGGCGTCGCGACCATCGAGGAAGCGGTGAACCTGCTGCTCGCACGGGGAATGATCGGCAAGCCGGGCGCAGGAGTATGCCCGGTGCGCGGACATTCCAACGTGCAGGGTGACCGCACGATGGGGATCTGGGAGAAGATGCCCGAGGCCTTCCTCGCTGCGCTCGACGCCGAGTTCGGAATTCGGTCGCCGCGCGAACACGGTTTGGACGCAGTCGATTCGATCCGAGCGATGCGCGACGGTCAGGCGTCGTTCTTCATGGGCATGGGCGGGAACTTCGTGTCCGCTACTCCGGACACCCATGTGACCGAGGCAGCGTTGCGTCGGTGTTCGTTGACTGTGCAGGTGTCGACGAAGCTGAACCGCAGCCACCTCGTCCACGGTAGGACCGCTCTGATCCTTCCGTCGCTCGGTCGCACCGACAAGGATGTGCGCGCCACGGGCAAGCAATTCGTCACCGTCGAGGATTCGATGTCGATGGTGCACCGTTCTCGTGGTGGCCTGACTCCGTCGAGTCCCGACATGCGTTCGGAGGTCGCAATTGTCGCGGGTATCGCCGAGGCACTGTTCGGCAGCGAACACTCGGTGCAGTGGTCGAAGCTGGCCGACGACTACGACCTCATCCGTGATTCCATCTCGCGGGTCGTCCCCGGGTTCGAGGATTTCAACCGAAAGGTCAGGCAGAAGGAAGGTTTCGGACTTCCGCATCCGCCGCGCGACAGCCGCACCTTCATGACCTCCACCGGGAAGGCGAACTTCGGCGTCAACGAGCTGACGTGGTTGCCCGTGCCCGAAGGTCGCCTCGTTCTGCAGACGATGCGCAGCCACGACCAGTACAACACCACCATCTACGGGCTCGATGATCGATACCGGGGCGTGAAGGGCGGCCGACGTGTCGTCTTCGTCAACCCGACCGATATCGAATCGCTCGGCTTCCGCGACGGCGATCGGGTCGATCTCGTCTCCGAATGGACTCGTCCCGACGGCAGCGTCGAAGAGCGTCGCGCCGACGCGTTCCGCATCGTCGCTTTCTCCACACCGGTGGGCAATGCAGCCGCCTACTACCCGGAGACGAATCCGCTCGTTCCGCTGGACCATGTTGCCCGCAAGTCCAACACTCCGGTGTCCAAAGCGGTTGTGGTGCGGCTCGTTTCGCATGAGCTACCGCCTTCCTGACAAGCG
This sequence comes from Rhodococcus sp. Eu-32, assembly GCF_003336925.1. NCBI lineage: Bacteria > Bacillati > Actinomycetota > Actinomycetes > Mycobacteriales > Nocardiaceae > Rhodococcus > Rhodococcus sp. Eu-32. The sequence goes on along the minus strand of NZ_QGNK01000004.1, from coordinate 154,908 downwards.
TCGGCTCGACGTCAGTGGACGCACGGGCCGCGTTCCCCGCGCCGAGCGCCTTCGGGGCTTCGGTCTGCCGACTCTCCGGGGAAGCCGCCGACCATCCGGATCGCCGCGCTGCGGGTCCGCGGGGGTCGGCAGTGCCGGTGCCGTCGAATCGTAAATGTGTCCAGTCGGTGTGGTGATGCGGAACGAATGGCGACCACTCTCGCTGGTCGTCGGATGTGCACTCCATCCAGGCGCCTGCTTCGCGTGATTGCACGCCTCGCACAGGCCAGCGCCGTAGTCTGCGGACGTCGGTCCGCCGTTCCGGTGCTCGACGATGTGGTCACGGTGCCGAATGGGTGCACCGCACCACGGGGTGCGGCACCACCTGTCGCGTAGGTCGATCAAGTGCGCCAACGACTTCGGGAACAGTCGCGCCGAGGACTCCATCGCCGTCAGAGATCCGCTCGATGGGTTCGCATAGATGCGGCGGAGAGAGACGCGGGCGTCGGCACGAGTGCACCGACGACGAGGTCACGCGCGATCGCCGCAGGAATCGGGCCGTACCCCTGAACATGCGCGGGGGCGGCGCCCCCGGCGAGCAGCGATTGATCGGAGATCACCAGGTCGACTGCGACCGGCACCTGATCGGTGCTGCTGATGCCGAGCACACGCTCGGTCAGCAGATCGGCCATGATCTGGTTGCGTGTGCGATCACCGCCCGCGCCATCGGAGATTGCCTGCTGCGCGTCTCGCATCAGGGTCGCGTGAATGCTGATCGCCTGTTTCATCGGTAGGAGTGACGTCAAGTAAGCCATGCTGTCGGGTGCAGGTCTGCTCGTCACCGATCGCTGCTCCGGTGCCTTGCGCGCCCGAGCGACGATGGCGGCCGCGTCTCGCTCCGCCGCGAGTCCGGCCGCCCGTGCACTTACTGCTTTGTCGCTCAGACCCGCCAAAGTAGTGACTGACGAACACAATTCGACATCGATCGCTTGTCTGTCGGCCTTGTCGAGGCACACGATCTCCTTGACTATCAGGTTGACACGCCATTCGTTCAGATCGCCCGCCGCAAGTCGTGCGAGGGTATGAGGCATGTCCTCCAACAGGATTCGCGCCTGCCCGAGATGAGTACCGCCGCGGTGTGGTGAGTCCATCCGGGCAAGGCCGATCTGTGCCGCAATACCGCGCGACCTCCGTGATGCAGGAACGCCGTCGGCGGCTCTCTGTACGCGTGTCGCCGAATCGAGGTCCGCAGTGAGTGTCGCCTGCGCGGCGACGGCTGCAGACTTGATGCGTTCGAGTGCGGTGATCTGTTCGATTCGTGTGGCGTTGTCCAGCGACCGATCGACTTCGCCAACCGATCGATGGAACTCGGCTATCGCATCCGTACTCAACAAATGGTGCCCCGGGCCGAAGTGATAGTCGAACATTAGTTCGACTAACGCCGAAATGCAAGGCGTGGGCCTGAATTGGTCAACATCGAGCTTGGATGTGGAGATTGTTCAGAGGCAGCCGGTCTCACGTCCGTTCATCTATGGATCACCGTCCGGACATGTCATGGTCACCGGCCGGTTTGCGGGCTGGGCGACGGTTGACCCCTCGCACGTTCCCTATTCGAGGAGTTCTCACAGATGCTCACCGCATCGATTCGCCGGGCGGCCACGATGGGTGCACTCGCCCTCGCCGCGGCGACGACCACGCTGGCGACCAACGTCGTCACAGCGGCACCCGCGACGGCAGCTCCGCTGTTGTGCCAGATCGCCGGTGTGCTGCCCACGGGTTCGGCAGGCTCGGCGAATGCAACGCGGTACGGCTGCGCAGAAGCAGGCGAATTGCTCGACATGCGTATCGGCGACGTCCGCGCGACCCAGCCGTCGCTCGGCTACGACGAGGTCTACTACAAGCTCGGCCGCTACAGCCAGGGCAAGGACGAGATCAACAAGAAGTTCGACGACTGGTGCGAGGCGAACGGCCAGCTCGAGGCTGCGTCTGTTCAACCCGATGCCCGTCTCGACAACCCCGCGTCGTTCACCTGCGCACTGCCCGTCGGACAGGAGACCGACGAGAGCATCGCCGCAATGAAGACCGTAGTGATCGGCCCGGGCGGCGTCCCGTATCTGACCGACGGTCATCACACGCTGACGTCGTTCTACGAGACCGCCGACGGTGGACCGAATCTACATGTTCGACTGCGCGTCGTCGCAAACCTGAGCGATCTGAGCCCCGCCGACTTCTGGGCGAAGATGCAGGCCGAGAAATGGGTCTGGAACCGCGACGTCAACGGTTCCGAGGTTCCAGTCGAGCAACTGCCTGCGGGTGTGGGCCTCGCCAACTTCCAGGACGACAAGTACCGCAGCTTGACCTATTTCGCTCGCGACATCGGGTTCACTCCCGGATCGATTGCGTTCCAGGAGTTCTACTGGGGAGCTTGGGTTCGCGACTCCGGCGCCGTCGACATCAGCGGATGGAACAACAACGACCTTGCCAGCTACCTCGCGACCGTCGAGGCTGTCTCGCGTGCACAGGTTGCCGTCCCCAAGGATGCGGTGATCGACACCGGGAGAACCGCAGCGGAACTCGGTGCCCTGGACGCATGGAACGACGGAAAGGCCACGACCAAGGGCGAATTCGGCAAGTTGTCGGCTCCGTACTCGGATGCGAAGCCGGGCAAACTGGCGTACGCGTTGCTGTACAAGTCGGGCGTGGCGAACTGACTCGTGGCGTGAGCAGCTGAATTCGAACCCACATGTCGGATCCCCGTGAGAGTGTGGGCTGCATGACCGACGCGATGAAGGCCGACCTGCAGCGCTATCTCCAAGCCGGTCGCGACGCCATGCTGTGGAAGCTGGATGGGCTGTCCGACTACGACATTCGCCGACCTATGACGCCCACCGGAACCAACCTGCTCGGACTCGTCAAACACCTCACCGCGGTCGAATTGGGCTACTTCGGTTGGACATTCGACCGGCCGTTCGACGGACGAGTTCCGTGGGCGGAGGACGACGCCGAGCTGAATTCCGACATGTGGGCCGGTCCCGACGAATCCACCGAGTACATCGTCGGTCTCTACACGCAGATCTGGGCGCACTCCGACTCGACGATCGCCGAACTGCCACTCGATGCGCCTGGCCGCGTCCCGCATTGGCCCCGGGATCGCGCCACCGTGACGCTGCACCGAATAATCGTGCATGTCATAGCCGACATGGACCGCCATGCGGGCCACGCCGACATCGTTCGAGAACTGATCGATGGGTCGGTGGGACTCAGCCTCGACAACGACAACATGGCGTCCGACGACGCCAGTTACTGGAGTGAGTATCGAGGTCGTGTCGAGCGGGCTGCGCGACGATTCGAGGCGTGAACATGTCGGTCGGCCATGGAACACTGGCCGACATGGTCGACGTCGAAGTACCGGACGCTGTCATCGAGCTCGCTCGCGCAGCGTCCCGGGTCGCAGTCCTGACAGGGGCGGGCATGTCAGCGGAATCGGGCATCGCCACGTTCAGGGACGCGCAGACCGGATTGTGGTCCCACTTCGAGCCCGCGGATCTGGCCAGCCCGGACGGGTGGGCACGGGACATGGACCTTGTGTGGGGCTGGTATCGGTGGCGAGCCGAATTGGTACGGCGCGCCGAACCCAACGCGGGTCACTTCGCGTTGACCGAGTGGCAGAAGCGAATGCATCTCGATATCGCGACGCAGAACGTCGACGACCTACACGAGCGGGCCGGTTCGACCGTGCTCGCGCACGTGCACGGCAGCTTGTTCGATCCGCGGTGTTCCGAATGCGGCGTTCGTTCGCAGCCCGACGAAGAGGTCGTCGACGAGGAAACGGACCGGGTGCCGCCGCCGTCGTGCCCCGAGTGTGGCGGGCCGATGCGTCCCGGTGCGGTGTGGTTCGGCGAACCATTGCCGGAAGATCAGTGGTCCGCGTCAGTCGATGCCGTCGAGCACGCGGACTTGGTGTTGGTCGTCGGAACGTCCGGCGTCGTGTTCCCGTTCGCGGGCTTGCCCGCCATGGCCCGCAGCACCGGGGCGAAGGTGGTCGAGATCAACCCGGTCGAGACCGAGATATCGGACATGGCCGACGTTCGATGGCGCACCACTGCCGCCACCGGTCTGCCGGCACTGGTCGCGCAGCTCTGACGGACTATTCGAACTCGAGGCGCATGGACCGTGCAGCGAAGTGGAGTAACAGCGCGAAGCCCCCGATCGAGACCACGACCGGCGACCAGACGACGATCGCCATCAGCACGGACACGCCCTCGTACATCACGACGTACACGGCGATGACCGTCGCGGCGAGAATGCAGAATACGACGTGAGTTGCGAGCATCCACCGTTCGAAGAAGAAGCCGACGAACATTCCGAGTTCGATCAGGAACGCAGTTTTTCCGAGGGTTATCTCGGGTGGAAAGTCCGCCACCATGGTCGCGGAGAAGATAGCGAGATCGGCGATCATGACGAATGCGAACGCTTGCTTCAGTGTCGGCCACGGGCCGAACATCCAAAAGGCACCCATGATGTACGCGGCGATCATCGACGCCCACTGCACGCCTGAGGGGATCGGCGTCGTCGCCCCGTAACCGAAAGCCATTTCCAACGTGACGACCACCGCCATGGCCAGCGTGGCCAGTGCGACGACCTTCTGCACGATGCCGGTCACCGCCAGTGACGACATCAACGCGACTCCCCACGCGTAATGCTGTTCCGACGATTTCACTGCAACAGTCATGTCGATTCGCCCCTCGGAATTCGTACCGCTTCCCGATTGAAGCACAGACAACCCGGCTCCGAGCCCGTTTGCACTTTCGGTGGTGCGAATTCGACGGGGGCTTTCGGCGCCGCCACCATGGACGGCCCGAGGCCGATTCCGGTTACTCGCAGGTCGATTCGAGGCCGTATCGACTGTGTAATGTGTGCGGTTGTCTTAACAAATGAGTAATGAGTTCAGGAGACCGAGGAGGCGCGGTGCGCATCGGAGTTGTCGGGTACGGAGTCGGTGGTCAGTACTTTCACGTGCCCTTCGTCCAAGCCGCCGAGGGTGTGGAACTCGTCGGCATCGTGACACGGTCGCCGGAGCGTGCTGCCCAGGTACAGAGCGACGTGCCGGGCACTCCTGTGTTCCAGAGTCTCGGTGAACTCATCGATGCGGGTGTCGACGCAGTCACGATCACAACGCCGCCGGAGACGCGTCGCGAGTTGGTCCTCGAAGCACTGTCTCGCGGTGTGCATGTCGTCGCCGACAAGCCGTTCGCGCCGGACCCGCAGGGCGGACTCGATCTCGTCGAGGCTGCCGACAAGGCGGGTTTGCTCCTGAGCGTCTTCCAGAACCGCCGATGGGATGCGGACATCAGGACCCTGCGCGCCGTGATCGATCGCGGAGAACTCGGTCGTGTCTGGCGCATCGAGTCGCGCTTCGATCTGGACGAGCCGTCCACGCTCGAGTTGGGGCCGACCGGCGGCCTGCTTCGAGACCTGGGCTCACACCTCGTCGACCAGGTGCTGTGGCTGTTCGGCAGGGCGACGTCGGTCTATGCGCGGATGGACTGGGTCGGCGACGGTGACCAGCGCACGGACAGTGCATTCGTCGTCGACATCGACCATGCAAGCGGTGTGCACTCCACCGTCTCGGCGACCAAGATCAATCGCTTCCAGGCCCGTCAGCTACGCGTGTACGGAACCGACGGCAGCTTCTACTCCGACGGAACCGACGTCCAGGCACAGTCGATCTTCGCCGGGCGCAGGCCGGTGGACGATCCCGAATCGTGGGGGTACGAGCTCGAAGACCGTTGGGGCACTCTGTATACCGACGCCGGCGCCCGAAAGGTCCCGTCGGAGCAGGGCAGCTACCAGGACTACTACAGTGCGTTCGCCGCAGCGGTGCGTTGCGAAGGACCGCAGCCGGTACCGGCTGCGGAGGCCATTCACACGCTCGAGGTGCTCGACGTGGCGCGACGTGCGGCCTACACCGGACAGGTGATCGAGCTACCGTCCTGACTCACAGCAGCTGCTCGGTCCTGATCAGGACGTCGCGCAGTATCTGTTCCATCTCGTCGAACTCTGCTTGCCCGCACGTCAGCGGTGGCGCCACCTGAATCACGGCGTCGCCGCGGTCGTCGGGACGGCAGTACAAACCGGCGTCGAACAACGCCGACGGCAGGAACTGCTTGACGACGCGTTCTCGCTGGGCCGCGTCGAGTCGGCCTTTGGTTGCCTTGTCGGTGACGAGTTCGACGGCCCAGAAATAGCCGTCGCCGCGCACGTCGCCCACGATGGGAAGGTCGAGCAACTTACCGAGGGTCTTCTCGAACCTGTCCTCGTTGTCGAGTACGTGCTGGTTGAGGTTCTCTCGTTCGAATATGTCGAGATTCGCCAGTGACACCGCCGCCGACACCGGATGTCCCCCGAAGGTGTAGCCGTGCGTGAACGACGTGGTCGTGTCCGCCAGGAACGGTTCGACGACCCGCTCGGACGCAATCATCGCGCCGATGGGTCCATACCCGGACGACATGCCTTTCGCGCACGTGATGATGTCGGGTGTGTAGCCGAACTTGGTGCACGCGAACATGGTTCCGTGACGGCCGAACGCGCAGATCACCTCGTCGGATACCAACAAGACGTCGTACGTGTCGCAGATCTCGCGCAGGCGCCGGAAGTACGAGGCCGGTGCGGTCAGGCATCCACCGGAGTTCTGCACCGGCTCGACGAAGACGGCGGCGACGGTCTCCGGTCCCTCGAACAGAATGGCTTCCTCGACACGGTCTGCGGCCCACAGTGCGTGCGCCTCGCGATCGTCCGAATGTGCTTCCGCCCGATAGAAGTTGGTGTTCGCTGCCCGAAAGCCACCTGGAGCCAACGGTTCGAAGGCCTGTTTCATCGCAGGCACCCCGGTGATGGCCAGAGCTCCGTGCGTCGTGCCGTGGTACGCCGTCGCCCTGCTGATCACCTTGTGCTTCAACGGTTTTCCAACGAGTTTGAAATGCTGCTTGGCGACTTTCCATGCACTCTCGACGGCTTCGCCGCCACCCGTGGTGAAGAAGACGCGATTCAGGTCTCCGGGTGTGTAGGTCGCCAGCCTCTCGGCGAGCTCCAGTGCGGGCGGTGTCGCGTAACCCCACACGGGGAAGTACGCCAGCTCGGCTGCTTGCGCGGCCGCCACCTCGGCGAGTTCTCGGCGTCCGTGACCCACCTGCACGACGAACAACGCGGACAAGCCGTCCAGAATTCTGCGACCACGGGAGTCGTAGATGTAACTGCCCTCGCCCCTGGTGATGACGGGGACGTCCCTGTCCTGGAACGAACCCATGCGGGCGAAATGCATCCACAGGTGATCCGGTGCGTCGGAGTCCAGAGTCATGGGCGGCGTCCTTCGTCGGTTCGTCGACGCCATGGTAGTCCCGCGGTGCGTCGACGTCCTCCGCGAAGGTGAAATAGCATGGCGGTTCGACTCGCATCTCTTCTCGTGACACGGAGACTTTCATGCCCGAACGCTCGATACCGCTGCGCAAGTTGGGATTTCTGACCATCGGGTTGTTCGACGAGCAGGACCCGGGGCGCGGCCACCGCTCGACTTTGGAGATCATCGAGCTGGGGGAGCGGCTCGGCTTCGACAGTGCGTGGCTGAGGCACCGGCACCTGCAGTTCGGCATCTCGTCGCCGATCGCCGTCATGGCCGCCGCGTCGCAACGCACGTCTCGGATCGAGCTCGGTACCGCGGTCACGCCGCTGGGATGGGAGAACCCGATCCGCCTGGCCGAGGACTATGCAACCGTCGACGTTCTGTGCGGCGGCCGACTCAATGCCGGTGTCAGCGTCGGCGTTCCCATGCAGTACGAACGGGTCAAGGCAGCGCTGTATCCGGAGACGGCGGACGTCGAGGATTTCGGGTACGAGCGGGTGAATCGACTGCTGCGAGCCGTCGAGGGGCTGCCGGTCTCGGACTGGAGTGGTACGCAGGGGATCGAGCAGTTCTCGGACCGGGTGCAACCGCACTCGCCCGGTCTGCGACGTCGAATGTGGTACGGAGGCGCGAGCGTACGGTCGGCGCAGTGGGCAGGAGATGCCGCGATGAACCTCCTCGTCAGCAGTGTGGTGAAGGCGGAGGAGTCGACGGATTTCGACGACATCCAGTTCTCGCACATCGCGCGGTTCCGCGAACACCATCCGGATGGTGGCCGTGCCCGGGTGTCGCAGGGGCTCGTCGTCGTTCCGACCGACTCGGCAACGCAGGCGCAGGTCTCGAAGTATCGGGAGTACGCCCGGAGCAGATTCGAGCGAACTCTGCAGCCCCAGGGTCCCGCACGCATGATGTTCGCCCCTGATCTCGTCGGAACGTCCGACGAGATCGCCGACATGCTGTACGCCGGCAAAGCCTTTCGAGAAGTCGACGAGGTGGCCTTTGCCTTGCCGTTCAGCTTCGACCACGATGACTACGTGCAGATCCTGACCGACATCGCCGAGAACCTGGGCCCGAAGCTCGGGTGGTCTCCCGCGCAGAAGTGAAGGCGCACACGAGTATCGGTGTGTGAGGCCATGGCGCAACGGGTAGCCGCGTGCTGGCACCGACTTCCTGCGAAAGGCACTCCATGGTCGAAGTTCGACGAACATTCGTAGTCCGCAAGCCCATCGACATCGTGGTCTCGTACCTGCGAGACTTCGCGCACGCCCAGCACTGGGATCCAGGAACACAGAAGTGCGTGCAGTCGACGCCAGGTCCCATCGGTGTCGGCACCGAATGGCACAACGAATCGAAGTTGTTCGGAATCGGTACCGAACTCACCTATCGAATGATGGAAGACCAGCCGAACCGGGTGGTGTTCCAGGGAACCAACAAGACGGCGCGATCGGTCGACGACCTGTCGTTCGCGACGTCCGGTCCCGATTCGACCGAGATCACGTACATCGCGGACATCACCTTCAACGGCGCAGCGAAGCTTGCCGACCCGCTGGCCAAGCTCGCTTTCGAACGGGTCGGCAATCAGGTGGTGCCGACGATGACCGAGGTGCTCGAAGCGTTGTAGCAGCGCGCATGAAAACGGCCTCGACGCGGAACGCCTCGAGGCCGTTTTCAGTGCCCGAAGGTCAATACCACGTCTTGCGACCGCCGACCGCGCGACCGGCGGTTCCGAGCAACGTGAGGATTGCGCCGACGACGATCAGGACGATGCCGATGATCCAGAGGATCTGTATCGACGCCAAGAAGCCGATGAGTGCGAGGATGATTCCTAGGACGATCACTGTGGTTCCCTCTTTTCGATTGTGGGCCGCTACCAGCGGCCACCAGTTGATCTGCGTCGATCGCCAATCGCTGACAAACCTACCGTGATTCGGCTGAAATCTACGGTGCTGCCGGAGATTTCGGATCCATCACAGTCGCTGCCTTTCCGATAGCCGATCTGAGCCGACCACGAAACGACCTCACGTGCGCCGTTGGGGCAACGCACAGAAGGGTGATCGTTTCCTGCACCGACGCTGACGCCGGTAGTCGCGACTACCCTCCTCCGCTGTGCTTCAAACCACGCGACAAAAATCGCCCCTGTCCCGGTTCGCGAGAACCGGGACAGGGGCGTGACAACCGTTCGGGGCCTGCGGATCAGCCTGCGTCGCTCGCCGCCTGCTTCTCGCTCGTAGCGCCTGCGGTGGAGAGCTGTCCGCCGGAGTTCTCGAGGTGCGCGCGGACGAACCAGTGGAAGAGCTCCAACTGACCGCTCTGACCGATCAACAGGTCCTCGGTGATCGGGTCGACCTTGCCGATCTCCTCGATGGCCTTCCTGGTGTCCTCGATGACGCCGACGTAGACGAGGTCGAGTGCCCCGAGGTGTTCGATCGCCGATGCGCGTCCGATGGAGTAGTCGTCCCACGAACGCTGCTTCACGATCGTTCCCGGAGTGCCCAGCGCCGAGGATCCGAGCGTTGCGATGCGTTCTGCAACCTCGTCGGCGAAACCTCGTACCGCTTCGACCTGTGGATCGAGCATCTCGTGCACTGCGATGAAGTTGGGACCCACCACGTTCCAGTGGATGTGCTTCAGCGTCAGGTGCAGGTCGTTGAACGCGTTGAGGCGATCCTGCAGCAGGGTCGCGACACGGGCGCCGTCGTCGGTGCTCATTCCTGGAACGGTGTACGAGTTCGAATTTGTCATGGGGTTCGACTACCCGTGCTCGAATCGAACAAAACACGCGGCCTCGCAGCCGATGAAGGCTGCGAGGCCGCGTGTGGGGGAGAGAGTGGTCAGTCGTCCTTGGTGAGGGTCGGCTGATCCGGTGCCGCCTGAACCTCGTCGGGCTCCTCCTTCGGCGGCCGCTTCATGCTGAGGATGATCGAACCTGCGAGCACCACCACGATCACCACGAGGCTCACCACCGACGGGATCTCGGGGATGGACGTGCTGATGACCTTGTGGCTCGCCTGCAGGATCAGCTTCACGCCGATGAAGCCGAGGATGATCGCAAGGCCCTTGGACAGGTAGTGGAACTTGTCGAGCAGGCCGGACAACAGGAAGTACAGAGCGCGGAGTCCGAGGATCGCGAACGCGTTCGACGAGTACACGATGAACGGATCGTCGCTGACGGCGAGAACGGCCGGAACACTGTCGACGGCGAACACGAGGTCGGCAGCCTCGATGGCTACGACGACCGCGAGCAGTGGAGTCGCAACGCGCTTGCCTGCTTCCATGACGAAGAACTTCGTACCGGCGTACTCGTCGCGGACGGGAACCACCTTGCGCAGCAGTCGAACTGCGAGCGACGTGCTGGGATCGTAGGAATCCTCCTCGTCCTTCATCAGCTTCCACGCGCTGTACAGCAGGATCGCGGCGAACACGAACAGCACGACGGTGAACTTGGAGACGATCGCGACACCGGCGGCAAGGAAGATGCCGCGGAAGATCAGAGCGCCGACGACGCCGTAGAACAACACCCGGTGCTGGTACTCACGCGGCACCTTGAAGTAGCCGAAGATCAGCGCGAAGACGAACAGGTTGTCGACGGACAGGCTCTTCTCGAGCAACCACGCCGTCGTGTATTCGACGCCCGCTGTCGTACCGAGCGTGGCGAAGACGACTCCGCCGAAGATGAGTGCGACACCGACCCAGACGGCGCTCCACCATGCGGCCTCCTTGAAGCCGATGATGTGGGCGCCGCGGTGAGCGAGGAGGTCGATCGCGAGCATGATGACGACGACGGCGGCAAACGCCGCCCATGCCCAAACGGGAACGTTCATCGGCGAGTGTCCTTACCTGTGATTCGAGAGCCGATGCTTTTCAGCTTGGCCTGGTTCTCGGGCTTGCTTGCGTAGGCCTTGGCCTTGGCGATCAGAGTGCGGCCCTGGGGGCTGCCCGCGAAGTTCTTCAGTCGCTGGGTCAGAGATGCCATGATTGCTGGATTCTCCTTCGATCGTACGATCTGCGACGGTCGTCCCGTCGCGGCTCCTCCAATTCTGCCTGTGCAGGTTACGGAATACACCGTTCGAAGCTGGACATGTTTTGTCCGCTTACCTTGCCTGCATCCGGCAAAAACAGCTCTAGAGCCGACGATTCTCCGGCCAACCGAGCAGCCTTGCCCCGAAGACAGCGGTTTGCAGCGCGAACCGCTCACCCGAATCGGCGACGTCGTGCCCGGTCAGTTCGGCGATCCTGGCCAGTCGATAGGTGACCGCACGCACCGACAGATGCATGGACCGTGCCGTCATGGCGGCGTTGCCACCGGATTCGAAGAATGCGAAGAGTGTCTGCAGCAGCGGTTCTGCACCCCCGCGTGACGAGAGAAGGGGGGTCAGCACCGTGTCGACGAGGTCGGTGATGGCAGGCCGATCGTCGAGCAACACTCGGTAGACCAGGAGTTCCCGCGCGTCGACGACAGGTGCGTCCATGCCCAGTTTGGACGCGAAGTCCAACGCGTCGACCGCTTCCCGATAGGACGACGACACCCCGGCAGCGCTGCTCCCGGTGCGGCCGACGCCGATGCGATGCGACCAGTCGCCGTCCACGCGTACCTGCTTGATCGCTGTTCGAAGGCCGTCGAGCACGTGTGTGACCGCCTGCTGGTCCGGCGCGGAGAAGACGACGACCAGCCTGCCTTCCTTGCTGGCGACGAGAGTGCCCGCGTCGCCCTTGCTGCCTTCGACGGCACGTTCGACGTCGACGATCGCGGATCCCGCGTCCGTGAACGGGTCGTCGGCGGCGACGACAGCGACGCAATGCGGGCCCGTCAGATCTAGACCGAAATTCTCGGCGCGGCCGAGAACACCGGCGACGTCTGCACTCCCGGACAACAGATCGTCGACGAACTCGCGTCGAGCCGACACCTCCGCGCGCACGAGCGACCGTCGCGCGAGCTGGAAACCCTCGGCGAGTTCTGCGACCGCGTCGTCGGACGCGCGCAACATCACCTCGCCCGCGGTGACGACAGCCTGCGGGTCGTGCTCCGCGTCGAGGACCGCCGGGAGGTTGCGCCACAGTCGCCACACCGACGACAGGTACAGGTCGAGCAGCGCACGCAACGGCACGCCCTGACGTGCGGCGGCGTCACCCTTGATGCGCAACGTGCCGAGCTGACGCCTCGTCAACGGTCTACCTGCGGACACGGCTGACGTCAGAACTTCGAGGAAGTCACCGAGCAATTCGGTGGACAGTCCTCCCGCATCGAGGGCGGCGAGCCGCGCAACCTCGAGACGTGCAACCTCGAGACGTGCGTCCTCACTACTCGCGGAATCCGACTCGGCTGCCATCCTGTCGATCGTATGTGGCGGCGTAGCTGCACACCGACCGGGTAATCCACGCGCATGAACCCGCTCGACGAAGAACTGGATCGCCGTCGCAGTGCGACCGGTGAGCATCGGTTGCCTCCCACGGTCGCTGTCGTCGTCGCAGCTGCGACCTATGCCCTGCTGCCGAGTTCCCTGCAGCTCGGACCTCGCCTGATCGTGCCCATCGTCGAACTGGCGCTGTTGCTGGCGCTGATCGCGACGAACCCGAGGCGTATGACGCGCGAGACGAAGTGGTCGCGCATCGTGTCGGTCGTACAGGCCGCAATCGTCATCGTGACGAACCTGGTCGCGCTGGGTCTGCTCATCACGACGCTGATGGACCCGGCCGCCGAAGGTGGGTCGCTGCTGCTGGCCGCGCTGCAAATCTGGTCGACGAACGTCATCGGGTTCGGCTTGCTGTACTGGGAGCTGGATCGAGGGGGGCCGGTGGCCCGCCGCAAGCTGCGTCGAGACGCGATGCCGCCCGCCGACTGGCGGTTCTCTCAGGACGAGAACGACGATGCGGTGCGGGAAGTAGCGGTCGGGGCCAGCAAGTCGTCGGGATGGGTGCCGACGTTCGTCGACTACCTCTATCTGTCGCTCACCAACTCGAGCGCTTTCAGCCCGACGGACACCATGCCGCTGACGTCACGCGCCAAGATGCTCATGGGACTTCAGGCGAGTGCTGCATTGCTGACGTCGCTACTGGTGATCGCGCGCGCGGTCGGATCGCTCGGCGGCGGCTGAGTGGCCAACGACATCGCGGCCGCACAGGAGCTGGGATGGGTTACGGTCGAAACGGGGTCGGCGCTGCGTCGGGGGCGGCGCCGAACCCGACTACCTGTTGGTCGGCGAACTTGCGGCGCGTTCGAGGATGGGCGTCGTACGGTACGGGATCAATTCCCTCATCGCGATCGACATGTTCGTGCGTTCGACGCCGGGGATTTTCAGTATCAGGCCGGCGACGCGATACAGATCGTCGGCGTCCACCGCGGCGATTCGGATGTGCATGTCGGACGCACCCGACAGACCGAACACCTCGAGCACTTCCGGAATCGTGCGGAGGTGATCGGTGACCTCGGCGAGCTTGTGCTGGTCGACGCGGGTGGTCACGAATGCCTGCAATGCGTAGCCGAGACTCCCGGGCCGCACCCGGTGGTCGATCGGAGTGAGAGCGTCCTTCTCTTCCCATCGAGTCAGGCGGGCCTGCACGGTATTTCGAGAGAGCCCTAGCGTCGTCGCCAGTTCGACCCCGGTCGCGCGCGGCTTGTCGCATAGCGCGAGGAGGAGTCGAGCGTCGGTGCGGTCGAGGTCCGTCATGGGTCCACGATATGCGTCTTGGTTACTGTGCATCCATGGCAGATACGAGCGTGCGCGATCAGTTTCGGTTGTCCGGTGCGTGGAATTTCCGCGACGTCGGAGGTGCGCGTACAGCGGACGGTCGTCGGGTTCGATCGGGTGTGCTGCTGCGGTCGTCCGAGCTGACGCGTCTCGACGACGACGGACGCGCCGAGATGAGCCGACTCGGAGTGCGTCACGTGTTCGACCTGCGTGGTGACTCGGAGATCGAGCGCAGCGGACGCGACCTCGTACCCGACGGAGTCGTCGTGCACAACCTGCCGTACCACAACCACCGGGGTGAGCGGGCTCCGCACGAGGCCGGAGCCAGCGTCGACCCCGAGGCCCAGCTGCGCTACATGATGCGTGCGTACACGTCGTTTCCGACGCTGAAGGGCGCGCACGCGGCGATTCGTTCGGTGGTCACGTCGCTGAGCAACGACGAAGGCCCGGTCCTGGTGCACTGCGCGGCGGGAAAGGATCGTGCCGGCTGGACCGTCGCGACCGTCCTGCGCGCAGTCGGGGTCACCGAGTCCGACGTCCTCGCGGACTTTCTGACCAGCAACACCGCCATCGAGCCGCTGCGAGCCCACCTCGAACAGGTGTGGGCTCCGCGAGAAGGTGGAACGCCCGTCGAGTTGACCGACGCGGTTCTCGGCGTCACCGAGGCCTACTACCGTCACGGAATCGAGGTCGCGACCGAAGAACACGGCTCGTTCGACGGTTATCTTCGGGCGATCGGTGTGACCGCAGACGACCTGGAGAAGTTGAAGCGAACACTGCTCGTTGACGAGAACTGAACGTCGGCACGTACCCTGTCGTGCATGCGTACTGGCGAAACCGCGCCGGACTTTCGGCTTCCCGACCATACGGGGAACGTTCGAAGTCTGAGTGACATGGTGGACAGAGGCCCCGTGGTCCTGTTCTTCTACCCGGCGGCGTCGAGTCCGATCTGCACGGCGGAGGCCTGCCACTTTCGCGATCTGGGCCGCGCGTTCGAATCGCTCGGCGCTCAGCGAGTCGGTATCAGTACGGACACCACCGATCGACAGTCGCATTTCGCCTTGCAGAGGTCGTTCGACTATCCGTTGCTGGCCGATTCGGACGGTTCGGTGGCCGAGCAGTTCGGTGTGCGCCGCGGCGGCTGGTTGATGCGGCGGCGTCGGATGAAGGACATCGAACGGCGACGAACCCACACCGTCGAACGCGGGCTGCTGCGTCGGCTGCTGTCGGTGAAACGGACGACGTTCGTCATCGACACGAATCGCGTCGTACGGTTGGTGGTCACGAGCGAACGCGCGAACGTGCACGCGGACAAGTCGTTGGACTATCTACGGTATCTGTCCTGATGTTCCGTCTCCGCTGAACAACGACGTGTAGACGACGGGTTCGGTGTTCTGCGTGGGCGCGTCGTCCTGCACGGAATCCTTGTGGCTGAACAGCGTCTCGATCTTCTTCGGTGATTCCATCGACCGAGCATGCTCCCGATTCGGTGAAAATGCCATCGAGGCGCGCCGAACGCGACCGAAATTGTGCCGCGTGCAACGTGTTTGGCACCTCCGATGCGGGGATGAAACACTGATGGACATGCACGACGTCGAATCCGTCTTGAACGGCCTACGCCGCTATCCCGATGCGGAGGCGCCCAATCTGTTCGCGTCGGATGCTGCCGATCGGCTGATTCTCGACACCGCAGCCGACGCACTGGCCGAGGTCGGTGGACGCGACGTGGTCGTGATCGGCGATCGCTACGGGGCGCTGACATTGGGTGCAGCGGCGATCGTGGAGACGAATGACATTCGTGTACATCAGGATCCGATCACGGGGGAGATCGCACTCGGGCGTAACGCGTCGGCGCTGGGGATGGCCGACACCTACCGGAACCTCCCACTCGGCAGGGATCTTCTGAACGGTGCACGGCTGGTCGTGATGCAGTTGCCTCGAAGTTTGGCCGAATTGACCGAAATCGCCGAGAACATCGCCGCATTCGCGGCTCCCGACGTGCGGGTGTTCGCCGGTGGTCGAGACAAGCACATGACTCCTGCGATGAACGGCGTGCTGGGCGCGAGCTTCGACTCCGTGATCGCGGGCCGCGGGCGTCAGAAGTCTCGGGTGATCACGGCGTCGACCCCGATCCGTCGGGCGCCCGAGAGTTACCCGGTCAGCGAGCGACTCGACGACGTGGGGCTGACCGTCGTCGCGCACGGTGCCGTGTTCGCGGGAGCGAAACTGGACATCGGCACGAGATTCCTCGCGTCGTTCCTGCCGGAGATGAACCCCGATGCGCGTGACATCGTCGACTTGGGTTGCGGGACGGGCATTCTCGCGTGCCTGCTCACTCGGGACAGGACGGCCGCACGAGTGGTGGCGACCGACCGGTCCGCTGCCGCGACGGCGTCCGCTGCGGCCACCGCTGCGACCAACGGACTGGACCTGTCGGTGATTCGCGACGACGCCATGTCCACGTTCGATTCCGCGTCCGTCGATCTGATCGTGTGCAATCCGCCGTTTCACGAGGGCGCGTCGCTTCACACCGGAAGTGCGGAAAAACTGTTCGCTGCGTCGGGCCGCGTGCTGCGACCGGGCGGCGAGCTGTGGACCGTGTACAACTCGCACTTGAACTATCGAGGCGAGCTCCGCGCGGCCGTCGGGCCGACCGAGACGGTGGGCAAGAACGCCAAGTTCACCGTGACTCGATCGACCATCGGCTGAGCCGACGTCCTATTCGACGGGTCCGCCGTCCTCCGGGGTGCCGTCGATCTGCCCGCGGTCGCGGCCACGATCCTCCACCAGCGTGCCCTCGATGATCTCGGCCTGACGCTGACCGTCGGCGTAATCGATGTCGGGATCCTCGTCGGACTCGAGAATCTCCTTGTCGACGAGATCTTCGGTCAGTTCCGCGTCGGGTGTCTCGGACACCGCGCGCTCGTCGTTCTCGAGCGGAACATCCGGTTCTTCTTCGCTGAGCTTCTCGTCGAGGCTCTCGCCCTGGAGAGCTTCCTCGGGCGTCGTGCCGAACTTGTCGGCTTCGCTCCAGTGATCCGGCGGTTCGACCGTCGAGTCGCCGTCGTCGTTGCGCAGTTCGTCGGAATCCAGGCTTTCACTCTGGTCGAGGGTCTGATCCGTTCCGTCATCGTTCATCATCACGCTATCGACAATGCCCACTGATGTCGGACGGGAAACCGGACGTCGCTGTCCGACGAGTCGCTCCAGACGGTAGAGTCCGATTTGTCGGAAGTTCTCGGGTCCGACTGGGAACTTTTGTCCGTATGTGGGAGTTTTACATACAGCTGTCGGCGACGAGTCGACGCAAGGTCCTCCAGCCACGAAGGGCTTGCAACCTCAGAAGGGAAGAAACACGGTGCGCACCTCCAGCAACCCGGTGTTCCGCAACCTGCCCAAGCAGGAGGGCGGCGGATACGCCACTTTCGGCACTGCGACGGCTGGTGCCTCGCAGGCCACTCAGCAGTTCGGACAGCCGCAGACGTACGGCGAGCCCTACCAGGCCGGGCCGACTTCGCGGGCCATGACCATCGACGACGTCGTCACCAAGACCGGAATCACGCTCGGTGTGCTGACCGTCTCGGCGATCATCTCCTATGTCCTCTCCAGCGGTAACCCGTCGCTCGCCCCGATGTTCGTCATCGGCGGCGCCATCGTCGGCCTCGTGCTGGTGCTCGTCGCGACCTTCGGTCGCAAGATGGACAACCCGGCCATCGTCCTGGCGTACGCCGTCGCCGAGGGTCTGTTCCTCGGTGCTCTGTCTCTGATGTTCACGGACGTCATGTTCGGCGGCGTGGGCGGCGCTGCCCTCATCGGCCAGGCCGTTCTCGGTACGTTCGGCGTGTTCTTCGGAATGCTCGTCGTCTACAAGACCGGCGCCATCCGCGTCACGCCTCGGTTCACCCGCATGATCATCGGCGCGCTCATCGGCGTCGTGGTTCTCGCGCTCGGTAACCTGATCGCCAGCTTCTTCGTCGACGGCGGCTTCGGCCTTCGCGACGGTGGTCCGATCGCGATCATCTTCAGCCTCGTCTGCATCGGCATCGCGGCATTCAGCTTCCTGCTGGACTTCGACCAGGCCGACCAGCTCATCCGCGCACAGGCTCCGGAGAAGGCAGCCTGGGGCGTTGCGCTCGGACTGACCATCACGCTCGTCTGGCTGTACGTCGAGATCCTGCGTCTGCTCAGCTACTTCCAGAACGACTAGCACCTACACGAGAAAGGCCCCCGCTGATGCGGGGGCCTTTGTCGTATCCGGGTGTCAGCTGAGGCGCTCGAGCACCATTGCCATGCCCATGCCGCCGCCGACGCACATGGTCTCGACGCCGAACGTCTTGTCGTGCGTGGTCAGGTTGTTCAGCAGTGTCGTGGTGATGCGGGCGCCGGTCATGCCGAACGGGTGTCCGACGGCGATAGCGCCACCGGAGACATTCAGCTTGTCGTGGTCGATGCCGAGGTCACGAGCGGACCCGAGGACCTGCACCGCGAACGCTTCGTTGATCTCGAACAGGTCGATGTCGGAGATCGACATGCCCGCGATCGACAGTGCCTTGCGCGTCGCCTCGATCGGTCCGAGGCCCATGATCTCGGGCGACGTGCCGGTCACGCCGGTCGAGACGATCCGGGCGAGCGGGGTCAGGCCGAGAGCCTTGGCTTTGGTGTCACTCATGATCACCAGTGCCGCGGCGCCGTCGTTGAGCGGGCACGCGTTGCCGGCGGTCACGGTTCCGTTCGGACGGAAGACCGGCTTGAGTTCGCTGATCTTCTCGTACGTCGTGCCGGCGCGCGGGCCGTCGTCGGTGCTGACGACGGTGCCGTCGGGCAGCGTGACCGGGGTGATCTCGCGTTCGAAGAAACCGGACTTGATTGCGTCCTCGGCGCGGTTCTGGCTTCGAACGCCCCAGTGGTCCTGCTCCTCACGGGAGATGCCGGTCAGCAGGGCGACGTTTTCGGCGGTCTGGCCCATGGCGATGTAGGCGTCCGGCAGCTGTCCGCTCTCGCGAGGGTCGGTCCAGCTGTCGGCGCCTTCCTCGGCGACTTTCTTGGTGCGTGCTTCGGCGCTCTCGAACAGTGGGTTGTGGCTCTGCGGAAGCGAATCGGAGCTGCCGTGGACGAAACTGGAGACGCTTTCCACGCCGGCGGAGATGAAGACGTCGCCTTCGCCTGCCTTGATCGCGTGCAGCGCCATGCGGGTGGTCTGCAGCGACGACGAACAGTAGCGGGTGACGGTGGTTCCGGGCAGCGAGTCGTAGCCGAGGAGTACCGCGACGATCCGAGCGAGGTTGTTGCCCTGCATGCCGCCGGGCAGGCCGCATCCGAGCAGGAGGTCGTCGATGTCGGTGGGGTCGAGCTCGGGAACCTTCGCGAGCGCCGCCGACACCATCTGCACGGTCAGGTCGTCGGGACGGACGTCCTTCAGCGAGCCTTTCATCGCGCGGCCGATCGGGGAACGAGCGGTACTGACGATCACTGCTTCTGGCATGAACTCTCCTTCGTTGGGTGATACAGCTTCTGGTTACCGGCGAGTAGCAAGAAATCTAGCGTCAGCCGCCCGCTCCTTGGATTTCGGCACCACGTCTGCGTAGGAAACGATCGAGCGACGCCGCGGCGCGCGGCGCCAACCGACGTGATTCCACGGCCTCGGAGACCTGGGGGAGCTCTGGCAGCGGACCGCCGTTCCACTCGCCGAGCGCGGCGGCGAGGACGGGCAGCAGTTGCTGCGCAGCGAGTTCGTAACCCGCCGCGGACGGATGAAAGCGGTCCGGTGAGAACATCGTGTCGGGGGCGGCCAGAAATTCGGGCGCGAGGAGATCGGCCAGCGCGACCGGGTGGCCGCCGGCGGCGAGCGTCGCAGCGGTCTGAGCGCGCGCAAGGCGAAGGCCCCAATTGCGGACGACGGTGCGCAGTGGCTGCGGAATGGCGGTGACGACGCCCAGATCGGGGCACGTCCCCACGACGACGACCGTGCCCTTCGCGGTCAAGCGCTCGACGGCGGCTCCGAGCCTCGCACCCGACGCGGCGATCGAGAACTTCTTGGTGACGTCGTTGGCGCCGACGAGGATGACTGCGGCGTCGGGTGCGGGACCGGCGACGAACATGGCGTCGACTTGGCCCTCGAGGCCCTTGGACGTCGCACCGCCGATCGCCTTGGTGCTGAGGCGGATCTGTTTTCCCGTTTCGTCGGCAAGGCCACGTGCGACGAGAACGCCCGGAACCTCGTCGGCGATCACGCAGCCGACACCGGCCGCGGTCGAGTCGCCGAAAATCATCAGATGAATATCTGCTGAACTTCCCATTCGCCAGGGCCGCGGCGTCCGATCACCTGGTCCATAGATGCCGTCGGCCTCGGGCGGTTTGGCCGTCGACCGGCCGATCACGCCTCTCGCGGAAGTGGCTTGGGACATCAGATGTCGGTACATCGCCCACGACGCCGTCCCAGCTGACGAGCCTGCGAGGACTGTTGCCGCACCGGCTCTCGCCGCAATGCGCCATCGACTCATGGGCACTGTTGATCTCCTTCGCTGAGCGCCACGATTTCCATCGTATGCATTTCCGGCGCGTCGTCACGGCGGTACCGAAGAGCGCGCTGCGGCGCGTCTGGGAAGATGGCACCATGCGCATCGCACAGCACGTCACCGAACTCATCGGCAACACTCCGTTGGTCAAGCTTTCCTCCGTTGTCGGCGACAACGCGGGGATCGTTGCTGCCAAGATCGAATACCTGAACCCCGGCGGCTCGTCCAAGGACCGCATCGCCGTGAAGATGATCGACGCGGCCGAGGCGTCGGGCGAGTTGAAGCCGGGCGGCACCATCGTCGAGCCCACCTCGGGCAACACCGGCGTCGGCCTTGCGCTCGTCGCTCAGCAGCGTGGATACAAGTGCGTGTTCGTGTGCCCCGACAAGGTCGGCGAGGACAAGCGCAACGTGCTTCGCGCGTACGGCGCCGAGGTCGTCGTTTGCCCGACGGCAGTCGCGCCCGAGGACCCCAACAGTTACTACAGCGTCTCCGACCGTCTCGTTCGTGAGATCGACGGCGCATGGAAGCCCAACCAGTACGCCAACCCGGCGGGACCGCAGAGCCACTACGAAACCACCGGTCCCGAGATCTGGGCGGACACCGACGGCAAGATCACGCACTTCGTGGCAGGCGTCGGCACCGGCGGCACCATCTCCGGCACCGGCAAGTACCTGAAGGAGGTCTCCGGCGGCAAGGTCAAGGTCATCGGCGTCGACCCCGAGGGCTCGGTGTACTCCGGCGGCACCGGACGGCCGTACCTGGTCGAGGGCGTCGGCGAGGACTTCTGGCCGACCGCGTACGACCCGTCGATCCCCGACGAGATCATCGCCGTGTCCGACGCCGACTCGTTCGACATGACGCGTCGCCTCGCCCGTGAAGAGGGTCTTCTCGTCGGCGGCTCGTGCGGTATGGCTGCAGTCGCCGCGATCAAGGTCGCCGAGCGTGAAGGTCCCGACGCCGTCGTGGTCGTGCTGCTGCCCGACGGTGGCCGCGGATACCTCGCGAAGATCTTCAACGACGACTGGATGTCGTCGTACGGCTTCCTGCGTTCACGGCTCGACGGCAAGACGGGCGAGCCGTCGGTCGGCGACGTGCTGCGAGGCAAGTCCGGCGCACTGCCCGACCTCGTGCACACGCACCCGTCCGAGACCGTGCGCGACGCCATCGAGATCCTGCGTGAGTACGGCGTCTCGCAGATGCCGGTCGTCGGTGCCGAGCCGCCCGTCATGGCCGGCGAAGTTGCGGGCAGTGTCACCGAGCGCGACCTGTTGAGCGCAGTGTTCGAGGGGCGCGCGACGCTCGCCGACCCCGTCGCGAAGCACATGAGCCCGCCGTTCCCGCTGATCGGTGCGGGCGAGAACGTCTCCGACGCCACCAAGGCGCTCGGCGAGACCGATGCGCTCATGGTCGTCGAAGAGGGTAAGCCGGCAGGCGTCATCACCCGGCACGATCTCCTCGGGTTCCTCAGCAAGGGGGCATAGCCCCCTGTGAGTGCGAATGTAGAGCCCGCTATACGTTCGCACTCACATGGGAGCGCCTACCGAACCGCGCTGGAACCGGTGAGCGCCTGACCGATGACGAGCTGATGCACCTCGGAGGTGCCCTCGTACGTCAACACCGACTCCAGGTTGTTGGCGTGTCGTAGCACCGGGTACTCGAGCGTGATTCCGTTCGCCGCCAGGATGGTTCGGCATTCGCGAGCAATCTTCAGCGCCTCGCGTACGTTGTTCAGCTTGCCGACCGACACCTGCTCGCCGCGCAGTTCACCCTTGTCCTTCAGTCGGCCGAGGTGCAGTGCGAGTAGCTCGCCCTTCCCGAGTTCGACGGCCATGTTCGCGAGCTTCGCCTGCGTGAGCTGGTAGCCCCCGAGCGGCTTGTCGAACACCTCGCGCGTCTTGGAGTACTCGATCGCCGATTCGAGGCAGTCCCTGGCCGCTCCCATCGCGCCGAACACGATGCCGAATCTGGCTTCGTTCAGGCAGCCCAGCGGGCCGCCGAGTCCGCGTGCCTCGGGCAGCATCGCGCTCTCCGGCAGCCTGACGCCGTCCAGAACGAGCTCACCGGTGATGGACGCCCGCAGCGACAGCTTCTTCTTCACGGTGTTCGCCGTGAAGCCCGGTGCGTCCGTCGGAACGACGAAGCCACGGATCTTGTCGTCGGTCTGCGCCCAGACGATCGCGACGTCGGCGACGGGACCGTTGGTGATCCACATCTTGCTGCCGTCGAGAATCCAGTCGCTGCCGTCTTTCCTCGCGCGCGTCCGCATTCCACCGGGGTTCGAGCCGTAGTCGGCCTCGGTCAGCCCGAAGCAGCCGATCAGGTTTCCCTCGGCCATGCCGGGAAGCCACTGCTGCTTCTGCTCCTCGGACCCGTACTTCCAGATCGCGAACATCGCGAGCGATCCCTGCACCGAGACGAGACTGCGGATACCGGAGTCCATCGCCTCGAGTTCCATGCAGGCGAGTCCGTATGCCGTCGCCGACGTGCCCGCGCAGCCGTACCCTTCGAGATGCATACCGAGCAGACCCAGGGCCCCTAGTTCTTTCGCGAGTTCGCGCGCGGGGACGGTGCCCTCCTCGAACCAGTCGGCGAGGTGCGGGCGAATTCGGTCGTTGCCCAACGCACGCACCGTGGCTCGGATGTCCTTCTCCTCGGTGTCGAGCAGGGTCTCGAAGGCGAAGAGTTCGTCGACGCTCTGCGAGCGTGAAGTCGAATCGGCCACGATGGGTGCCTCTTTCTTCTCGGCGGTGTCTCCCGCAGGCTACTCAGTTCTGCTGCCTATTAGGCTGGAAGGCATGAGTGAGCAGCGCAGCAAGGCAGACAGCACCTCCTGGCAGGGGTTTTCCACCAAGGCGGTTCATGCCGGGTACGAACCCGATCCGCTGACGGGCGCGGTCAACGTGCCGATCTACGCGAGCTCGACGTTCGCTCAGGACGGCGTCGGCGGTATGCGCAGCGGCTTCGAATACGCACGCACCGGTAATCCGACGCGTCGGCCGCTCGAGGCGAACCTCGCGGCGATCGAGTCGGGCACCTACGGGCGCGCGTTCTCGTCGGGCATGGCTGCGACGGACGCGCTGCTGCGCGCGACCTTGCGTCCCGGCGATCACCTCGTCATTCCGAACGACGCGTACGGCGGTACGTTCCGCCTGATCGACAAGGTGTTCACGCAGTGGGGAATCGAGTACTCGGTCGCCGCGGTCTCCGACGTCGACGCCGTGCGTGACGCCATCCGCCCCAACACGAAGCTCGTGTGGGTCGAGACGCCCACCAACCCGCTCCTGAACGTCGGTGACATCGAGGCGCTTGCCGGTGTCGCGCACGAGGGCAATGCGAAGCTCGTCGTCGACAACACGTTCGCGTCGCCCTACCTGCAGCAGCCGCTGCAGCTCGGTGCCGACGTCGCATTGCACTCGACGACCAAGTACATCGGCGGACACTCCGACGTCGTCGGTGGCGCGCTCGTCACCGACGACGAGGAGCTCGACGCGGCGTTCGCGTTCCTGCAGAACGGCGCAGGCGGCGTTCCCGGACCGTTCGACGCGTTCTTGACGCTGCGTGGCATCAAGACTCTCGCCCTGCGCATGGAACGTCACAGCGACAACGCGGAGAAGATCGTGGAGGTGCTCTCCGGCCACTCGGCCATCTCGCAGGTCATCTACCCGGGTCTCGCCGAGCACCCGTCGCACGCGGTCGCCGCCAAGCAGATGCGGCGCTTCGGCGGCATGATCTCGGTGCGGTTGAAGGGCGGCAAGCAGGCTGCGCTGGACTTCTGCGCGCGCACGGAGATCTTCACGCTGGCCGAGTCGCTCGGCGGCGTCGAGTCGCTCATCGAGCACCCCGGTGCGATGACGCACGCGTCGACGGCCGGTTCCTTGCTCGAGGTTCCGGACGACCTGGTGCGTCTGTCGGTCGGTATCGAAGACGGTGCCGATCTCGTCGGCGACATCGAGCAGGCGCTGGGTCAGTAAGGAATGATCGTCGGACTGATCGACTCGGGACTCGGAATGTTGCCGACGTCGGCACATCTTCGAACACTGCGTCCCGAGCTCGATCTGTTCCTCCTCATGGACCCGGACGGGGCTCCGTGGGGACCGAAGGCCGACGAGTGGGTCGTCGATCGTGTACTCGGGACCGCCGATCGGGCCGTTGCGTCCGGCGCGGAGGTGATCGTGTTGCCGTGCAACACGGCAAGCGTCACCGCGTTGACGCACCTGCGTGCTCACCTGGGTACGGCCGTTCCCGTCGTCGGCACGGTTCCCGCGATCAAACCCGCTGCGGCAGAACATGATCGGATTGCCGTCTGGGCAACGGCGGCGACGACGGCGAGTGCCTATCAAGCGCGGTTGATCGAGGATTTCGCACCCGGTCGTACCGTGTCTGCGATCGCCTGCCACGGGCTGGCCGACGCCATCGATCGGGGTGACAGGGACGGCATCTCACGCGCCATCGATGCCGCCGCGGCCGCGACGCCCTCGGATGTCGAGGCCGTCGTGCTCGGGTGTACGCACTACCCGCTCGTCGCCGCCGAGATCGCGGCGGCACTCCCGGACGGTGTCACGCTGTTCGACAGCGCGGAAGCCGTTGCGCGACAGACCCTTCGGCGCATCGACCAGTTGGGTCGGCCTGCGTCGGGATCGGGTGCGGTGACGGTGTCGCTCAGCGGACGTGACGGCAGCCTCCCGGCGAGCGCGCTGGCGCACCACGAAGGACGGTTACTCGCCGGCCTCGTACTGGAACAGTCGATCGACCAGTGAGCGCGCATAGCTGACGTCCGTACCGCCGAGTCCGAACAGGATGCGGAAGTACAACGGCGCGACGACGTGATCCATGACGTCGTCGCGTGTGGGGGCGGGCTCCCCGCGGTCGCGGGCGTGCCCGAGGATGGTGTCGATCTGCAGTTCGCGCTTGTCGAGGCAGTGACTCTTGCCTGTGTCGTCCTTCGTCGATCCCACGACAGTGCGCAGAAACGAGGTGCGTTCGGGTCGTGCTATGTCGGTGACGAGGAATTCGCACCAGATGGCCAGATCGCGATGAAGGTCACCGGTGTCGGGCACCGGGCCGTCGGCCGTCAGGACTTCCATCGCCACCTCGGTGCGTAAGGCGTCGAGGTCGCCCCACCGGCGATACACGGTGGTGGCAGCCACGCCTGCGCGTTCGGCAACCAAGGGAATCGACATGGCGTCGACCTCTTCACCGATCAGCTCGGTGACCGCCCGATGAACATCGGCGCGGACACGGGCGCTGCGCCCGCCCGGGCGGGCCGTACGGCGATCGGTAACGGACATTTGTCCATTATTGCAAACGGATTGGCGTTAGTGCAGCCATCGGTCTATCGTCGTCTAAAGCAATAGAAATTGCGTTAGGCGCTTGGGGAGGTTCCATGACTGAGACGGTTGCGCCCGAAACGGCGAAGCGATCGGCCCGACGGATGCCACCTTCGATCGCGTTCGTCGCGATCGGAGTGACGTATCTCGTCGTCATGGCGTCGTCGGCGGCACCGTCGCCGCTGTACCCGGTCTATCAGCAAGCATGGGGCTTCTCGTCGACCACGCTGACGGTCGTGTTCGCCGTGTACGCGCTCGCTCTGCTCGTGGCGCTGTTGGTTGTCGGAAGCCTGTCCGACCATGTGGGTCGGAAGCCGATCATGTTCGGAGCGCTCGGACTTCTCGTCGTCAGCCTCGTGCTGTTCGTCGTCGCCGACGACGTGCCGACTCTGATCGCGGCGCGCGTCGTGCAGGGACTGGCCGCGGGAACGGCAACGGGGGCTCTGAGCGCAGCCGTGATCGATCTACAGCCGTCGGAGTGGTCAGGCCCGCTGGTGAACAGTGTGGCACCGTCGATCGGATTGGCCACCGGTGCACTGGGTTCCGGGCTGCTGGTTCAACTCGCACCGGCACCGACGGTTCTCGTCTTCGCGCTCCTGATCGCGTCGACGGTCCTCCTGGCGGCAGTGTTGTTGTTCGTGCCGGAGACATCGGCCTTGCACGGCGTGGAATCACGTCGCCACCTTGCACAATTGCTCCGGCCGAAAGTCTCGATCCCGGAAGGTATTCGCGCGCAGTTCCTGTTGATCGTCCCGGTATTGATCGCAACGTGGTCGCTCGGCGGGTTCCACCTGTCGCTCGGGCCGTCGATCATGGGTTCGTTGTTCGGCATCGACAATCACATCGTCGGCGGGCTGGAGATCTTCGCCCTCTTCTTCTCGGGTTCCGCTGCGGCCGCGACGGTTCGGCATCGACCACCTCGAGCTGTGATGATCGGCGGGGCGATCGTGTTGTCCGTCGGTGTCACTGCGTCGTTGATCGCCGTCGCTGCCGGATCGGTAACGCTGTACTTCACAGGTGCGGTCGTCGCCGGGGCAGGGTGGGGTAGTGCCTTCCTGGGTGCGATGCGCACGCTCGGCGCGCTGGTTCCCGCGGCCGAGCGAGGCAGTGCCTTCGCGACCACGTTCGTCATCAGTTACACCGCATTCAGCGTTCCTGCCGTGGTCGGTGGCCTGGCGGTTCACCGTTTCGGTCTGGAGCCGACCGCAGTGGTCTACGGCGGGATGGTGATCGTGCTGGCGCTGGCGTCGTCGGTGGGCAGCATCGTCGCCTCGAGGCGCGAGCGAAGCGCTGTGGCAGTTCAGGTCTGAGCCCTACCCGATCGTCCAGTCTTGCCGGACGACCGGGCGGTAGTCGGTCGTCTCGCTGCCGTCCCTCGTCGTCTGTGGGACTATTTGTTTATCTGAACAAGTGCTCAGATGAACGAAGGAGGGTCGATGGCTCGGTCAGGACTGGCTGTGGGCGCTGCATCCCTGTGCGCTCTCGCACTGGCTGCGTGCAGCGCGCCGACGAACTCGTCGGGCTCGTCGGCCCAGGACGGTCTCGTCCTCGCGGACGGCTACGAACTCGGTGGCTACAACCCGATCGCCGGTTACGGTGCCGCGGGTGAGGCCAAGATGTACGACGGGCTGCTGAAGCTCGACGGCACCGACGGTCTTCCCGGTTTCGAACCGTCCCTCGCGACGGAGCTCCCGACTGCCAATGCCGACGCGACCGTCTGGACGGTTCCGTTGCGCAAGGGTGTCACGTTCTCCGACGGGTCGACGTTCGACGCGGCGGATGTCGTCGCCACCTACGACGCCATCCTGAATCCGGCGTCGGCGTCGGAGGCACGGTCGTCGTTCGACATGATCACCGAGGTGACCGCGCTCGACCCTCGGACCGTCGAATTTCGTCTCGCCTATCCCTATTCGGCGATGCCGACGAAGATGCTGATCGGCATCGTACCGTCGGAATCCGTTGCGACCGAGGGGCTTGCGGCCGAGTCGAGTCTGAACACCGCGCCGATCGGGACCGGCCCGTACACGCTTGTCGACCTGTCTCCCGACCGCGCGGTGTTCGAAGCCAACGAGGACTATTTCGGCGGCGCACCGGAAGTGAAGAAGTTGACTCTACTGTACGTTCCGGATGACAACACCCGAGCCCAGCGTATGGCGGCGGGGGAGATCGACGGAACCAACCTCCCGCCGCTGCTCGCCGAGACTCTCGACGGACGTGACGGAATGTCGTTGACCGCCAACACGTCTGCGGACTGGCGAGGTGTGTCCCTGCCGACCGACAATCCCGTCGCAGGGGACAAGGCGATGCGGATGGCGTTGAACCTCGCCGCGAACCGCCAGTCGATGGTCGACAACATCCTCGGCGGACACGGCCGCCCCGCCGCGACACCCATCCCGGAGGTGTACGGCGCCGCGTACGAGCCATCGGCTGCGTTCCCCTACGATCCCGCTGAGGCGGAACGGCTCCTGACTGCGGCGGGGTGGGTCGTCGGGCCCGACGGCATACGCGCCAGGGACGGGGTGCGTGCCGAGTTCTCGGTGATGTACAACGCGTCGGACACCGTGCGACGGGATCTGGCCCAGGCGTTCGCATCCGATGCGTTGGCGGTCGGCGTCGAAGTGAATCTGGAGGCTTTGTCCTGGGACCGGATCGACCCGCGCATTTCGTACGACGCGACGCTGCTCGGCGGTGGTTCCGAACCGTACGACCCGGATACCCAGGCATATAACGCACTCGATTCCGAGTTCGTGAAACCGGGAGTCGGCAGCATCTACGACAACGCGAGCGACTACTCGAACCCGGCCGTCGATGCTGCGCTCGAGGCCGGACGTCGGAGCCTCGACCCAGCCGAACGTGACGCGGCGTATCGCGACATGCAGCGGGCGTACGTCGACGATCCCGGTTACGTCTATCTGGTGTTCCTCGACCACACGTACGTGTCGGAGGATTCGGACTGGACGAAGTCCGGGCCGATCCTCGAACCGCATGCGCACGGTGTGACATGGGGACCGTGGTGGTCGCTGCAGACGTGGACGAGGCAGTCGTGACGGCCACGATCGCGCGGCCCGACGCGAGGACCACGACGCGTCACGACCCGAGTACGCGTCGCCGAGGGATCCTCGCCATGATCGGCCGCCGGCTGATGTTCGTGATTCCGGTGTGCGCTGCGGTGTCCGCGGGTTTGTTCGCGGCCGCGTCGATTTCGCCGTTCGATCCGCTCGTCGCCTATCTCGGAGTTCGGTACACGACGACGTCGGATGCCGACAAGCAGATGATCGCCGAGCAGCTCGGCTTGGATCAGCCCTGGTACACCACGTACTGGCAGTGGGTGCAGGGTCTGTTCACCGGTGACCTGGGCATGTCGAGGTCCTTCGGGCAACCGGTCGTGGACGTGCTGACCGAGCGCGTGCCGTGGACGTTGCTGCTCGCAGGCGTCGGGCTTGCGCTCGCCGTGACGGTCGCACTGGTTCTCGGCGTCCTCGCAGGAATTCGAAGCGGTGGCATCCTCGACCGCGCAGTCACCGCCCTGTGCATCACGATTCAAGGCCTGCCGCCTTTCGTGCTGTCGCTCGGCGCGATCGCGTTGTTCGCACTCGGGCTCGGCTGGCTGCCGGTCGCCGGGCTGACGGACGCGGGCGCCGACCCGACGTTCGCCGGCGTCCTGACACACATGGCGCTCCCGGTCGCGGTTCTCGCGCTGTCGCAGCTGCCGTGGTTGCTGCTGGCGGTTCGCGAGTCCGTATCGGTCTCGCGCGGAGAGGACTTCGTCGCAGGCGCAGTGGCACGTGGTATTCCGACGTCGACGATCACACGGAAGCACATCGTCCCGACATCGCTCGCCCCGTTCGTCAACGTCGTCGGCGTGCGACTGCCGGAGCTCGTCGTCGGCGCCGTCCTCGTCGAGGAAGTGTTCTCGTGGCCAGGAATCGCCGGAGCCATCGTGCAATCCGCGCGTGATCTGGACATGGCGTTGCTCGCGTTTCTGACGATCGGAACGACGTTGGCGGTACTGCTCGGATCGCTCCTCGCCGATGTGGTTGTCGCACTTCTGGATCCGCGAGTGACGACCGATGGATAGGCGCAGGCTCGCCGTCGCGGGCGCGGTTCTGGCTGTGCTCGCGCTGTATGCGGTGTTCGTGCCGTGGCTGTCGGGAGTGGACGATCGTGTCACCGACTTCGCTGCGGCCAGGCAAGGGCCGTCGACGTCCCACTGGTTCGGTACGGATTCGGCAGGTCGAGACCTGCTCGTCCGCAGCGCGGCAGCGATCCGTACGTCTCTGGTGATCGCCGCCGCGTGTGCGCTGTTGGCGACGGTGATCGGAGCGGCCGTCGGAACGATCGCCGGACTGTGGGGTGGCCCGGTGGACCGCGTCGTCATGCGCAGTACCGACGCGATCAACGCGTTGCCGCACCTGCTGCTCGGGATCGTCATCGTCGCAATGTTCCGCGGTAGCCTCGTCGCGATCGTGCTGTCGATCGCGCTGACGCACTGGACGCAGGTCGCGCGCATCGTGCGGTCGGAGATACTCGGCCTGCGTGGACGGCCTTACATCGACGCGGCGGTCCTTGCAGGCGCGAGTCGCACGCATGTCATCACGCGGCACATGGTGCCGGCGATCCTGCCGCAGGCTCTGGTCGCCGTCGTTCTGCTTCTGCCGCATGCGATCTGGCACGAATCCACCCTGTCCTTCCTGGGCTTCGGACTGCCGCCGCACGAACCCAGTCTCGGAACTCTGCTGTCCGAAGCAAGGAGTTCGTTGCTGCTCGGTGGCTGGTGGACTCTGGTGTTTCCTGCCGGGATCCTCGTCCTGGCCACGGTGTCGGTGGCCGCTGCGGGATCGGCACTACGCGCGGCGACGGTCCCGCCCAAGCCTTCGGAGCTCCGACTGTGACTGCACTGACGATCGACGACCTGACGATTCGTATTCCACTGGGCAACGGCTCGGTCGTGCACGCCGCGACGGGCGTGAATCTGTCCGTCCCGGCAGGCACGGTCACGGCGTTGGTCGGTGAATCCGGCTGCGGCAAATCGATTCTCGCGTCGGCCGTGATGGCGATGTTGCCCGTCGGATCGAGGGTGTCGGGATCGATCGAGGTCACGACTGCGGATCGCACGGTCGATGTCCTCACCGACAGCGGTTTCCGCGGCCGCGACGTCGCGCTGATCCCGCAGTCCGCATCGTCGTATCTGACGCCGGTGCGGACGGCTCGGTCGCAGCTCGACGAGACCATCCGAGTGCTCGGGTCACGCCATCGTGCCGACGAACTCGCGCGCACCGTCGGTCTCGACCCTGCCGACCTGGACCTGTACCCACACGAATTGTCCGGCGGCATGGCCGGGCGCGTCGCCATCGCGGGCGCACTCGTCGGCGACCCCGCGGTGATCGTCGCCGACGAGCCCACGGCGGGCCTCGACGGGGAACTGACCGATCGGGTTCTGCGCCTCCTGCGTCGATGTGCCGACGACGGGGCCGCGGTCCTGCTGATCACTCACGACCTGGCGTCGCTCGTGCGCACGGCCGTCGCCGATCGAGTCGCGGTGATGTACGCGTCGCGCATCATGGAAACGGGTCCCGCCGCACTGGTTCTGGACGAGCCGCTTCACGACTACACGCGGGATCTGGTGAACGCGTTACCGTCGCGAGGGCTCCATCCCATGCCGGGTACCCCGCCACAACTCACCGATCTGCCGGGTGAGTGCGTCTATCACCTGCGCAGACCGGACACCGTCATGTCCGGCGGACCGACCGAACTGGTCACGATCGGCAGCAGGGCATACCGAACGAGGGTGAGTGCATGAGTCTCGACGCAGTCGGAATCACCGCGGGATATACCGGTACGTCGAACGTGCTGCAGGACGCGTCGCTGTCGGTGTCGGCCAGAGAGATCGTAGGTCTCGCCGGACCGTCGGGCTCCGGGAAGTCGACGTTGGCGCGGGTGTTGGCGATGTTGCTCGAACCGCGCGCGGGGACGGTGACCATCGACGGAAGTACAGTCCGAGGAACAGGTTTCGGCGTGCCCGCGGCCATGCGGCGTCAGGTGGCGATGCTGTTCCAGTCGCCACGCGCCGCGACGGATCCACGAATGTCGTTGCGGTCCATCATCGAACAGCCCGCCGCCATCGTAGGGCGGACGATCGTCGCGCACGATCTCGCCGCACGTGTCGGCCTGACGCCGGATCTGCTGACGCGTCGTCCACACCAGGTGAGCGACGGGCAGCTGCAACGAGCATGTGTCGCACGGGCACTGGCGCAGGAGCCGAAGTATCTGATCTGCGACGAGGCGACGGCCATGCTCGACGCGGCTACGACGGCCTCGATCATGCACGTCATCCGGGACGAGGCCGAAGAAACGGGAATGGGTGTCCTGCTCATCAGCCACGACACCGAACTGCTGAATGCGCTGTGCACCCAGGAAGTCCACAGCATGGACGGCGTGGACTTTCAGGGTAGGCGTGCAACCTGAAGAGGTCAGCAATTCACTTCTCCGTAGGAGTCATCGTGCGCAACTCGTTCAAGAAGACCGCCGCAGTTCTCGCCGCCGTCGGATCGTTGTCCCTCGGCGGTGCGTCACTGGCCTCCGCGGCAACGGCCGACACCCTCACGGTTCCCGACGTCACCGGGTATTCGGCTCCGGCAGCGGTTCGTGTACTCGAGGACGCGGGCTTCACCAACGTCGTCGTCTCCGGTCCTTATGCGCACGACTGGGATACGACGGTCACCCGCACGTCGCTCGCCGCGTCGACGACTGCTGCCGAAACCCAGCCGATCACCGTGTTCGTCGATCCGTGGTGAGTCAGAACCGAATCTCGACGCGGTCGCTGACGGGACGTGCCTGGCAACCGAGGATCATCCCGTCGGCGATGTCGTCCTCGTCGAGGACGTCGGTGTTCTCCATCGCGACTTCACCGCCTACCCTGGTGCACGCGCACGACCCGCACTCACCCTCGCGGCACGAGTAGGGGACGTCGATGCCCTCGGCGAGCATGATGTCGACGAGCGTCTTGTCACGCGGCCACGCGAGAGTGTGTGTCAGGCCGTCGAGTTCGACGACGGCGACCGCGTCGTCCGCCTGGACAGGATTTTCGACGACCTCTGCTTCGGCGACAGCGGCGAACGGGTCGCCGACGAGCGAGGTGAAGATCTCCCGTCGTACTCGGTTCCGCGGAAAACCGCTCGACGCAAGTGCTTTGACGGCCGCATCCATGAACGGCCCGGGCCCGCACACGAATGCACAACGGTCACGACACGGCGCCGCGAAAGTGGCCAATTGGTCGACGGTCGGTATGCCCTGCAGCGATTCGAGCCAATGTACGACGGTCAACCGTCGGGGATATTCGGCTGCAAGCGTCCGTAGTTCGTTCGAGAAGATGACGGAGTTCTCGTTGCGATTCGCGTAGAACAGAGTCACCGTTCCGATGCCTTCGCTCAGTGCCGACTTCAGAATCGACATGATCGGCGTGATTCCCGACCCGGCGGCGACGAGCAGGAAATCGTCGTCGAGGTCCTTCGGGGTGAATCGCCCCGACGGGGGGAGCACCTCGATCGTGTCTCCCGGCTCGACGTTGTCGCAGACCCAGTTGGAGCCGTAACCGTCGTACGTGCGTTTGACGGTCACCTTCGGCGGTTCACCGCGGTGCGGTGAACTGGACAGGGAGTAGCAGCGAGCGACTGCGCCCGTTCTCTCGCTCGGAATTCGTACGGTCAGAAACTGGCCTGGTAGATACTCGAACGTGTCGGGTGGGTCGAAGACGAGGGACCGCGCTTCGGGGGTCTCGTCGACGACCTCGGCGACCCTGAGCAGCAGAGATCGGTTACCGCGGCGTGCGTCGGCTGTCGCCATCGGGCGTCCTCTCGTCCATAACTGTAACGTGTTCTAGTTTTGCACGCCGGCTACGGTATGTCGACTGCCGGTCGCTCGTCGCCCTGCCCGATCGGGTAGGTGCCCACCTGCCCGGCCGCTGGTGGGAACTTCGGTCGCCGTCCCGCTAGGGTTGTAACGTGAATCACACGGATCGCGGCACCACGAGCGGCAGGCACAGCAGAGGCGAGTAGGCACATGATCGAGACGGCCGCGACGGGTCGGGCGCTAGCCGATCTGCATTCGCATCGAAACGCGATCGAGGCGCCGCGCGTACTGAAGTTCCACGCGCCCGAGATCGTCTTCGGTCAGAACTCGCTCGGCGAGGTCGCGCACGCCGCGCTGCGACTCGGGGCCCGCCGCCCGATGGTGGTGTCCGACGGCGGTCTCATCGAAGCGGGGTGGGTCGCGCACCTGACCTCGCTGCTGATCGAGGAAGGGCTGGCGCCGACGGTCTGGAGCGACCTGACGCCCAATCCCAAGGACGTCGAGATCGAAGCCGGCCACGTCGTCTACCAGGAATCCGGATGCGACGTACTCGTCGCGATCGGCGGCGGCTCGGTCATGGATGCAGCCAAAGGAATTGCGATCCTGGCCGGAAACGGTGGGTCGATTCTCGATTTCGAGGGGGTCGACCAGGCGACGCGACCGATTCCCCCGCTCGTCATGGTGCCGACGACGTCGGGAACCGGTGCGGACGTCTCGCAGTTCTGTATCGTCACCGACACCACACGATCGACGAAGATCACCATCCTCGGGCGTGCGCTGGTTCCCGACATCACCGTCATCGATCCGAGACTGTTGACGACGATGCCCGAATGGCTCAACGCCGCAACGGGTCTCGACGCGTTGACGCACGGAATCGAAGCGTTCGTGTCGCTGGGGCACAATCAACTCACCGACCACCATGCGCTGCGTGCGGTGACGATGGTGACGTCGCACCTGGCGCACACGATGACCGACCCGTCCGACCTCGCTGCGCGGACGTCGATGGCGCAGGCCGCTCTGGAAGCAGGCCTTGCGTTCACGAACGCGATCCTCGGTGCGACGCATGCGATGAGCCATCAGGTCGGTGGGCTGCTGGACCTGCCACACGGCGTCATCAACGGTGTGCTGCTGCCACACGTCATCCGATTCAACGCTGCGCACGACCCGATGCCCTACGTCGCGGTCGCGACGAGTCTGGGCCTCGCCGAGGCGCGTGGATCCGCGGAGGAGGCCGCACTTGCCGTCGCGGAACGGGTCGAACGACTGGCTCGACAGGTCGGAGTTCCCCAGGGACTGAGGGACATCGGC
The DNA here is from genome assembly GCF_003336925.1 of Rhodococcus sp. Eu-32. Lineage (NCBI taxonomy): Bacteria > Bacillati > Actinomycetota > Actinomycetes > Mycobacteriales > Nocardiaceae > Rhodococcus > Rhodococcus sp. Eu-32. The sequence goes on along the minus strand of NZ_QGNK01000004.1, from coordinate 119,843 downwards.
GTCAGCGACGCCGACATCGACGTGCTCGCCACCAACGCGCTGCGCGACGCATGCATGTCGACCAATCCGCGGTCTGCGACCCATCGAGAGATGGTCGATCTGTTCAGGACCGCGCTGTGACGGCGTCGCAACCGGATCTGTCCCTCCTGACCGGTCTGCGGTCGGGCAAGGCCACGTTCTATCCCCAGTATCGCGGCGCGGCCGAGCGCCTCGAGCGCGTCGTCCATGCGTTGGAGTTGATCTCGCGTGCTCTCGTGCGGACGGTCGACGGCCCCGAGACGTTGATCTGTGCCGTCGCCGAGGCGGCTCGTGCACATCTGAGCGCTCAGTGGGTGGTCTTCGCGCTCGCCGACGGCGCCCTACCGGACGCCGGACCACGCAGACTCGTGCTCGGTCCGGACGCGACGCCGTTCCTGGTCGACAACGTCGAAGGTCCGCCGTTGCCGGGCGACGTCGTCGAATGCCTCGACGCGATTCGGCTCGCCACGATCGGCGACGGCCGAAGTCCCGTCATCGCCGCTCACCACGCATTCGTGCCCATCGCGCTCGACGGAGGTGTCGTCGGGGCGTTCGCGGCGTGGACGCCGAAACATCGGGTTCTCGACGCGACCGACTCGGCGGTCCTCAGCATTCTGGCGAGCCAGACGGCCGTCGCGCTGCAGAACTCCGCGCTGTATCAGAGCAGACGCATTCTGCTCGAGCGCACCGAGAACGCGTACGCGGAGGCACATCGGACTGCGGCGGACCTCGCTGTCCGCAACGCGGAACTCGAAGCGACGCAACGACAACTCGGTGCCGCGCATCGACATCAGGTGCTCGACGAGGAGAGGCATCGCATCGCGCGCGAACTGCACGACAGCGTCACGCAGGCCGTGTTGTCGGCTGGAATGCAGATCGACCTGTGCCGCAACGACATTCCGGCCGACGAACGTATGGAGCGTCTCGACGTTGCAAAAGAACTGACGCGCCGAGCCGTCGAACAGTTTCGGTCGGCCATCTACGCGCTGAATCACGCACAGGACGCGGACCGAACGTCGCTGCCGGAAATGCTCGAGCAGCTGTCGATAGTGCACATGCCGGACGAGCTGAAGGTCTCGCTCCGCGTCGAAGGAACGCCCGTGGAACTGAGCAGCGCATGCGAGCACGATCTGCTGCGCATCGCCGGAGAAGCATTGTTCAACACCGCAGTTCACGCCAAGGCCAGCCGCGCGATACTGCGCCTCGCGTACCGCGAACGACATGTGCAGCTCTCCATCGCCGACGACGGTGCAGGCGACCCGTCGCACCTTCGCCTCATGTGGCGCATGGCCGAGACGGGCGACGTCGACGGTCGTCATCGCGGGCTCGCCAACATGGCTGCGCGGGCGCGAGAACACGGCGGCTCGTTCGAGATCCGCAAGGCACGCATCGGGGGAGTGCGCATATCGGTGCGCATCCCGTCCGAGGGAGAGTGAGCAGTCATGACCGTGACAACCGCTGTAATTCGCATCGTGCTGGTCGACGACCACGCGATCCTTCGGGACGGGCTGAAATCCGTCCTCGAGCGCGAGACCGATCTGACGGTCGTCGGTGAGGCGTCGTCGCGTGGCGAGGGACTCGCCGTCGTCGAGCGGGTGAAGCCCGACATCGTTCTCATGGACCTCAAGCTGTCCGCCAGTTCCGACTACGAGGGACTCGCGCTCTGCGCGCAACTGTCGAGCGCTCATCCCGGGATCGGGTTACTGGTATTGACGACATTTCTCGACGACCGTCTCGTCGTCGAGGCAGTCCACGCCGGAGCCCGCGGGTACGTCGTCAAGGACGTCGACACGACCGAGCTGATTCGCGCGGTGCGTGCGGTATCGCGCGGCGAGAGTGCATTCGACTCGCGCAGCGCCTCAGCGGTCGTTCGATCGCTCAACGGTCAGGGCGCAGCCGCCGAACGGTTGACCGATCGCGAACTGGAAGTGCTGCGTCTGTTGGCAACAGGACTGTCCAACAACAAGATCGGGACGACGCTCTTCATCTCGGCGACGACCGTGAAATTTCACGTCAGCAACATCATGCGCAAGCTCGGTGTCAGTCGCCGGGCCGAAGCGGTCTACGCCGCGAGCAAACAGGGATTGATCTAGACGCCGACTCCGACGCGGCTGGTGTCGAGAACCAACCAGCCGCCGTGGAATTCATCGACCTCGAACGGAAGGCCGCTCTGCTCGCCGATGAAGCGCAGTGCGTCGACGTCGAACGTTCGGATATGGCCGTGACAGGCCGTCGCTTCTTCCTCGAACGGAACCGCGACGATCACTCGCTCACGCGCGATACGAATGGCCTCGCCCAGAATGCGCGCACCCGTGCCGTCGTCGACGTGCTCGAGCAGATGCAATGCTGTCACGGTGTCGGAACTCTTGTCGGGCACCGGGATCCCGGCAGCGTCGCACGTGATGACGTCGAGTGTGGCGCCCAGGTGGGGTGCCACCGTGGCGAGCAACCGCATGGTTCCTGCGGACAGATCCGTTGCCGTGACATGCCGGCCTCGCAGCGCGAGCCGTAGTGGGAAGAATCCGAAGCACGATCCGAGGTCGAGAACCGACCCCGTCACCAGTGCTTCGGCGCGTCGGTGCACGGGCGCGAAGTCGGCGGTGCCCGACAGTAGTTCGTCGAGCGAATTGCGGTAGTACGTGGCCCACGCCGCAACGGGGTCGTCGACGGTCGATCGCACCAGCCCCACCATCACGAGCTCGAATTCGCGTTGCGACAAACCGAAGTCGGTGATTCGGGAGACCAGCCGCTCGCCGATGTGCGCCGACGTCAGGCCGTGGCGGACGACGACCTCGTTCGCCGTGTTTCGGAGTTCGAGAGCTCCGACGGGAATCGATTCCGACCACTGCACCGTCGTGTTCTCGTGGGTCCACAACCGCGGTGTTCCTGGGGCGAGTGCGTCGAGTTCGGTCATATCTGTTCTTTTCTCACTGGGTCGTTCCTGCAGTCTCGCCCACCGCCAGAGGGCCGAGCCCCGAACAGAGGGCGGTCATGCCGTCGGACAGGAGATCGGCGAGGTCGAGTTGTTCGTCGGTGAGCCATTGCTCGTACGCAGACATTGCCACACCGAGCACCATCCAGCCAACGGTTCGCGGGAAATGATTCTCCGGGGACGAATCCGTCCGTGCAGCTACGTATTCGGCGATGACTCCGCGCCAATCCTCGTACATCAGCATCGAATAGCCCTGTAATGCCGAATTGCGCAGGATCAGAGCCATGCGCTGCCTGTGTACGGGTTTCTCGTCGTCGGGAAAGGTGTTGAACTGCAACAGGGCCGAACGGATGCCGTCGGCGAGGGAGATGTCCGACGGCAGCTGGGCGAGCAGAGTGCGCAGCGCGGTGAGTTGTTCGTCGAAATCGCCCCACGGAACCGCGTTCTTGGAAGGGAAATACCGAAAGAACGTACGACGCGCGATGCCCGCGGCGTCGGCGATCTCGTCGACGCTGGTCTCGTCGAAACCTCGTGTGGTGAAGAGCGAGATGCCGATGTCGCTGATCTGCCCTCGCGTCGTGGATGGGCGACGGCCTACCCGGCTGGACGGTTTCGCCTGTCTGCCCACTCTTTTTCTCCCGTATCGCTGTCTTTGTGCACTCGATGCCATTATGGTGGTGAACCAAGTCACTGTCACTGCCGACTGTGACCCACCCGATGATTCTCTCCGATGGAGGTACCGATGTCCCAGAACCCGAAAACCGATGTCGTCAGCACCGGCGTGATCGAGTCCGATCTCGTCGAAGAGTCGCTGGTGGAAGAGGTTTCCATCGACGGAATGTGCGGCGTGTACTGACATGTCGGCACCCGTGAAGGCACTCCAAGCCGTGGACCTCGATGCTCGGTGGGCTCTTCACCCGCAGGTGGCGCTGCGTCCCGAATCTTTCGGGGCGCTGCTCTACCACTTCGGGACACGTAAGCTCTCCTTCCTCAAGAATCGCACGATCGTAGCGATCATCGAGTCCTTCCCGCAGCACCCGAACATGCGCAGCGCGATCGAAGCCGCCGGGATCCCCGAGTCAGGCCGCGCGCCCTACGTGAAAGCGCTTGCGACGCTGGCGGATTCTCACATGATCGCAACAGTTGGGGACTCCGCCCCCAACGACCCCCGATAGAGCCTGCTACGGAAAACAGCCCTTCCGCAGTAACCCCTCAACTTCGAAGAGGACAGCAAAATGACCTCCATGTTGGAGCGGCCGTCTCAGCCGCCCGCCGTCGGTCGCCTGGTCGATCAGTTCGAACTCGGCCTCGACGCCCCCATTTGCCTGACCTGGGAATTGACGTACGCCTGCAATCTGTCGTGCGTGCACTGCCTGTCCTCGTCGGGTCGCCGCGATCCGCGTGAGCTCAGCACCGAGCAGTGCAAGTCGATCATCGACGAACTGCAGAAGATGCAGGTGTTCTACGTCAACATCGGTGGCGGCGAGCCGACCGTGCGTTCGGACTTCTGGGAGCTGGTCGACTACGCCACCGCGCACCAGGTGGGAGTCAAGTTCTCCACCAACGGCGTGAAGATCAACAAGGAGGTCGCCGCACGTCTCGCGGCGTCCGACTACGTCGATGTGCAGATCTCCATCGACGGTGCGACTGCCGAGGTCAACGACGCCGTTCGCGGTCCCGGTTCGTTCGACATGGCCTGCCGCGCATTGGAAAACCTGCGTGAAGCAGGCTTCAAGGACGCGAAGATTTCCGTCGTCGTCACCCGTCACAACGTCAGCCAGCTCGACGAGTTCAAAGCTCTCGCCGACAAGTACGGTGCGACGCTGCGCATCACGCGCCTGCGTCCCTCGGGGCGCGGCGCCGATGTGTGGGACGACCTGCACCCCACGTCCGCTCAGCAGCGCGAGCTCTACAACTGGCTCGTCGCCAACGGCGAGGGCGTGCTGACCGGCGATTCGTTCTTCCACCTGTCCGCGTTCGGTGACGCCCTTCCCGGTCTCAATCTGTGCGGTGCGGGGCGCGTGGTCTGCCTGATCGACCCGATCGGTGATGTCTACGCCTGCCCGTTCGCCATCCACGAGCAGTTCCTTGCCGGCAACATCGTCCGCGACGCGAAAGACGGTATGGGCGGATTCCAATCCGTCTGGCAGACATCGGAATTGTTCCAGGAATTGCGGTCGCCGCAGACTTCGGGCGCGTGCACCAAGTGCTCGCATTTCGACGCGTGCCGCGGCGGCTGCATGGCAGCGAAGTTCTTCACCGGCCTGCCCATGGACGGTCCGGATCCCGAATGCGTGATCGGCAACGGCGAATTGGCGTTGGCTGCGGCGGGGGAGATCCCCAAGTCGAGCGTCGACCATTCCCGTTCCGGAAACCGAAAGACACCCCGCAAGTCGGTGCCGCTCACGTTGATGATGCGGCCGCCGGCCAAGATCTGCGACGAAAACCCGCTCGCAGGAATGGAATAGGAAGCAATCAGCTATGGCCAAGAGTGCGTGGTTCGAGACCGTTGCCGAAGCGCAGCGGCGCGCCAAGAAGCGTCTGCCCAAGTCCGTGTATTCCGCTCTGGTGGCGGGCTCGGAACGTGGCATCACCGTCGACGACAACACCGCCGCGTTCGGCGAACTCGGATTCGCGCCGCATGTCGCGGGCCTGTCCGACAAGCGTGATCTCGCGACAACGGTCATGGGACAACCACTCTCGTTCCCGGTCATGATTTCGCCGACGGGTGTGCAGGCCGTGCACCCGGACGGGGAGGTCGCTGTCGCCAGGGCCGCGGCTGCACGCGGAATTCCGATCGGCCTGTCGTCGTTCGCGAGCAAATCCGTCGAGGAAGTCGCCGCAGCCAACCCTCAGACGTTCTTCCAGATGTACTGGGTGGGCTCGCGGGAGGTGCTGCTGCAACGGATGGAGCGTGCACGTGCGGCGGGCGCGGTCGGGTTGATCATGACGCTCGACTGGTCGTTCTCCAACGGCCGCGACTGGGGCTCACCGTCGATCCCGGAGAAGATGGATCTGAAAGCGATGGTCCAGTTCGCGCCCGAGGGCATCACGCGCCCGAAGTGGCTGTGGGAGTTCGCCAAGACGGGCAAGATTCCGGATCTCACGACCCCCAACCTGACTCCGCCGGAGGGCGGCGTCGCGCCCACGTTCTTCGGTGCATACGGCGAATGGATGGGTACCCCGCTCCCGACGTGGGACGACGTCGCCTGGCTGCGCGAGCAGTGGGGCGGACCGTTCATGCTCAAGGGCGTCATGCGTGTCGACGACGCGAAGAAGGCCGTCGACGCCGGCTGCACCGCCATCTCGGTGTCGAACCACGGCGGTAACAACCTCGACGGCACCCCGGCGCCGATCCGAGCTCTGCCTGCCATCGCCGAGGCCGTCGGCGATCAGATCGAGATCACGCTCGACGGCGGTGTCCGACGTGGCAGCGATGTGGTGAAGGCACTCGCACTCGGCGCTCGTGCCGTCCTGATCGGACGCGCCTACCTGTGGGGTCTGTCCGCGAACGGGCAGGCGGGTGTCGAGAACGTGCTCGACATCCTGCGTGGCGGCGTCGATTCCGCTGTTCTCGGTCTCGGTCACTCGTCGGTGCACGATCTGTCGCCGTCCGATGTCGTGATGCCGCTCGGTTTCGATCGGAGGCTCGGAGTCTGAGCAACAGCGTGTGGTTCGAGACCGTGGCGGAGGCGCAGCGGCGGGCCGAGAAGCGCCTGCCGAAGTCCGTCTACGCGGCGCTGCGGGCAGGCTCGGAGCGTGGAATCACGGTAGGGGACAACACGGCAGCGTTCGACGAACTCGGCTTCGCCCCTCGCGTCGCCGGGTTGTCCGATACGCGTGAGTTGTCGACAACCCTGATGGGACAACCGCTTTCGTTTCCCGTCATGATCTCGCCGACGGGTGTGCAGGCCGTGCACCCGGACGGTGAGGTCGCCGTCGCGCGGGCCGCTGCGTCGGGCGGAGTTTCGATGGGTCTGTCGCTGTTCGCGAGCAAGCCCATGGAAGAAGTCGTCGAGGCGAACCCGCAGACGTTCTTCCAGCTGCACTGGGTCGGATCCCGAGACGTCATGGGGCGTCTCGTCGAACGTGCCCGTCATGCGGGAGCGGTGGGCTTGATCCTGACGATGGACTGGTCGTTCTCCGAGGGGCGCGACTGGGGTTCACCGTCGATACCGGAGAAGGTCGATGCGAGGACGATGATCCGTTTCGCGCCGGAGGGGCTGTCGCGTCCGAAGTGGTTGTGGCAGTTCGTGAAATCGGGTGGCATTCCGGACCTGACTGCACCGAACATCGCGGGGCGCGACGGTTCGGCGCCGACGTTCTTCGGCGCGTACCGCGACTGGATGGCCACGCCGCTCCCGAGCTGGGACGACCTCGCCTGGCTACGCGAGCTGTGGGGTGGGCCGTTCATGCTGAAGGGCATCTCGCGCGTCGACGATGCCCACCGCGCAGTGAATATCGGATGCGACGCCCTGTCGGTGTCCAATCACGGCGGGAACAACCTGGACGGCACCCCGGCATCGATACGACTGTTGCCTGCCATCGTCGACGCCGTCGGCGATCAGGTCGAGATCACCTTGGACGGCGGGGTTCGTCGCGGAAGCGATGTGGCGAAGGCGCTCGCTCTCGGTGCCCGTGCGGTGTTGATCGGTCGTGCGTATCTGTGGGGTCTGGCGGCGAACGGTCAGGCGGGAGTGGAGAACGTTCTCGACATCCTGCGAGGGGGGCTCGATTCCGCGGTGCTCGGGCTGGGGCGGTCGTCGGTGCACGAGCTCACGCGATCGGATGTCGTGATGGCGGCTTCGCCGCCCGTGCGCGCGAATACATAGAGGGCTGTACATTTCTGCTCACGGGTGGCGGAACCGCCGGTCTGCGCGAGACGCCGTGGACGCGACGAGGCGTGCATTGGCCTCGTCGGTCCCGTGCACCCACGCGTGAGCGTCGTCCTCGCTTTTCCCGAACATGGTGTGCCGCTGCACGAGTCGTCGACGCCGCTCGTCGTCGTCGAGATCGATGTACCAGATCTCGGTCATGGCGGCGCGAGCCCGAGGCCAGCTTCCGTCGTCGAGCAGTAGGTAGTTGCCCTCGGTGACGACGAGCGGAACGTCGGCCGTGACCGGGATGCTGCCCGCGACGGGTTCTTCCAGAGTTCGGTCGAAGTGCGGTGCGTAGATCACTCCCGTCGTCTGCTCGGCGAGACGTTCGAGCAGATGGGCATAGCCGGCGTCGTCGAACGTGTCGGCAGCGCCCTTGCGAGCCGAGCGGCCCAGCCGTAGAAGTTCCGATTGCGCCAGATGGAATCCGTCCATCGGAACGACCACTGCGAGACCGCGGCCGAGCTGGTCGACGATAGCGTCTGCGACCGTCGATTTGCCTGCACCGGGTGGCCCGGTGATCCCCAGGACCGTCCGGCCGGGTCGTTCGGCGAGACTGCGCGCCCGTGAGATCAACTCGTTCATTCTTTGACGATAGGCGCTTCGCGCATGTGCGCGGAAATGTATAGCGGGCTATGTATTTTCGCGCACGTGCGACGGAGCCGCACTCGCGGTGCGCAGTCCCATCGTGACGAGCGATTGCACCGTCGTCGTCGCCGCGGCCACGCCGTCGACGACGGGCCTACCGATTTCCCTCTCGATGTGTGCGCGCAGATCGGCCATGCCTGCGCAGCCCAGGACGATGGCGTCGCTGCCGTCCTGCAGTGCCGCGCGCCGGCAGGCTTCGGTGATGATCGTGCGAGCGTCGGGATCGGTTTCGAGCTCGAGAACCGGAATCTCGCAGGCGTGAACGCCCCGGCACTGCCGCGCGAAACCGTAATTCTCCGCGAGATCCCATGCTCGTCCGGTCGTCCGCCCCACTGTGGTGACGACAGAAAAGCCGCGGCCGAGGAAGGTTGCCGCGTGCATGGCGGCCTCGGCGATTCCGACGACCGGACCGGACGCGGCTTCACGTGCCGCGTCGAGACCCGGGTCTCCGAAGCACGCGATGACGTAGCCGTCGGCACCCTGTTCCTCGCCGAGAGCAATCTGTTCGAGAATGCCGGGCACACAGAGGGCTTCGTCGATGTGAGACTCGATGGACGCAGGCCCCATCGTCGGACTGACCGCGTCGATCAGTGTGCCCGGGCTCGAGACGGCCCGGGCACACTGACCGATCAACGCGGTCATCGACCATGTGGTGTTCGGGTTGACGACCTTGATCAGCACTTGAAATTCCTAGACCTTCGCTGTGTCGTCGAGGTGGTTCGTCACTGCGAGCTTCGTCTTGGTGGCGAGCAGGAAGTACAGGCCGAATCCGATGCCGCATCCGATGAACCAGCTGTACTTCGACGCGGTGGCCATGCCAGCGATCTCCATGCCGTCGATCGCGCCGTTGAACAACACGGGGAACATCGCGGCCAGGGCGCCGACGACGGTGGCGTACACCGCAGCCGGGTTGTATCCCTTGGAGTACCAGTACTTTCCGGCCGGTGACATCGTGAACAGATCATCGACGACGACCTTCTGCTTGCGGACCAGGTAGTAGTCGGCGATGAGAACGCCGAACAGCGGGCCGATGAACGCACCGAGCGTTTCGAGTGTCAGGTGAATGACCTCCGGATTGTTGTACAGGTTCCACGGCGTGATGAGGACCGAGCCGACGGCGGCGATCATGCCGCCTGCACGCCAGCTGATGCGTTGCGGGCTGACGTTCGAGAAGTCGAACGCGGGTGAGATGAAGTTGGCGACGATGTTGATACCGATGGTGGCGATCGTGAACGTCAGCGCGCCGAGCACGATGGCGAACGTGCTGTCGATCCGGGCCACGGTCTCGACCGGATCGGTGATGAGCTCACCGAAGACAGGAAGAGTCAGCGACGCCGTGACGACGACCAGAATCGAGAACACGAGGAAGTTGAGGGGAAGTCCGAGAAAATTGCCTTTCTTGACGGCACCGTAGGACTTCCCGTAGCGGGAGAAGTCACCGAAGTTGAGCATCGGACCGGAGAAGTACGACACGACGAGGGCGATCGCCCCGAGCATGACCGGAACCGAGCTGAAGCCCGTGTACTCGACCTCGCCGAGGTTCAGATCGATTGCGCCCCAACCGGCTTTCCAGATCAGGTATCCGCACAGTAGGAACATGACGACGTAGACGGCCGGACCGCAGAAGTCGATGAACCTGCGAATCGACTCCATGCCGCGCCAGAACACCGCGGCCTGCAGCACCCACAGGAACAAGAAACTGGCCCACCCGAGCGCAGAAAGACCGGCGAATCCGTAATCGGCGGTCACGGCGTACGGCGCCAGCCCCGGGAACAGTTTGATGAGCACGATGTCGAGAGCAGCCGACGCGAGGAACGTCTGGATGCCGTACCACGCGACGGCGATGAGGCCACGGATGATGGCTGGGATGTTGGCGCCGAGTACGCCGAACGACACGCGGCAGATGACCGGGTAGGGAACGCCCGCAGCCTGGCTGGGCTTGGCGACGAGATTGCAGAAGAAGTAGACGATCGTGATGCCGACGAGGAGCGCGACGAGGACCTGCCAGCTCGCCAGTCCGAGAGCGAACAAGCTTCCCGCCGTGACGTATCCGCCGACCGAATGCACGTCGGACATCCAGAACGCGAACAGGTTGTACGAGGTCCACGACTGCTTCTTCAGCGGGGCGAGATCCTCGTTGGTCAGCCGTGGGTCGTACGAGTCCTTGATCAGGCCTCCGCCGACCGGGTGGCCCGCTGCTTCGACCACGTCACCTACCGGCGAAGTGCCTGGTCCGTGCACTGAATTTGTCATCGATGCTCCTGATGGGCGATGGGCTCCATGCGGACGAAATGCATGGCGAAGGCTCGACCACGACGATGGAGCGAACCTGCGACAAAAGGTAGCGAGCACGTGTTGCGTCCGCGTGACGGCAGGAATATATCTTTCGGGCCGCTCAATCCGTGGTGGGATCTGCGAGCAGACCGGTATCCGCGGGAATGGAAGAAATGACCGTGTTCAAACGTCCGTGATGATATTGCGCGATAGTCGACAGAGCAGCTGCGTCGCGGTCGAGAAATGCATCGAGCATCTGTCGATGATCGGAATGCAGTGTCACGCGATCCGAACCGGCGACGTGCACCATCGGCTGAACAGGCTCGGTGATGTTCCAGGCCGCTTCGAGTATGTGGAGAAGTCTTTTCATGCGTGACGGCCGCGTCAGCGCCATGTGGAATTCACGACTCCGACGGTGATACTCGCGTGGGTCGTCAGCTGTGATCGCTTGTTCCAGAACCTTGTTCGCGATGATCGCGCGCTCACGGTCGTCGTCGGTGGCCAACTCGACAGCAGTCGCGAGCGCGGCGCTTTCCAGGACTTCCCGCACGATGTACATTTCGCATAATTCCGCGGACGTCAATTGCGCGACGGTGTATCCGAGATTGGGCCGGTGATCCACCAATCCTTCACCGATCAGTGTTTTGAGCGACTCCCGAACAGGAATGGGACTGACGCCGAACATATCCGCGACGTCGTTCAATGGAATCGGGGTCGTGGGCGGTGCGTCGCCGGAAAGAATGACGCGTCGCAGCTCGTCGAGAATTGCGTGTTGCCGGCTTCCGGGGGCAGAGATGTTCAATCGATCGAGAAGCACGGATCTTCGACGAGGTGGCACGTCGCTCCCTTCGAAGATCCTCGGGTGAGAACGCTAACCGGTCGATGTTTCGTTCATGTGAAAAGTGCGCTGCACTAGCATCGGGCGAATGACGCACCCGACACCACTGGCCGACGTGGGGTGGCAGCACGTCGGTGGCGTGTCGACGGTCGTCGTTCCGGTGGGGGCGTTCGAACAGCACGGGCCGCACCTGCCGCTGGACACGGACACGCGCATCGCCGTCGCCGTGGCCTCCCGGTTGCCCGACGCGTCCCTGGCACCCGCCATCGGCTACGGCGCCAGCGGCGAGCACGAAGGTTTCCCGGGCACGGTGTCGATCGGCGCCGACGCGCTGCGGACTCTGCTCGTCGAGTACGGGAGGTCGGCGTGTCGGTGGGCGCCCCGCGTGCTGTTCGTCAACGGACACGGTGGCAACGTCCCCACCTTGGTCGACGCCACCACTCTGCTGCGGTACGAGGGACGCGACGTCGCCTGGGTGCCGTGTGCCGTCCCCGGCGCCGACGCCCATGCCGGACACACCGAAACCTCGCTGCTGCTGCATCTTTCACCCGAAGTCGTCGACATGGAACGCGTCGAGGTCGGAAACGTCGAAGCCCTCCCCGACCTGCTTCCGCGGCTACGGGAGGGCGGAACGCGCGCGGTGTCGGAGAACGGTGTGCTCGGCGATCCGCGTCGCGCCACGGCGGAGGAGGGGGCGTCCTTCCTGGACGACATGGTCCGTCGTGCGACGGTGGCGACGGCGCGCTGGATGCCGTCGGCTACGGGGATGTTGGTGTAGTGAAACGGCCGAAAGCCCAGGACGAAAACAGGCGCACGGTATGTTAGTGACTTTTTCGGGCCGTGGATGACACTTTCGTCCCGTGTCCGCTTACGATCACCAAATGGGTCAAGGTCGGTTGCCTGATGGTTTCGGGGTGCGCGTCGATCCGCGCGTACGCACATACTCGGACGGTCGCGTTCTGATCGGGGGATCCCCCACACGCATGCTGAAGTTGGCGCCCACGGCCGCCGCGATGATCGGCGACGGTTTTCTCGAGGTCACCGATTCACAGTCCGCTCTCGTCGCGCGGAAGCTGCTCGATTCGGGCGTGGCGAATCCGCGTCCGATGTCGATCCCGTCGCCCCGCGATGTCACCGTCGTGGTGCCGCTGAAGAACAACGCAGCCGGCCTCGGACGATTGCTGCCTGCGCTGCACGGCCTGAACGTCATCGTCGTCGACGACGGATCGGACGTGCCGGTGAAGCCTCCCGCGATGGAGTGGAGCGTCGGCGGGGTCACGGTTCTGCGGCACGAGACCTCACGCGGGCCGGCAGCGGCGCGCAACACGGGGTTACGCAGCGCCACAACCGATTTTGTCGCGTTCCTCGATTCCGACGTCGTTCCGCGCAAGGGCTGGCTCGAAGTGATGCTCGGGCACTTCTCCGATCCGGCGGTCGCTCTGGTCGCGCCGCGCATCGTGGCACTCGAACCGGAGGGCAACGCGCTCGCCCGGTACGAACACGCCCGGTCGTCCCTGGATCTGGGGCGTCGGGAGGCAGCGGTGCAGGCGGGGAGCTCGGTCTCCTACGTGCCGAGCGCAGCGATGTTGATTCGCCGCCGCGTCGCCGAGGAATGCAACGGCTTCGACGAGTCGATGCACGTCGCCGAGGACGTCGATCTGTGCTGGCGACTGCAGGAGGCCGGGTGGCGCCTGCGGTACGAGCCCGTCGCCAACGTGGCGCACGACCATCGTGTGACGTTCGGCCGCTGGTTCGGACGCAAGCTGTTCTACGGCACCGGTGCCAGCCCACTCGCCGACCGTCATCCCGGCATGGTGCCTCCGATCGCGATGTCCCCGTGGACGCTCGTCGCGTGCCTGCTGGCGGCCAGCCTGACCAAGATCGGGGTGATCGGTGCACTCGCCACGCTGGCCGTCACCATCGGACGCTTGCGCAAGATGTTCGTCGGACTCGACCAGCCGACTCGCATCGCGGCCATCCTCGCGACCGAAGGTTTCGTCGCGGGCCTGTGGCAATTGGCATCGGCGCTGTGCCGACATTATTGGCCGATCACTCTGCTGGCGGTGTTGCTGTCCAGTCGAATTCGCAAGATCGCGCTCGGGCTGGCGGTGGCAGAAGCCGTCGCCGATTGGTACAAGCACCGTGAGCTCGGCGGACTCGACCCGATCCGTTACGCGTTCTTCAAGCGCATGGACGACGTCGCGTACGGTGCTGGACTCTGGCGAGGTGCCGTCGAATCTCGGAGCTTCGGCGCGTTGACGCCTCGTATGGATTCGTGAGCGGTCCCGCCGTCGGCCGATCGGACGTCGTCGACGCGGATGTGATCGTCGTCGGTGGCGGCTCGTCCGGTTCGGTGGTGGCGTCTCGGCTCAGTGAGAACCCGGACTGCAGGGTTGTCGTCGTCGAGGCCGGGCAGGGCGTCTCCCGCGTCCAGGACTACCCACCGGACATCGCCGACGCCCATGTTCTGCCGGTCGGACCTGGCAGTCCGTGGACGTCGTCCTACCCGGCAGAGCTCGCTCCCGGCGTCGAGCGTGAGATCTCGCGCGGCCGAGTGCTCGGTGGATCGGGGGCCGTGAACGGCGCGTACTTCATCCGGGCCCGGCCGGACGACTTTCTGCACTGGCCGTCCAGATGGTCGTACGAGAACGTACTGCCGTACTTCACGGCGTCGGAGACCGATCACGATTACGCGAGTGACCGCCACGGCAGCAGCGGGCCCATCCCGGTGTGGAGAACAGCGCCGAAGGAGTGGAGTGGCGTTACTGCCGCGTTCGTCGACGCGAGCGAGTCGCTCGGGTTCCCGGCCGACCCGGACAAGAACGATCCAAGTCCGGTTGGAGGAACAGGGCCGGTTCCGCTCAACGTCTTTCGCGGAATGCGCATGAATGCTGCTGCGAGCTACCTGATCCCGCGTCTGAGTCGTCCCAATCTCGAGGTTCTCACGGAATCGACCGTTCTGAAGATACTGTTCGACGGCGACAAAGCATGCGGAGTTCGTATCCTCCGTCGCGGCGTGACAACCGACATGCGAGCGAGCCGCGTCGTCCTGTGCGCAGGTGCGGTGCGAACACCGCAGTTGTTGATGTTGTCCGGAGTCGGCCCAGCGGATTCGTTGCGGCACTGGGGAATCGACGTTCTTCTCGACCATCCCCGAGTGGGTCGAGGTTTTTCCGATCATCCCGAAATCGGTGTCTACTACCGTAGTTCGGTACCCTTTCGACCCTCGTCACCGATCGAGGTGGTTCTGCACGTCGGCGACCTCGAAATCCGGCCGTACACAGCGTCGTTCGGATACATGATCGCGGGCATCGGCCCGGTGGATCCCATGATCGGAATCGGATTGATGCGGGCCGACAGTCGGGGGGACATCACGCTGCGCTCGGCCGATCCGCTGGACTCGCCGTTCGTGCGCTATCGGTATCTGGACTCGGCGGCGGACCGTGCGGCGCTGCACGCAGGTCTCGACGTCGTCGACGCGTTGTTGTCGACGGCGCCGATGGCCGCTGTCGCTACGAAGCTCGAGGTAGCCGGCGACAGGTTGCTCGGCCGACTCGGCACGGCTCTGCACCTGTCGGGAAGTTGCGCGATGGGCGGCCCGGACGCGGTACTCGACGACCGATGCCGTGTCCGAGGTGTCGACGGTCTCGACGTCGTCGATACGTCGTCGTTCCCGGTCGTGCCCACGCGTGGTCCGCACGCGACCGTGATCATGCTGGCCGAACGCGCAGCGCGCGACATCGCCGAGGACCTGGGCTGAACGAGCGTCCGTCGATTATCGGCTACGGTCGGCAGCAGTGACCGTAGCGCTGCACCTCCCTCTGGGGGTGTGCGGCTGTACCTGCGTGTGTGAGCTGCGTTACAGTGGTGTGAACGCGTCTGAAAAGGGACTACGTAGATGACAGGAAGAGTGGCAGGACAGGGCAACCCGTGGGTAGCAGTTCGCCCCGGTGACGACGTCGATGTCCTGGCTCGCAAGATGTCGACCGCTCATCGGTCTTTCGTCGAGCACGAATGGCCTGCAGGGGATTCCGTCCGATCCGTCGTCCTCGATTCCTGGATGCGGAGTCGTACCAAGGGAGTCGACCCCAACGGTCGCGACGAGGCCCCGGTGCTGACGGGTGTCGAATTGGAGCGGTATCGCAACGGCCACCCCATGTCGATCATTCGGCCCGTCATTCGCAAACTCCTCGTCGAGGATGCCGCCGATACCGGTCTGCTCGTGGCGATCTCCGACGCGGAGGGCCGCCTCCTGTGGGTCGAAGGTGACACGTCCGCGAAAGACCGTGCACAGACGATGAACTTCGCCGAAGGGGCGGATTGGAGCGAGGAGAGCAAGGGCACCAACGCGCCGGGAACCGCGCTCGCCGTCGACCATTGTGTGCAGATCTTCGCCGCCGAGCACTTCACTCGTACCGTGCACGACTGGAGTTGTTCGGCCGCCCCCGTGCATCACCCGACGAGCGGGCACATCCTCGGCGCCATCGACATCACCGGAGGGCCGCGCGTCGCAGTCCCCGAGGTTCTCTCGTTGATTCGTGCGACCGTCGCCGCGGCCGAGTCCGAGCTCCGCGTGCATCTGATGAACTCGCCGAAGTCGTTGGGCGAGACCGCTCCTCGTCTCGAAGTGCTCGGTTCGGGCAGGCCGGGACTGGTCCGGGGCAGTGGTCGCACCGCATTGTCGCAGCGTCACGCCGAAATTCTGCTGCTGCTGGCGGATCATCCCGAAGGGCTCAGTTCCGATCATCTCGCGGTGCTGCTCGACGAGCAGGAACTCGACTCGGTGACCATCAGGGCCGAGATGTCGCGCCTGCGCAAGACGTTCGGCTCCTCCGGCCTGGCGTCGCGACCCTACCGGCTGGTGGGTGCGCTGACGTCCGACGTCGACGACGTTCGTCGGGCGCTCGATCGCGGCGACGTGGAAGCAGCGTTGCGTATCTATGCCGGCCCGGTGCTGCCCGGATCGGTGTCGCCCGGGATCGAGGAAATTCGCGACGAGCTGCGATCGCGGGTCCAGGCCGCATTACTGCGCGTCGGCGATCCGATGTTGCTGGCGCAATGGACGTCGTCGATCCACGGCAGGAGCGACCTCGTCGCGTGGGAGGCCTACCGGGCGACGCTGAGCACCGATTCCGCGTTGTACGGCCAGGTCAGCGCACGTATCGACCATCTGGATCGCCAGCTCGGCATGTAGTTTCTTTCTGCACGCAGTGCAGCAACGTAGTTGCAACGTTGCAGACTCTAGTGTTCTGAATCACATCAGTTGATGAACGACGAAGGAGTCACTAGATGTCCGTCTATGCCCGCCCAGGTACCGCAGATTCAGTCATGTCCTTCCAGCCGCGCTACGACAACTGGATCGGCGGCGAGTGGGTCCCGCCCGTCAAGGGCCAGTACTTCGAGAACCCGACTCCCGTCACCGGTGAGAACTTCTGCGAGGTAGCCCGCTCCACGTCCGAGGACATCGAGCTCGCGCTCGACGCCGCGCACGCCGCAGCACCCGCCTGGGGCAAGACCTCCGCCGCCGAGCGCGCAGTGCTCCTCAACAAGATCGCCGACCGCATGGCCGAGAACCTCGAGTCCATCGCACTCGCGGAGTCCTGGGACAACGGCAAGCCGATCCGTGAAACCCTCAACGCCGACATTCCGCTGGCGATCGACCACTTCCGCTACTTCGCCGGATGCATTCGCGCGCAGGAAGGTTCGCTGTCGGAGATCGACGACGACACCGTCGCCTATCACTTCCACGAGCCGCTCGGCGTCGTCGGACAGATCATTCCGTGGAACTTCCCGATCCTGATGGCCGTCTGGAAGCTCGCTCCCGCACTGGCGGCAGGCAACGCCGTCGTGCTGAAGCCTGCCGAGCAGACCCCGGCATCGATTCTTCATCTCATCTCGATCATCGGTGACCTTCTTCCTGCCGGAGTCGTCAACGTGGTCAACGGATTCGGCACCGAAGCGGGCAAGCCGCTCGCGTCGAGCCCGCGCATCGCCAAGATCGCGTTCACCGGTGAGACGACCACGGGACGCCTCATCATGCAGTACGCGTCGCAGAACTTGATCCCGGTCACCCTCGAACTCGGCGGCAAGAGCCCCAACGTCTTCTTCTCCGACGTCCTGTCGTCCGACGACGACTACCAGGACAAGGCTCTCGAGGGCTTCACGATGTTCGCGCTGAACCAGGGCGAGGTGTGCACGTGCCCGTCGCGCTCGCTCATCCAGGCCGACATCTACGACGAGTTCCTCGCACTGGCTGCGATCCGCACGAAGGCTGTGCGACAGGGCAATCCGCTCGACACCGAGACGATGATCGGTGCGCAGGCGTCGAACGATCAGCTCGAGAAGATTCTGTCGTACATCGAGATCGGCAAGGGCGAAGGCGCGCAGGTCGTCACCGGCGGCGAACGCGCACAGCTCGGCGGTGACCTGAACGGCGGCTACTACGTGCAGCCGACGATCTTCACCGGCAAGAACGACATGCGCATCTTCCAGGAAGAGATCTTCGGACCGGTCGTCTCCGTCACGTCCTTCAAGGACTACGACGACGCCATCTCCATCGCCAACGACACCCTCTACGGTCTCGGTGCAGGTGTCTGGTCGCGCGACGGTGGCGTCGCGTACCGCGCGGGCCGCGACATCAAGGCCGGCCGTGTCTGGACGAACACGTACCACCAGTACCCGGCACACGCGGCCTTCGGTGGTTACAAGCAGTCCGGCATCGGACGTGAGAACCACAAGATGATGCTCGACCACTACCAGCAGACGAAGAACCTCCTGGTCAGCTACGCCCAGAAGGCTCAGGGCTTCTTCTGATGCCTGCCGCAAGCCGGCCCCCGGCCCGGCTCAGAGCAACCGCCGGGGCGATGGAGCTTCTCCGTCGCCTCGGCGGTAACCACGGCGCGCTGATGATGCATCAGAGCGGTGGATGCTGCGACGGGTCGTCGCCGATGTGTTATCCCGCAGACGAATTCATCGTCGGTGACCGGGATGTCCTGCTGGGGCTGTTGGACCTTCGTCTGAACGTCGGCGACATCCCGACCGACCTTCCCGAGGGCGGCGACGCGGTTCCGGTGTGGATTTCGGGCTCGCAGTTCGAAGCCTGGAAGCACACTCAGATGGTGCTCGACGTCGTCCCGGGTCGCGGTTCGGGGTTCTCGCTGGAAACTCCGGAGGGACTTCGGTTCCTGAGTCGCGGCCGCGCGTTCACGCAGGACGAGTGGGACGTGCTGAAGGACGAGACTCCGTTCGTCGGAGTCGATTGGGAAGAGGGCCGCAGGCCGCCGGTGCCGGACGACGTCATCGTCGTCGCCGAGGCAGTGGACGCCTGTCCGGTGCCAGGGATGTTGCAGGGTTAGGCAGCTTCGCTGCACGTGCGTGGAAATGTATACCCGGCGGGAGCGGAGCCTGCGGAACGACCCGGCAGCACTGTACATTCCCACGCACGTGCGCCGAAGGCGCCTAGAGTCGATCCGGTGAAAAGTTCCACACCTTCGGACGCTCCCGGTGGCGAGAGCCTCCGTACGGTCGTCGTCGCATTCGGTGCCAATCTCGGCGTCGCCGTCGCCAAATCCGTTGCGGCCGTCGTGACCGGGTCGGCTTCGATGGTTGCCGAAGCGGCTCACTCGTGGGCCGACACCGGCAACGAGATATTCCTGCTCGTCGCGAACAAGCGCGGGTCACGCGGTCCCGACCGCCGTCGGCCCCTCGGCTACGGCCGCGAAGCGTACGTCTGGTCACTGCTCGCCGCCATCGGGCTGTTCGTGGCGGGCTCGGCGGTGTCGGTGTGGCACGGAATCACCTCGCTCCTCGGCGGCGAGTCGTCCGCCGAGAACTACACGATCAACTACGTGGTGCTCGCAGTCGCGTTCGTCCTCGAAGGAATCTCGTTCCTGCAGTCCGTCAAGCAGATTCGCGGGGAGGCGAACGCGTACGAGACGGACTTCCTCGACTACGCGCTGGAGACGTCCGACCCCACACTGCGTGCGGTGTTCGCCGAAGATGCCGCCGCGCTGATCGGTCTGGTCATCGCTGCAGCGGGTATCGGACTGCATCAGCTCACCGGCTCCGCCGTGTGGGACGCGCTCGGGTCGATCGCCGTCGGTGTGCTTCTCGGCGTCGTCGCGATCGTTCTCATCGATCGAAATCGTCGATTCCTCACCGGAGAACCCGGGCCCGGCGCATTATGGGACGCGGTGGTGAGTGGCATCGAGAAGTTCCCCGAGGTGGCGTCGGTTCGTTTCGTCCGCATCGAATTCGTCGGTCCGAAACAGATTTTCGTCGTTGCCAGCGTCGACCTTGTCGGTGACGCCGTCGAATCCTCGATCGCCCATGTGCTCCGTCGATTGGAGAGCCGTCTCGAGTCCAACGTAGCCGTCGTCGACGCGGTGTTCACCGTGTCCGATCCGGACGAGGGCGACACCGGAACCGTCTCGCACCGCACGTAATACAGCCGTCATCTGTTGATGACGCCCCGCTTACAGCGTCGGCCTATCTTCGCTGCAGCGAGAAGCGCATTCGATGAAAGAAGGCCACCCATGTCCGTCGCCGAACCGTCAGGCGCTCACCACGACGGGACCGAGTCCCACGTCGAGGGCGGGGATTACCTCGCCAAACGGCAGTTGAAGAAGGGCACCGCGGGCTGGATTCTTCTCGCAGGGCTCGGCGTCAGCTACGTCGTCTCCGGTGACTATTCGGGCTGGAATTTCGGGCTCGAACAGGGCGGGTTCGGTGGTCTGCTGATCGCCGGAATCCTGATCGCCGGGATGTACCTGGCGATGGTGCTGGGCATGGCGGAGATGTCGTCGGCGCTCCCCGCGGCAGGTGGCGGTTACACCTTCGCCCGCCGCGCGCTCGGCCCGTGGGGCGGATTCGCGACGGGCACAGCCATTCTCATCGAGTACGCCATCGCGCCCGCGGCCATCGCCACCTTCATCGGCGCCTACGTGGAGTCGCTCGGACTCTTCGGTATCACCGACGGATGGTGGGTGTACCTGGCGGTGTACGCGATCTTCATCGGCATCCATCTGGCTGGTGCGGGCGAAGCGCTCAAGATCATGTTCGTCATCACCGCGATCGCACTCGTCGGTCTCGTGGTGTTCGCCGTGTCGGCACTGGGACAGTTCGACGCGTCGAACCTCACCGACATCGCGCCGACGGATGCCGCAGGGGCGTCGAGCTTCCTCCCGTTCGGCTACCTGGGCATCTGGGCGGCGGTGCCGTTCGCGATCTGGTTCTTCCTGGCCATCGAGGGTGTTCCACTCGCCGCCGAAGAAGCCAAGGACCCGTCGAAGAACGTGCCGCGCGGCATCATCGCGGCCATGGGGGTGCTCCTCGTGACCGGGGCCGGCGTGTTGTTCCTGGTGACCGGCGCAGGCGGGGCCGAGGCGATGCAGTCATCGGGCAATCCGCTCGTCGAGGCGCTCGGTGACAACTCGGCCGCCAAGGTCGTCAACTACATCGGGCTCGCCGGTCTGATCGCCAGCTTCTTCTCGATCATGTACGCGTACTCCCGTCAGCTGTTCGCACTGTCGCGAGCCGGCTACCTTCCGAAGACGTTGTCGGTCACCAACTCTCGAAAGGCTCCGACGCTCGCGCTGATCGTGCCCGGCGTCATCGGCTTCCTGCTCTCGCTCACCGGCCAGGGTGCGATGTTGCTCAACATGGCAGTGTTCGGGGCCGCGCTGAGTTACGTTCTGATGATGGTCAGCCACATCGTGCTGCGTCGTAAGGAGCCGGCCATGGAGCGTCCGTACAGGACGCCCGGTGGCGTCGTCACCACCGGCTTCGCGCTCGTCGTCGCTGCACTGGCCGTCGTCGCGACGTTCCTCGTCGACAGCACGGCCGCGCTCTGGTGCCTCGGCGTGTTCGCCGCGTTCATGCTCTACTTCGGCATCTACAGCAGGCACCATCTCGTCGCGAACTCTCCCGACGAAGAATTCGCCGCCCTTGCCCGGGCCGAAGCCGAGCTCGAATGACCACCTACAGGCATCAGGTATCCGGCACCACCTACCAGTTCGACGGCCTCGTCGACTTGATGGCCAAGGCCACTCCGCAGCGATCCGGGGACGAACTCGCCGGATGCGCGGCACAGTCCGACGCCGAGCGTGCCGCGGCGCAATGGGCGCTGGCGGATGTCTCGCTCGATACCTTCCTGCACGACCTCCTCGTCCCGTACGAGACGGACGAAGTCACCCGGCTCATCATCGACTCGCACGACCGCGTCGCATTCGGGACGATCTCGCATCTCACCGTGGGCGGTCTTCGAGACTGGTTGCTCGACGCGGCCGCGCGGGAGGACTCGGTGCGAGTTCTGACATCGATCGCATCGGGGCTGTCACCGGAAATGGTTGCGGCCGTCAGCAAGATCATGCGCAATCAGGATCTGATCGCCGTCGCCAGGGCGACGGAGGTCACGTCTGCCTTTCGTACGACGGTCGGCTTGTCGGGAACACTGGCGACGCGGCTGCAGCCCAACCACCCGACGGACGATCCGAAAGGCATTGCCGCAGCGACGCTCGATGGGCTGTTGCTCGGATCCGGTGACGCCGTCATCGGAATCAACCCCGCGACCGACTCGCCGCACGCGACGTCGGACCTGCTGCACTTGCTCGACGAGATCCGTCAGCGCTTCGAGATCCCGACACAGTCCTGCGTGCTGTCCCACGTGACGACGACGATGGAACTGATCGAGAAGGGCGCACCCGTCGATCTGGTGTTCCAGTCCGTCGCCGGCACCGAGGGGGCCAATTCCGGTTTCGGCGTGCATGTCTCGCTGCTGCGGGAGGCCAACGAGGCGGGCCGATCGTTGCACCGCGGAACCGTCGGAAACAATGTCATGTACTTGGAGACCGGGCAGGGTTCGGCGCTGAGCGCGGGTGCTCACGTGGGCATGGACGGCAGACCTGTCGATCAACAGACGCTGGAGGCGCGCGCGTACGCCGTCTGTCGCGATCTCTCGCCGCTCCTGGTCAACACCGTCGTCGGGTTCATCGGTCCCGAATACCTGTACGACGGAAAGCAGATCGTCCGCGCTGGGCTCGAAGATCATTTCTGCGGCAAGCTACTCGGACTGCCGATGGGCGTCGACGTCTGCTACACCAACCACGCCGAAGCCGATCAGGACGACATGGACTCCTTGCTGACGCTGTTGGGAGCAGCCGGGGTTGCGTTCGTCATCGCAGTGCCGGGTGCCGACGACGTCATGCTCGGCTACCAGAGCCTGAGCTTCCACGATGTGCTCTATGTGCGACAGGTGTTGGGGCTGAAGCCTGCTCCCGAGTTCGCTGCGTGGCTCGACCGGTTGGGCATGGTCGACGGAACAGGTCGGCTCCTGGACATCGATGCAGCCGGGTCGCCGCTCCGAGCACTGACGAGCTCGCGATGAGCGGTGTCGAACGGCGGGACGACGAATTCTGGGACGGCTTGCGGCTGACCACACAGGCCCGAATCGGGTTGGGGCGCACCGGCGATGCGCTTCCGACGTCACGAGTGCTCGAGTTCAGGTCGGCGCACGCTGCGGCGCGCGACGCGGTCCACATGCCGTTGGACGTGGAGGCGTTCGCGGCCGAGGTCGAGGCGGTCGGCGTCGGAAAGCCTGTCGCCGTGACGTCGCGTGCGGAGTCCAGGGCCGAATATCTGCGACGGCCGGATCTCGGGCGGCAGCCGAAGGATCTGAGCGCGATCTCGGCAGGCGAATTCGACGTGGGTGTCGTTCTGAGCGACGGCTTGTCTCCGCGCGCACTGATGGATCACGGTACGCAGATGCTTCGCGCCCTCGTGAGCGAACTGTCCGGCGCGTATTCGATTGCGCCGCCGGTCATTGCGACCGAGGCGCGCGTCGCGCTGGGCGACCACATCGCCGAGGCGATGGGGGTGCGGACGGTGCTCGTGTTGATCGGGGAGAGGCCAGGGCTGTCCGTCGCCGACAGTCTCGGAATTTATCTGACGCATCTGCCTGCCCCGGGCAAGTCGGACGCCGATCGCAACTGCATCTCGAACATCCACCCACCGGAAGGCCTCGGCTACGAGCAGTCCGCGAAGATCGTCGCGAGCTTGATCGCGGGCGCCCGAAAGTTGGGTAGGTCGGGTGTCGCGCTGAAGGACACATCCAGGGCCGACGCGCTCGAGAACCTCGACGTGAAGGTGATCTCGGAGTAGCCCCGTTCGGGGGTGGTAGGTAGTGACGGGCGTCACTATCGTTGGTGAAATGGAAACTCTCAGCTACTCCTCCGGGGTGTCGTCCATACCGATGCTGGGCGACACCATCGGTGCCGACCTCGATCGAACTGCTGCCCGACACTCCGGCCGCGACGCTCTCGTGGACGTCGCCACGAACCGGAGGTGGACGTACTCCGAGTTCCTGGCCGACGTCGAGATCTTGGCTGCCGGCCTGCTGGTCAAAGGCGTCGTGAAGGGCGACCGGGTCGGGATATGGGCACCGAACTGCCCCGAATGGGTGCTCGCGCAGTATGCAACCGCCAAGATCGGTGCGATCCTCGTCAACATCAATCCGGCCTACCGGACGCACGAGCTGCAGTTCGTACTGAAGCAGGCAGGGGTGTCGCTTCTGCTTTCTGCGCCCGAATTCAAGGGCGCGGACTACGCGGCGATGATCGAGGAAGCGCGGACGGACTGCCCCGATCTACGCGAGGCCGTCTTCGTCGGCAGTTTCCCGTGGGAATTGATGACCGATCGCGGGCACAAGGCGCTCTCGGAGAACCCGTCGCTCGTGGCCGATGCGCAGAAGCTGTTGAGCGCCGACGATCCGATCAACATTCAGTACACCTCGGGCACAACGGGTTTCCCGAAGGGTGCGACGCTCAGTCACCACAACATCTTGAACAACGGATTCTTCGTCGGCGAACTGTGCCACTACACCGAGGTCGATCGCGTGTGCATTCCCGTGCCGTTCTACCACTGCTTCGGGATGGTGATGGGCAATCTTGCGTGTACGAGTCACGGTGCGGCCATGGTCATTCCGGGCCAGGCGTTCGATCCGGCAGCGGCGCTGAAGGCCGTCGCCCAGGAGAAGTGCACGTCGCTGTACGGGGTACCGACGATGTTCATCGCCGAACTCGCTTTGCCCGAATTCGATTCGTACGATCTGTCGTCGCTGCGGACGGGCATCATGGCGGGCTCGCCGTGCCCGACCGAAGTCATGAAGCAGGTCATCGAACGAATGGGCATGGCCGAGGTGTCGATCTGCTACGGCATGACCGAGACGTCACCGGTGTCCTTGCAGACCCGCAGCGACGACACCATCGACCAGCGCGTGTCGACGGTCGGAGCCGTCGGACCGCACCTCGAGGTCAAGATCGTCGATCCCGTCGACGGGCTGACCGTGCCACGCGGCGAGGCAGGGGAGCTGTGCACCCGCGGGTACTCGGTGATGCTCGGCTACTGGGAGCAGCCGCAGAAGACCGCCGAGGCGATCGACGCGGCCGGATGGATGCACACCGGCGACATCGGGATCATGGATTCGGACGGCTACGTATCCATCACCGGCCGCATCAAGGACATGGTGATTCGCGGCGGGGAGAACATCTACCCCAGGGAGATCGAAGAGTTCCTGTACACCCACCCCGACATCCTCGACGCCCAGGTGATCGGGGTTCCCGACGTCAAGTACGGCGAAGAACTCATGGTGTGGATTCGGATGCGCGAGGGTGCGGAACCGTTGGACGCCTCGGGGATTCGAGCCTTCAGTGAGGGGAAGCTCGCGCACTACAAGATTCCGCGGTACGTCCACGTCGTCGACGAATTCCCGATGACCGTCACCGGGAAGGTCCGAAAGGTCGAGATGCGGGAGAGGTCGCTGGATTTGCTGAGCTGAGATTTCCGCCGACTCGAGATCCTCACGGCGAATCGGGATCCTCCGTCGATGCATCGGCTGAGAATCTCGATTCGGCGTGAAGATTTGCGGGCCGGGTCGGATTTGCTCGAGGGATACTGGGCGCATGACCGAACCGCAGTGGACGCCGTCGTCGGAGGACATCGAGAACGCACGGATCACCGACTTCCAGCGCGTCGTCTCGGAGCGTCACGGGGTCGACACCGCCGACTATCGCGAACTCTGGGAGTGGTCGACGCAGAACGTCGAGCAGTTCTGGCGCACGGTGTGGGACTACTTCGACATCCAGTCGGACACCGAGCCGACCGAGGTGCTCGGAAATTCGAGTATGCCGGGAGCTCAGTGGTTTCCAGGTGTGCAGCTGAACTACGTCGACCAGGTGCGACGGCGCTCCGACAGTGACCGTACGGCGATCGTCCATGCACGGGAGGACGGCTCGCGCGCCGAGCTGTCGTGGCGAGAACTCGCCCGGCAGACGGCCGCGCTCGCTCGGACGCTGCGTGAGGCAGGCGTCGAGCCCGGGGATCGGGTCGTGGGGTACCTACCCAACATTCCCGAGGCCGTCGTCGCATTCCTCGCAAGCGCGAGTGTCGGCGCGGTGTGGTCGGCGTGCGGGCAGGACTATTCCGCGTCGGCGGCCCTCGACAGGCTGGGGCAGCTGGATCCGAAGGTGTTGATCGCCGCCGACGGCTACTCCTACGGCGGCAATCACCACGACAAGCGCGGCGATGTGGCGGTTCTCCTAGACGGATTGACGACGGTCGACACCGTGATTCGAGTCGGCGACGCGGTCGACGGCTCCCTCTCGTGGGAGGACGCGTCGTCCGGCGAGGGTGAGTGGGTATCGGTGCCGGTCGCGTTCGATCATCCACTGTGGGTCGTGTTCTCGTCGGGGACGACGGGTCTGCCGAAGGGTATCGTCCACGGGCACGGGGGAGTGTTGCTCGAACACCTCAAAGCTGTTGCGCTGCAATCGGACATCGGATCGGATGACACGTTCTTCTGGTACACGAGCCCGAGTTGGATGATGTGGAACTTCCAGGTGGCAGGACTGCTCGTCGGTGCGACGATCGTGTGCGCCGACGGCAGCCCTGCATACCCGACGCCCGATGCGCTGTGGGCGATCACTGCTCGGGAAGAGGTGACATTCCTGGGCACCAGTCCTGGCTACGTTCTGTCCTGCATCAAGGCGGAATCGCGCCCGTCGCGCGATCACGATCTGTCCGCATTGCGCGCGATCGGTATCACGGGGTCTGCGATGCCCGCGTCGTCGTCACTGTGGTTGTCCGACAACGTCGGTCGCGACGTGCCGGTGTTCTCGATCTCCGGCGGCACCGACGTCGTGTCGGCGTTCGCGGGTGGGGTCCGTACCGTGCCGGTGTGGCCGGGTGAGCTCTCGGCGCCGTTCCTCGGCGTCGCGCTGAAGGCATTCGACGTCGACGGCCGGCCGGTGACCGACGAGGTCGGCGAGTTGGTCGTCACCGAGCCCATGCCGTCGATGCCCGTGCGATTCTGGAACGACGACGGATCGCGTTACCGCGAAGCGTATTTCGACGCGTACCCGGGGGTGTGGCGACACGGCGACTGGATCACACTGACCGCGCACGGCAGCGTCGTCGTGCACGGTCGTTCGGATTCGACGCTGAACCGCAACGGCATTCGGATGGGTAGCGCCGATATCTACCAAGCCGTCGAAGAGCTGCCCGAGATCGTCGAATCACTCGTGCTCGGGGTCGAACGAGGCGACGGCGGGTATTGGATGCCGTTGTTCGTCGTACTCACCGACGGAACCGAACTGGACGACGCGCTGCGGGCGCGCATCAACACGGCGATTCGTGAGCACGCGTCACCGAGGCACGTGCCCGACGAGATCATCGCCGCGCCCGGCGTCCCGCACACCAGGACCGGTAAGAAGCTCGAGGTGCCGATCAAGCGTCTGTTCCAGGGCGGCGACGCGTCGCGAACTCTGGACCGAACCGCCGTCGACGCACCGGATCTCGTGGATTGGTACGTCGAGCAAGGCCGGGACAAGCGCTAGCGGGTCCACCGTGCGAGGTATGCCTTCTCGTCTGCGGTGATCCGGCGCAGCGACTCCGAGCCGACGTCGACCATCGCCATCTGAGTGGTCGCGACGACGGCAGGCGGTGAACCCGCAGGTGCGCCCGCGGCGCGGACCTCGTAGCCGATCGTGAAGTCGACCGACCGCACCCTCTCGAACCACAACGTGATGTCGAGCGGGCTGTCCGAATGCCGCAGCGGCTTCTTGTACGAGATGTTCACGTTCGCGATCAACGCGCTCTTGATCAGACTCTCGTTGGCCTCACCTGCACTCAGGAGCCACTCGATGCGCGCTTCCTCCAGCAGAGTCACCATGCGCGCGTGGTTGATGTGGTGGAAAGCGTCCATGTCGGACCAGCGCACGGTGACCCGCGCGTGATAGCCGATCTCGTTGTCGTCGGTCACCGCTACACGTTCTCATGACTTCGGTGTTCTAGAGTCCGGGTGTGCTGATCAGAAATGTCGTCCTCGCGCCGGGCGGGCCGGCCGTCGACGTCCAGACGGTCGGCGGCCGCGTCGCCGAGGTGACCGCGACTGTCGCGTCGTCGCGTCCGATCGAAGGCGATGTGTTCGACGGCGGCGGAGCAGCACTGGTTCCGTCGTTCGTCGACAGTCATGTGCATCTGACACAGTGGGCGGCGTCGCTGACGCGCATCGACGTCTCCGGTGCCGACTCCGCCGTCGATCTGGTGGATATTCTCGCCCGTTCCAACGAGCGCCACGGCACGTCCATTCTCCGCGCGCAGGGATTCCGCGACGCGCTGTGGCCCGACGAGCCGCACAAAGAGGTGCTGCAGAACGCGCTGCCCGGTCGCCGTGCAGCGATCACCAGCATGGACCTGCACACGCTGTGGCTGAGCCCGGCCCTGTTGGCGGAGTTGCACATCGACCATCCGACGGGTGTGCTGCGCGACATCGACTGCATGGAAGGGCTGAACGCCCTCGAGCGCTTGGTCGACACGGACGAGGGCGATCGCGTGGCCCTGGCCGCCACGGACGAACTGGCCAGGCGCGGCATCACCGCCGCCACCGATTTCGAGTACGCCGACAACAGGACCGTCTGGTCGCGGCGCAGTGAGATCGCCCGCCCCGCAGTCGACGTGCAGTTCGCGGTGTGGGCCGAATGGTTGGGGCACGAACTGACCCTCGGCGCGCACACCGGCGACCCTGTTGCCGACGGGATCGCACTCGGTCCGCTCAAGGTCATGTTCGACGGTTCGCTCAACACCAGAACGGCGTGCTGTCACGACCCCTACCCGGGCGGCGAGGGGTCGGGACTGCTGTTGGAGACGCCCGAGGATCTCGTCACGCTGATGCGTCGGGCCGCGAGTGGCGGGATCGTGCCCGCGATCCATGCGATCGGTGATCGAGCGAACACACTGGCGCTCGACGCGTTCGCCGCGGTCGGGTGCGGTGGCCGCATCGAACATGCGCAGCAGGTGATGCCCGCCGACATCGCGCGATTCGCGGCGAACGGCGTGACCGCTTCGGTTCAACCGCAGCATGCGATGAGCGATCGCGAGGTCGCCGACGAACTCTGGAGCGGCCGTGCATCGATCGCCTACCCCTATCTGTCGTTGCACAAGTCGGGCGCGCACGTCGTCTTCGGATCCGACGCCCCGGTCAGCCCGCCTTCTCCGCTCGACGCGATCGCCGACGCGGTGTGGCGTACCGACGACGAGCGTGCGCCGTGGCAGCCCCATGAGGCACTTCCGCTCGACGTGGCGTTGGCAGCGGCATCGGGTGGACGCGCATCGGTGGAGGTCGGAGCATCCGCCGATCTGGTGCTCCTGGCCGAGCACCCGGCGTCCCTCGGTAACCGAGACCTGCGTGCCGTCCCGATCGTGGCGACGGTCCGCGGCGGCGTCTGCACGTTCGACGGAAGGTCGCTGTGACCACTACACCGGGAAGCTGGCGCATCTACGAGGGGTCGACGCTGTCCGCACCGCTCGCGGCCGCGCTCGGCGCGTTCGTCGAGCAGGGTTATCACGGAACGTCGGTTCGGCAGATCGCCGGCCGCGCCGGGTTGTCCGTGCCGGGGCTCTATCACCACTACCCATCGAAACAGGCGTTGCTCGTCGGGCTGATGACGGCCGCGATGGACGAACTCCTCGCTCGGTCGAAGCAGGCCGACGCCGAGGCGGGCTCGTCGCCGTCGGCGCGGTTCGACGCCGTCGTCGAGTCGCTGTTGTTGTTCCACATGTATCGGAGCGACCAGGCGTTCATCGGGTCGACCGAGATCAGGAGCCTCGATCCGGAGAACCGGGCGCACTACGTGCAGCTTCGTGACGAGCAGCAGCGGCAACTCGACGGCATCGTGCTGGCAGGCATCGAGTCCGGAGAGTTCGACGCCGACCATCCGGCCGACGCGTCGCGAGCGGTGACGACGATGTGTGTCGGCGTCGCGGGCTGGTATCGGCCCGGCGGCCCGCTCTCGGCTCTCGAACTGACCGAGGTCTACCTGAACATCGCACGGCGAATTGTCGGTGGTGGGCGGTAGCCTCACGCCATGGACTCACCACCAGACCGTTCTCTGACCCCGGAGGTCCGCGAGTTCCTCGAGACAGGCACCAGAACCGGCAAGCTCGGCTGGGTGGCGCCCGACGGTAGGCCCCTGGTGGCTCCCGTCTGGTTCGTGGTCGACGACGATGTGGTCGTGTTCAACACCGGTAGTGGAACGGCCAAAGGAAAGGCCATCGCCAGGGACCCACGTGTCGTGTTGACTGTCGACCTCGAGGAGCCGCCGTACGGGTTCGTGCAGATCCAGGGGGTCGCCGAGACCTCCGAGGACCCGCAGGATCTGCTCGCGTCGGCAACGGCTATCGGCGGTCGCTACATGGGCCGGGACCGCGCCGAAGAGTTCGGTAGGCGCAACGGAGTCCCGGGTGAACTCGTCGTGCGGATCCGCGCAACGAAGGTGACCGCCGCGTTGAATGTCACCGCGTGAGCGTTCCGCGAGGTTCGATTCCGTCGTGTCCGGGAACACGATGACCTGTGCCACTTCCACAGCCCGTCGGTTTTGGATGACGGGGGAGTGTGCCCTGTAGATTGGTCCGGTGCTCAGCGAAGGATGTGGATTCTGAACCATCGTTTTAGTGACGTGTCACGAACCGCTGGCCCGGCATGGCCGGATGCCGAGTGTCGTACCCAGCGAAGGTGGGCAAAGTCCTCGGTCCTGTGTAACGGTGAAGGCTTGGCCGAGAGATGTACCGAGGGGTAACTTCGATCGGCTCCGTGCTGGTGCCAGTTTGTGTTCAAGATGCGTAGTTTCATTGTTTCGAGATCGATGTGTTCGGTGCCCAGAAGGAAAGTCGGTGCGTCCGACTTCTCGCTGGGGGCGTGTGAAAGTGGGAAGAGAGGATTCGATTGAACCCGCTAGGTTTGGGAGGATCGACCGATGGCGAATCCGAAGGGCTCGGGGCACACTCGTCGTTCCCTCTTTCTCCGGCACAGCTCGGAATGTGGTTCGCGCAACATGTCGATCCCTCCGTACCGGCCAACATCGCCCAGTACGTCGAGCTTCGCGGTGACCTCGATCTAGACCTTCTTCGTCGCTCGTCCGCCGCGGCTGCCCTCGAGATGCAGTCCGGCTACATCCGCATCGTCGAGGTCGACACCGAACCCCGTCAGTTCGTCGACCCGACCCTCGACGCGCCGCTCGGTTACGTCGACCTCCGCGAGGAGGACGATCCGGAGCGCGCCGCCCACGAGTGGATGCGGGCCGACTACAGCGCGCCGATCGACATCCTGCACGACCGTCTGATCGCGGCGACGGTCCTGCACCTGGACACCGACCGCTACTTCTGGTTCAACCGTGTCCACCACGTCGTGCTCGACGGGTTCGGCTCGGTCACGTTCATGAACCGCGTCGCCGAGCTCTACACGGCCGAGGTCGAGAAGGTCGAACCGAAACCCAACCAGTCGTCGGACCTGAAGAAGGTCTACGAGATCGACGCCGCGTACCGGGACTCCTCTCGCTTCGAGACCGACCGCCAGTACTGGGCCGATCGCATCGCGGGCATCGAGGAGGCAACCAGCATCGCCGGTCGCACAGCGCCTCCGGCTGCGATCAGCCAGATCGACACCGCGGCGCTCGGCGACAACACGGTCACCCGCTTCGAGGAACTGACGGCGGCGACCGAATCCACGATGGCCACCGTCGTCATCGCGGCGTTCGCCAGCTACCTCGCCCACATGACCGGCCGCGAGGACGTCGTACTGAGCCTTCCGGTCACCGCGCGCACCACAGCGGTCCTCCGCCGCTCCGGCGGCATGGTGTCCAACGTCGTACCGCTGCGCTTGACCGTGGCGCGGGACACCTCCGTCGAAGAGCTCTTGACCAAGGTCACAACCGAGGTGTCCGGAGCGCTTCGTCACCAGCGTTACCGCCACGAGGACATTCGGCGCGACGCAGGCGGGGCGAGCGGCCAGGCGTCGTTCTTCGGCCCGTGGGTCAACATCATGCTGTTCTTCACCGAGGTGCGCCTCGGGTCGATGGTGGGCGGCATCAACATTCTGTCCACCGGCCTGATCGAGGACTTCGGCCTCAATCTGTACCAGAGCGTCGGTGGACAGACGACGCACATCGACTTCGAGTCGAACCCGAACCTGTATTCGGCCGAGGAGTCCGCGCGTAACCACGAACGGTTCGTCGAGTTCCTCGACCGCTTCGTCGCGTCGGATCCATCGAGCCGCGTGTGGGACCTCGACGTCACCACGGGAGCCGAGAAGGCGCTCGTCGTCGACGCCTTCAATGCATCCGACCACCCGGTCGAGCAGCGAACCCTGCTGTCGGACTTCCATGCTCGCGTCGACACGGATCCTGACGCCACCGCGCTGATCTACGAGCAGTCGTCGCTCACGTACGGCCAACTCGGTGCGCGCGTCAGCGCAGTGGCGCGCCGGCTCGTCGAGATGGGCGTCGGTCCGGAAACCCTTGTCGGACTGTCGATTCGACGGTCGCTCGACCTCGTCGTCGCGATGTACGCCATCGTGGAGGCCGGCGGCGCATGGGTTCCGATCGATCCGGACCACCCGGCCGAGCGCACCGCATACATCCTCGAGTCGGCGAATCCGCTGTGCGTACTGGTCACGTCGTACGACGAGGTGGACCTCCCGGCGGGTATCGACGTGCTCGAGGTCGACCGCCTGGACTACGACGCGCTCGACGCCACCCGAGTCACCGACGCGGACCGCCTCGGCCCGGTGCGGCTCGACAACGTCGCCTACGTCATCTACACGTCGGGTTCGACGGGTCGTCCCAAGGGCGTGGCCGTCACGCACGAGGCCATCGACAACCAATTGCAGTGGATGCGTTCCGAGTACGGTCTCGAGCCGTCGGACGTGTACCTGCAGAAGACGGCGACGACGTTCGACGTCTCGCTGTGGGGATTCTTCCTGCCGCTGCAGGTGGGCGCGTCGATGGTGCTCGCGACCCCCGACGGCCACCGCGACCCGATCTACGTCGCCGACAAGATCGCCGAACACGGCGTCACGATCACCGACTTCGTACCGTCCATGCTGACGGTGTTCGTCGCGAACGCGCCGATCGGCACCTGCGGATCGCTGCGCCACGTCTTCGTGATCGGTGAGGCTCTGCCTGCCGAGACCGCCGCGGCGTTCCGTGAACTGAGCCCGGCGGGCCTGCACAACCTGTACGGACCCACCGAGGCCGCGGTGTCGGTGACGTACTACGAAAGCGGAATTCAGGACGTACGCACGGTTCCGATCGGTGTGCCCGAATGGAACGTCAAGGCCTATGTTCTCGACGCATCACTGCGTCCGACTCCGATCGGTGAGCCGGGTGAGCTCTTCCTCGCGGGCGTGCAGCTCGCGCGCGGCTACGTCGGCCGACCGGACCTGAGCTCCGATCGTTTCGTCGCGAACCCGTTCTCGGAGAACGGTTCTCGCATGTACCGCACCGGCGACCTCGTGAAGTGGCGCGCCGACGGCAACATCGACTACATCGGCCGCACCGACTTCCAGGTCAAATTCCGCGGTCAGCGCATCGAACTCGGCGAGATCGAGACCGTGCTGCTCGCGCACGAGGACATCTCGCAGGCCGTGACGCTCGTCGTGCCGACGGCAACCGGTGACCAGCTGGTCGCCTACGTCGTCGCGGCGCCGGGTCGAAACGTGGACCCCAGTGACGCAACGGAATTCGCGTCGCATGCACTGCCGTCGTACATGGTTCCGGCGTCCGTCATGGTTCTGGAGTCGTTGCCGCTCAACACGAGCGGCAAGCTCGACCGCAAGGCTCTGCCCGAGCCCGTGTTCGCCAGCGCGAAGGAGTACCGCGCACCGCAGAGCCACGTCGAATACGTCGTCGCGGGCGTGTTCGAGGACGTGCTCGGGGCCACCCGTGTCGGTCTCGACGAGGACTTCTTCGAACTCGGCGGAAACTCGCTCATCGCAACGCAACTGGTCACACGCGTCGGCACCGCACTCGGCATTCGGATCGGTGTACGCGAACTGTTCGAGGCGCCGACGGTGGGCGCTCTGGCTGCCCGGGCCGAGTCGGCGATGGAGCAGGGCACGAGCGGTCCCGAGCTGGTGGCCGGCCCGAGGCCCGACCTCGTACCGCTGTCGCTCGCGCAGCAGCGTATGTGGTTCCTCAACCGGTTCGATCCGGACACCGCGGCGTACAACCTGCCGTTCATGGTCCGGTTGACCGGTCGGGTCGACGAGAAGGCGTTGTCCACGGCCTTCGCCGACGTCGTCACTCGGCACGAGACGCTGCGAACCGTGTATCCGCTCGTCGACGATTCGCCTCAGCAGGTCGTTCTGCGCACCGAGGACGCGTTCACCGGTCTCAGCGCGACGCGGGTCGACGAGTCCGAGCTGACGTCGAAGCTGATCGATCTGGCACGGGAGAGCTTCGACGTCTCGATCGAGGTTCCGTTCCGCATCGCGCTGTTCCAGCTGGCCGAGGACTCGTTCGTGCTCGCGATGGTTCTGCACCACATCGCCGCCGACGGTTCGTCGTTCTCACCCCTCGCGCGCGACATCATGGTCGCCTACGAGGCGCGCACCAACGGTCGCGTTCCCGGGTGGGCTCCGCTGCCGGTCCAGTACGCGGATTACGCACTGTGGCAGCGCGCGATGCTGGGGTCGGAGAGCGATGTCGCATCGCTGTCGGCGCAGCAGATCGAGTTCTGGGTTCGCACCCTCGACGAGCTTCCCGATCAGCTCGATCTTCCGTCGGACCGGCCGCGGCCCGCGGTGGCAACGAACGCCGGCGCGAAGAGCCGGTTCGTCGTCGACGCTCGCATCCATCAGGGCCTGGCGGAAGTGGCTCGGACGCATCAGGCGTCGCTGTTCATGGTCGTCCAAGCGGCGTACGCCGTGCTGTTGTCACGCCTGTCCGGCACGACCGACATCGCGATCGGAGCACCGATCGCGGGCCGAGCGCACGAGAAGCTCGACGACATCATCGGCATGTTCGTCAACACGCTCGTGCTGCGCGCACACGTCGAGCCGAATGCGTCGTTCGACGAACTGCTCGACCAGGTGCGCAACACCAACCTGTCGGCCTTCGCACACGCCGACATTCCTTTCGAGCGTCTCGTCGAGGTCCTCAACCCGGCCCGGTCGCGGGCGCGTCACCCGCTGTTCCAGGTGGCTCTGTCGCTCGACGCCGCGCGCCAGAACGACATCGGCTTCGCCGGATTGCGCGCGTCCGCATCGGAACTCGACGTTCCGATCGCGAAGTTCGACCTGCAGCTGTGGCTCACCGAGCATCAGGACGAATCCGGTAGGCCCGATCGCATCGAAGCGGTCTTCGAGTACGCCACCGACCTGTTCGACGCAGCGACCGTCGAGGGATTCGCCGATCGGTTCCTGCGCATCCTCGACGCGATCGTCGCGGACGCGTCGGTGCCCGTGGGCGCCATGGACATCCTGGCCGCCGACGAACTCGACGCGCTCACCAGCGTGCACGGCGGCGAGGTTCCGTCGCACCGCACACTGCCCGAGTTCCTCGAGGCGGGAGTCGCCGCGAATCCCGACGGCGTCGCGGTGTACGCGTCGGGCGACGAGCTGACCTACCGTGAACTCGACGACATCACCGATCGCTACGCTCGGTACCTCATCGATCGTGGAATCGGCGCCGAAACGATTGTCGCACTGGCGTTTCCGCGCTCGATGGAGATGGTCGTGTCGATGTGGGCCGTCGCGAAGACGGGCGCAGCATGGGTGCCGGTCGACCCCGAGTATCCGGTCGACCGTGTCCGGCACATGCTCACCGATTCCGGTGCGGCCGTGGGTATCACGTCGTCGGAACGCATACACGAACTTCCCGACACGTGCGAGTGGTGGGCCGTCGACGATCCCGCGTTCGAGCGTGGCGTCGAGCAGTACACGAACGGAGCGGTCACCGACGCCGAGCGGATCGCTCCGCTCCACCTCGACAACCCGGCCTACGTGATCTACACGTCGGGTTCCACGGGCCTGCCCAAGGGTGTGGCCGTGACGCATCGAGGCCTGTCGGGTCTCGTCGACCAGTCGCGTGAGCTCTATCGGGTCACACCGGAATCGCGCTTCCTGCATGTCATTTCGCCGAGCTTCGACCCGTCGGTTCTCGAATGGGCATTGACCGCTTCGGCCGGTGCAACACTCGTCGTCGCGCCGCCGTCGGTGATCGGTGGACCCGAACTGCACCGGTTGTTCGCCGACACCGGTGTCACGCACGCGATCATCACGCCCGCGGTTCTCGGCTCGATGGACCCGTCCGGTCTCGACAGCCTCGAGCTGCTGTCCGTCGGCGGTGAGGCGTCTGCACAGGATCTGGTGTCCAGGTGGGCACGTGGACGACGGTTCTTCAATGCGTACGGTCCGACGGAGACCACCATCGTCTCCACGCGCGGCGAGCTGTTCGCCGGCGAGCCCATCACGGTCGGTGGACCGGTCCCCGGCGTCTCGGCGCTGATTCTCGACGCGCGCCTCCAGCCGGTCCCGGTCGGTGTCGCAGGTGAGCTCTATCTTGCGGGCGACGCCGTCGCACGTGGGTACTACAAGCGTGCAGGTCTGACGTCGGACCGTTTCGTCGCTGACCCCTTCGGTCCTACAGGCACTCGCATGTATCGCACCGGCGACGTCGTGCGCTGGACGAAGGACTTCGCGATCGAGTACGTCGGTCGGTCGGACTTCCAGGTCAAGGTCCGCGGTTTCCGTATCGAACTCGGCGAGATCGACGCCGCCCTCGAAACGTTCCCCGCCGTGACGTTCGCAGCGACGCTCGGGCACGAATTGCAGTCGGGCCAAACGGCTCTCGTGTCCTACGTGCACGGCAGCGACGAGATCGACAAGGCCGAACTGCTCGAGCACGTCGGACGGATGTTGCCGAGCTACATGGTGCCGTCGGTCGTCATGGTGCTCGACGAGGTGCCACTGACGCCGATCGGCAAGCTCGATCGTCGTGCGCTGCCCGAGCCCGAGGTCGGTATCAGCTTCCGCACGTTCCGCGCTCCGACGACTCCCATCGAGGAGACGGTCGCGACCGTGTTCAGCGACGTACTCGGTGCGCCCGTCGTCGGGCTGGACGACGACTTCTTCGAGCTCGGCGGTAACTCGCTCGTCGCCACCCAGGTGGTCGCGCGACTCGGTGCCGCGCTCGACGCGCAGGTTCCGGTGCGCGCCATCTTCGAATCGCCCACCGTCGCCCAGCTCGCCGTTCGCGTCGAGCAGGAGGCAGGCCGGGGCGCTCGGGTGGCGCTCGCACGCGGTGAGCGACCGAGCCGCATTCCGCTGTCGTTGGCGCAGCAGCGTATGTGGTTCCTCAACCGTTTCGACACCGAGTCGGCCACGTACAACCTGCCGATCGCGCTGCGGTTGACGGGCGTTCTCGACGTGCCCGCGCTGCAGGTCGCGATCCTCGACGTCATCGACCGCCACGAGTCGCTGCGGACGCTGTTCCCGGATTCGGCGGACGGCCCGCACCAGGTGGTCCTCGACGCCGCCCAGATCGTGCCGAACCTGATGCCCATCGACACCACCGTCGCCGAATTGCAAAGGGCAATACGGCAGTTGGCGTCGACCGGGTTCGACGTGACGGCCGATGTGCCGTTGCGTGCCCGTCTGTTCGAGATCAGCCCGACCGAACACGTGCTCACCATGGTCGTGCACCACATCTCGGCCGACGGATGGTCGATGGGGCCGTTGGCCCGCGACGTCATGGTCGCCTACGCGGCGCGTACCGAGTGGGAGTCGCCCGCGTGGGCCCCGCTTCCGGTCCAGTACGCCGACTACACGCTGTGGCAACGTGCGACGCTCGGCTCCGAGGACGATCCGACGTCGCTGATCTCCGAGCAGGTCGACTACTGGAAGAGCACCCTCGACGGGCTTCCCGATCAGCTGGATCTGCCCACCGACCGTCCGCGTCCTGCGCGGCAGTCGTTCGGCGGCGGCACGGTCGACTTCGAGATCGAGCCACGCGTGCACCGCGGCTTGCTCGACGTCGGACGCGAACGCAACGCGTCGCTGTTCATGGTCGTTCACGCTGCACTCGCCGTGCTGCTGTCACGGTTGTCGGGCACCGAGGACATCGCCGTCGGAACCCCGGTCGCGGGACGTGGCGAGCAGGCGCTCGACGACGTCGTCGGCATGTTCGTCAACACGTTGGTGCTGCGCACCGAGGTCGACGGACACTCCTCGTTCAACGACCTGTTGGCCCACGCGCGCGAAGCCGCTCTCGGCGCGTTCGCGCACTCGGACATTCCGTTCGAGCGGCTCGTCGAGGTGCTGAACCCGTCCCGTTCGACGGCACGGCACCCGTTGTTCCAGGTCATGCTGTCGTTCGAGAATCTCGGCCCGACGCATCTCGACCTGCCTGCGCTCAGCATCGACAGCGTCGACCTCGATGCGGCCGTCGCCAAGTTCGATCTGCAGCTGACTCTCACCGAACGCCTGACTCCCAGCGGCCAGGCCGACGGATTGTCCGCCGAGTTCACCTTCGCCACAGACCTTTTCGATCAGGCGACGGTCTCGTCGTTCGCGGATCGATTCCTGTACGTGCTCGATGCCGTCATCGAGGACTCCGCGGTCCGGGTCGGCGACATCGAACTGTTCGACGCCGTCGAGCGTGGGCTGATTCTCAAGTCGTGGAACAACACCGCACATGCGCTGGATGCGGGTGCGACGGTGTTGGATGCGTTCGACGCTCAGGTGGCGGCACGTCCGGATGCGACTGCGGTGGTGTTCGAGGGGACAGCTCTGTCCTTCGCCGAGTTCGATGCGCGCGTGAATCGTCTTGCGCGTTACCTGATCTCGGAGGGAGTGGGTCCGGAGCGGACGGTCGCGGTGGCGATGCGTCGTTCGACCGAGATGCTCGTGGCGCTGTATGCGGTGCTGCGGTCGGGTGCGGCGTACGTTCCGGTGGATCCGGACCAGCCTGCGGAGCGCAACCAGTACATTCTCGATACGGCCGGTGTGTCGGTGGTGTTGTCGACGTCGCGGGACGAGGTGGCGTTCGAACATGTTGCGGTGGATCGACTTCCGCTCGAGGGGTTCTCGGCCGGCGCGGTGAGCGACGTCGACCGTATGCAGCCGTTGCGTGCGTCGAATGCGGCGTATGTGCTGTTCACCTCGGGGTCGACGGGTCGGCCGAAGGGTGTGGCGGTGTCGCACGCGGCTGTGGTCAACCAGGTGTCGTGGCTGGTCGCCGAGTACGGTCTCGGCGTCGACGATGTGGTGTTGCAGAAGACTCCGTTCACGTTCGATGTGTCGGTGTGGGAATTGTTCGGTGCGCCCGCGTCGGGTGCCCGGTTGGTGATCGCGGAGCCCGATGGTCACCGCGACCCGCAGTACCTGGTGGCGGTCGTCGAATCCGAGGGCGTGACGGCGACGTCGTTCGTCCCGTCCGTGCTGTCGGAGTTTGTTTCGGCGATCGCGCCGGGCGGATGCAGCACACTGCGCGCGGTGCTGGTGGCCGGTGAAGCCCTGCCGGTGTCGGTGGTGGGGGCTGCCGCGGCAGCGCTACCCGGCGCAGGTATCCACAACCTGTACGGCCCGACCGAGTTCACGGTCCACGCGACGTCGCGGCCGGTGGCAGGCGTTGCGGGGTGGAACATCTCCGGCGTCTCGGTTCCGATGGGCTCGCCTGTCTGGAATTCCCGTGTCCTCGTTCTGGATTCGCGTCTGCGTCCCGTACCGATCGGTGTCGCGGGCGAGCTGTACCTGGCGGGCGAGCAGGTGGCGCGCGGCTACTTCGGCCGCGCCGATCTGACCGCAGACCGCTTCGTGGCATCGATGTTCGACGACGGTGCGCGCATGTACCGCACCGGTGACCTCGTGCGATGGACCGCCGCCGGAGAGCTGGAATACCTGGGCCGCACCGACTTCCAGGTCAAGTTGCGTGGTCTGCGTATCGAGCTCGGCGAAATCGAATCGGCACTCGTGGCACAGGACTCGGTGTCGGCGGCCGTGGTGTTGGTTCGATCCGAGCAATTGGTCGCCTACGTCGTGCCCGCCGCGGGTGCGACGGTGGATTCCGGTGTTCTGCAGTCGGTCGTCGCACGCTCGCTTCCGTCGTACATGGTGCCGTCGGCGTTCGTGGTGCTCGACACGCTTCCGGTCGGTGCGTCGGGCAAGCTCGACCGAAACGCGCTGCCGGAACCGGTCTTCGAGGCCCGAGCCTTCCGTGCCCCCACGACTCTCGTCGAGGAGATCGTCGCCGGAGTGTTCGCCGACGTCCTCGGACTCGATCGCGTCGGTCTCGACGACGACTTCTTCGAACTCGGCGGCAACTCGCTCATCGCGACCCAGGTCGTCTCCCGCGTCGGCTCCGCGTTGAACGCGCGCGTGCCGGTGCGCGTGCTGTTCGAAGCATCGACGGTCGAAAGCCTTGCTGCGCGGGCGGAGTCGCACGTCGGTGGAGACGGACGAGCGGCCCTCGTCGCCGGCCCGCGGCCGGACCACGTGCCGCTGTCGCTCGCGCAGCAGCGCATGTGGTTCCTCAACCGCTTCGACACCGAATCGGCGGTCAACAACCTGCCCGTCGCCATCAGGATGTCCGGTTCACTGGACGTGTCGGCGCTGCAGGCCGCCGTCGGCGATGTGCTGGACCGGCACGAATCGTTGCGCACCGTGTACCCGGAGACGGACGGTGTTGCCGCACAGGTGATTCTGCCGACGGAGAAGGCCGTTCCGGTGTTGACGCCGGTGGCGATCGCCGAGGACGAGTTGATGCCGCGCATCGCGGCCATCGTGGCGACCGGGTTCGACGTCACCACCGAGGTGCCGCTGCACGCAGAGCTCTTCGAACTGTCGGCGACCGAGTACGTTCTCGTCTTCGTCGCGCACCACATCAGTGCGGACGGCTGGTCGATGGGACCGCTCACCCGCGACGTCATGCTCGCGTACGCAGCACGGACCGTCGGCGAGGCGCCGGGATGGTCGCCGCTGCCGATCCAGTACGCGGACTTCACGTTGTGGCAACGCTCGGTTCTCGGTGACGAGAACGATCCGGCGTCGTTGATCGCCGCACAGGCCGACTACTGGAAGACGGCTCTGTACGACCTTCCCGAAGAACTGGTGCTTCCGTTCGACCGTCCTCGGCCCGCGGTGCAGTCGTTCGACGGCGGCACGTCGCGGTTCTTCGTCGACGCCGAATTGCACCGCGAGCTCGTCGCATTGGCTCGGACGACCGGAACGACGCTGTTCATGGTCATGCATTCGGCGCTCGCGGTGTTGCTCGCGCGGTTGTCGGGCACGTCCGACATCGCCATCGGTACGCCCATCGCAGGCCGCGGCGAGGCCGAACTCGACGACGTCATCGGCATGTTCGTCAACACGCTGGTGTTGCGCTCCGATGTCGACGCGTCCAAGGGATTCGTCGATCTGCTGCAGGCCAACCGCGACACCGATCTGAAGGCATTCGGCCACGCGGACATCCCGTTCGAGCGCT
Organism: Rhodococcus sp. Eu-32; assembly: GCF_003336925.1. NCBI lineage: Bacteria > Bacillati > Actinomycetota > Actinomycetes > Mycobacteriales > Nocardiaceae > Rhodococcus > Rhodococcus sp. Eu-32. The sequence continues at coordinate 78,449 of NZ_QGNK01000004.1, read as the reverse complement.
TGGTCGAGATTCTCAACCCCGAGCGTTCGACGGCACGGCACCCGCTGTTCCAGGTAGCGCTGTCCTTCCAGAACTTCCCGGAGACCAGCTTCGAGCTGCCCGGACTGAAGGTCAGCGCCGTCGACTTCGACATCGACGTGGCGAAGTTCGATCTGTCGCTGCTGCTGTCCGAGCACACCGATTCGACGGGGGCCAAGACCGGAATCTCCGCCGAATTCACCTACGCCGCATCGCTGTTCGACCACGACACCGTCGAGACGTTCGCGCGTCGTTTCGTGCGCATCCTGCGCGGCGTCGTCGACACACCCGAGCGCCCGGTCGGTGACCTGACCATCCTCGAGGACGACGAGTACGAATGGCTGACGCACGTCCACGGTGACGACGTCACCCACGGTGGAACGCTGCCGGAGATCTTCACCCGCGGAGTCGAGATCAACCCGGACGGCGTCGCAGTACGCGTCGACGGCCGGTCCGTCACGTATCGCGAGTTGGATGCCGAATCCAGCCGCATCGCACGCGTTCTCATCGACCGTGGCGCGGGACCCGACTCGATCGTCGCGCTGTCCTTCCCGCGTTCGTACGAGATGGTTCTGTCGGTGTGGGCGGTCGCCAAGGCCGGTGCCGCCCACTTGCCGGTCGATCCGACGTACCCGGTGGGACGCGTCGAACACATGCTCGGTGACTCCGGTGCCCTGTTCGGCATCACGTCGAGCGAATTCTCGGCACACCTGCCGACTGCGACCGAGTGGATCGAGATCGACGATCCGGCGTTCGCCGATACCGTGGCCGAGCAGTCCGACGCGCCGATCACCGATGCCGACCGGCTCGCGCCGCTCGCGATCGACCACGCCGCGTACATGATCTACACGTCCGGATCCACCGGTCTACCGAAGGGCGTCGTCGTGACGCACAGCGGTCTCGGTGGTGTCCTCGACGCCGCGACCGATCTGTACCACCTGGACTCGGACTCGCGCTTCCTCCACATCTGTTCACCGAGCTTCGATCCGTCCGTACTGGAATGGATGGCGGCGTTCTCCGAGGGGGCGACGCTCGTCGTCGTGCCCGCGTCGATCATCGGTGGCGAGGACCTCGCGGACCTTCTGAAGACCGAGCAGGTCACGCACACCATCATCACGCCTGCCGTACTGGGCACTGTCGACCCGACGGGAGTCGACAGCCTGAAGGTCGCGTCCGTCGGTGGCGACGTGACCACTCCCGATCTGCTGGCCCGGTGGGCGGTGGGACGCAAGTACTACAACGGGTACGGCCCGACCGAGACAACCATCATCTCGACGTTCGCCGAGTTGCGTCCCGGTATGCCGATCACCGTCGGCCGTCCGATTCACGGCATGTCGGCTCTGGTGCTCGACGCCCGGATGAACCCCGTTCCGGTGGGTGCCGCAGGTGAGCTCTATCTCGCGGGCGGCGCACTGGCCCGTGGTTACCACGAGCGCAGGGATCTGACGTCGACGCGCTTCGTCGCCAACCCGTACGGTGCCCCCGGCGCCCGCATGTACCGCACCGGAGACATCGTCCGTTGGACGTTCAATTCCGACGCGGTGTTGGAGGACCCGGCAGCAGTCAACATCGAATTCGTCGGCCGCTCGGACTTCCAGATCAAGATCCGTGGCTTCCGCGTCGAACTCGGCGAGATCGACACCGCTCTCGTCCAGCACGACAGCGTGTCGTTCGCCGCCACCGTCGGACACGAACAGGCCAACGGCACGATGGCTCTGGTCGCCTATGTCCTGCCTGCTCGGGATGCGGTCGTCGACGTCGACGAGCTGTCGGCCTTCGTTGCACGCTCGCTGCCGGCACACATGGTGCCCGCCGCCATCGTCGTGCTCGACCAGGTTCCGCTGACTCCGGTCGGCAAGTTGGACCGCGCGGCGCTGCCCGCGCCGGTGTTCGAGCAGCAGGCGTTCCGTGCTGCGGGCAACGAGGTCGAGAGGATCATCGCCGAGGTGTTCGCCGACGTCCTCGGCGTCGAGCAGGTCAGCGTAGACGAGTCGTTCTTCGCACTCGGCGGAGACAGCATCGTCTCCATTCAGCTGGTGTCGCGAGCACGTGCGCGTGGCATCTCGTTCACTCCGCGCGATGTGTTCGAGCGGCGCTCGGTGGCCGGGTTGGCCGAGGTGGCAACAGTTCTCGGCGACGCAGAAGAGCGTGAAGTCGTTGCCGAACTCCCCGGCGGCGGCGTCGGACTGCTCGCTCTGACGCCGATCATGCACTCGATCGTCGACGGTCCTGGCGGATTCTCCCGTTTCGCGCAGTCGGTCGCGGTGACGCTGCCGACCGGCATCGAACGCGAGTTGCTCGAGCGGTCCATCACTGCGGTGGTCGACCACCACGACGTCCTGCGTGCAGTCCTCGAACGTGCCGAAGGCGGAGAGTGGACGTTCCACACCCGTGAACCCGGCACCTGCGACGTCGACGGCATGATCACCCGCGTCGAGCTGGACGCGTCGATCTCGGACGACGACCTTCTCGCGCGCGCTGAGCACGAACTCGACGCCGCGAAGGACCGGCTCGATCCCGAGTCTGGATGCATGCTCGAGTTCGTCTGGTTCGACTTCGTGTCGGATGTCGACGAGACCCCACGACCCGGCATTCTGCTCATCGTCGCTCACCACTTCGTCGTCGACGGCGTCTCCTGGCGAATCCTGTTGCCGGACCTGGCCATTGCGTGGGGCCAGGCGGCTGCCGATCAGAACGTCGCGCTGGCACCGGTCGGCACGTCGATGCGTCGGTGGGCGCACGGCCTGGTCGACGCGGCACACGACAGTGCGCGCGAAGCCGAAGTCACGTGGTGGACCGAAGTTCTCGCCGGTTCGGATCCGATGCTCGGAAGTCGTCGATTCGATCCGACTGTCGACACGCTGTCGACGACCGATCGAGTCGACGTCGAACTGTCGGAGACGGTCACCGAAGCAACTCTCACGACGGTGCCCGCCCGATTCAACGGCGGTGTCAACGACGGCCTCCTCGCAGCACTCGTCCTGGCGCTGACCGAGTTCCGCGCACGTCGCGGCGTCGAATTGCCCGAAGCGCTCGTCAAGCTCGAAGGGCACGGACGCGAGGAATCGATCGTGCCCGGTGCAGACCTGTCTCGAACGGTCGGCTGGTTCACCAGTGCGTACCCCGTTCGCTTCGACGTCCGCGGGATCGACGTCGCGGCTGCGCTCGCCGCAGGCCCGTCGATGGGTGCCGTCGTCAAGGCAGTCAAGGAGCAGTTGCTCGCGGTCCCCGACAAGGGAATGGGCTACGGCCTTCTGCGCTACATCAACGGCGAGACGTCCCACGTCCTCGAATCTGCCTCTGCCGCACCGCAGGTCAGCTTCAACTACCTCGGTCGGGTCAGCACGGAGGGCATCTCCGAGGAGCTCACCGGTGGTGCGTGGTTGCCGAACCGCCTGCTCGCGGACGTCGGTGCGCCCGGCGACCCGGATATGCCTGCCAACGCGACGATCGACATCAACTCGGCCGTCGTCGACACTGCAGACGGTCCGCGCCTCACCGCGAGCTTCACGTACCCGCAGGGTGTGCTGTCGCGCTCGGACGTCGAGGAATTCGCGGCATTGTGGTCCGACGCTCTCGGCGCGTTGGCCGAACACGTGGCAGGTCCGGATGCAGGCGGCCTGACGCCCTCGGACATCTCGCTGGTGCCGGTGTCGCAGCGCGACATCGACGTCTGGGAGTCCGGCTTCGCAGGCGTCTCCGACATCTGGTCGCTGGCACCGCTGCAGTCCGGACTGTTGTTCCACGCACTCATCGCGACCCAGTCGCTCGACGTCTACACGATGCGGGTGTTGCTGGAGCTGACCGGCGACGTGGATGCGGACCGGCTTCGCGGCGCGTCGCAAGCACTGCTCGACAGGTACCCGAACCTTCGGACCGCGTTCGTTCAGAATGCAGACGGCACGTCCGTCCAACTCGTCCTCGACTCGGTCACGGTGCCGTGGCGTGAGCTGGATCTGAGCGATCGCCCCGCCGACGCGCGAGAGGCCGAATTCGAGGCCGTTCGTGCTCGCGACAAGGCGGAGCACTTCGAGCTGACGTCGGCGCCGCTGATGCGCTTCACGCTCGTGAAGATGGCCGAGGGCGATTACCGCTTCCTCGTGTCCAGCCACCACCTGCTGCTCGACGGCTGGTCCTCGCCGCTGCTGATGCGAGACCTGTTGGCGCTGTACGCACTTCGGGGTGACGCGTCGGCGCTCCCGCGGGTGCGCTCGTACCGCAACTTCCTGGCCTGGGTGGCAGAGCAGGACGCGTCGGTATCGCGGCAGAAGTGGGCCGAGACGCTCGACGGCGTCGAAGAACCCACGATGCTGTCGTCCGTCGACCAGAACCGTGCGGTGTCCGCGGACGCCGACGAGCTTTCCCTCGATCTGAGCCCGTCGTTGTCGTCGGCACTGCAATCCTCGGCCGCACGTCTCGGCGTCACGCTGAACACGATGGTGCAGGCAGCGTGGGGCATCCTGCTCGGACGCACCCTCGGCAGCGACGACGTCGTCTTCGGTGCAACGGTGTCGGGCCGCCCGGCAGGACTTGCCGGTGTCGAGTCGATGGTCGGGTTGTTCATCAACACCCTGCCGATCCGCGTTCGCGTCGACGGGCACGAATCCGTCGAGTCGTTGCTGACCAGACTTCAGGGTGAGCAGGCGGATCTCCTCGATCACCATTACGTGAGCCTGGGCGAGATTCAGCGTGACGCGAAGATCGGTGCGCTGTTCGACACGCTCACGGTCTTCGAGTCGTACCCGGTCGACGAAGCCGGACTTGCGGAGCAGGCGAAGAACATCGACGGCATGTCCGTCGCAGGAGTGGCTCTCGAGGACGCCACGCACTACCCGCTGACGCTGCTCATCGCCGTCGACAGCCAGGTGCACCTGAAGCTGAAGTACCTCACCGATGTGTTCGGCGCAGCCGACGTGGCATCGATGATGGGCAAGCTGGAGCGCATCTTCGAGGCCATCGCAGCCGATCAGACTCAGCCCGTCGGCGACATCGATCTGATCGACGATGCCGAGCGGGTGTTGTTGGCCGGGGTGAACGACACTGCACGCGTGGTGGATTCGGCGGCGACGTTGGTGTCGTTGTTCGATGCGCAGGTCGCGGCGTCGCCGGATGCGGTGGCGTTGGTGTTCGAGGGTGAGTCGCTGACGTACGCGGAGTTCGATGCTCGGGCGAATCGTGTTGCGAGATATTTGATTTCGCGGGGTGTGGGTCCGGAGTCGTTGGTGGCTGTGGCGATGCGCCGGTCGTTGGATTTGATGGTCGGTTTGTATGGCGTGATCAAGGCTGGTGCGGGGTATGTGCCGGTGGATCCGGATCAGCCTGGCGAGCGGGTGGCTTACATTCTGGAGACGGCGCGGGTGTCGACGGTGTTGTCGACGTCGCGGGATGGCTTCGCTGCTGATGGTGTGGATGTCGTTGTCGTGGACGAGGTCGAGCTGGGCGGGTTCTCCGATGAGCCTGTGTCGGATGCGGATCGGGTCCGGCCTCTGCGCCCTGAGCATGTGGCGTATGTGTTGTTCACTTCGGGGTCGACGGGTCGGCCGAAGGGTGTGGCAATCAGCCATGCGGCGATCGTGAATCGTCTGGTGTGGATGCAGGCGGAGTACGCGCTGACCGATTCCGATGTCGTCGTTCAGAAGACGCCGGTGACGTTCGATGTGTCGGTGTGGGAGTTGTTCTGGCCGTTGCAGGTCGGTGCGCGGTTGGTGATCGCGCGGCCGGATGGTCATCGGGATCCGGTGTATTTGGCGTCGTTGATGCGGGATGAGCGGGTGTCGGTGGCGCATTTCGTGCCGTCGATGTTGGCGGTGTTCGCGGGGGAGCCGTCGGCAGCCGAGGCGTCGGGTCTGCGGTGGGTGTTCGCCTCTGGTGAGGCGTTGCCGGTGGCGACGGCGCGGTCGTTCGCGGCGGTGTTGCCGTCGGCTCGGTTGGTGAATTTGTATGGTCCGACCGAGGCTGCGGTGGATGTGACGTTCCACGAGTACACCTCGGATGATGTTGCTGTTGTTCCGATCGGGCGGCCGGTGTTCAACACGCGGGTGCATGTGCTCGATGGCCGGCTGCGTGCGGTGTCGGTGGGCATGGTGGGTGAGTTGTATCTGGCGGGTGTGCAGTTGGCGCGCGGGTATTACGGTCGTCCGGATTTGTCGGCGGATCGGTTCGTGGCGGATCCGTTCGATGTCGGTGGTCGGTTGTATCGGACCGGGGACCTGGTGCGGTGGACTGCGTCGGGTGAACTCGAGTACATCGGTCGTAGTGATTTTCAGGTGAAGTTGCGTGGTTTGCGTATCGAGTTGGGGGAGATCGAGTCGGCGCTGTTGACCGATGATGCTGTCGCGCAGGCCGTCGTCCAGGTCCGACAGGATCAGCTGGTCGCCTACGTCGTGCCGACGTCGGGCGTCACCGTCGACGTGCCCTCGTTGCTGCAGTCGGTCGGTGCACTGGTGCCCGAATACATGGTGCCGGCGTTCGTGCTCGTGCTCGACGAGTTGCCGCTCGGACCGTCTGGCAAGCTCGACCGAAAAGCATTGCCGGACCCGGTCTTCGAGAGCACCGCAGAATTCCGCGACGCCGAGACGGATGTCGAGCGTGTACTGAGCGATGTGTTCGCCGAGGTTCTCGGACTCGACCGCGTGGGCATCGATGATTCGTTCTTTGCGCTCGGTGGCGACAGCATCGTCTCGATCCAGCTCGTCGCACGCGCCCGCGCCAGGGGAGTGGTCATCGCTCCTCGGGATGTGTTCGAGCAGAAGACCGTTGCCGGTTTGGCTTCGGTCGCGACGTCGGACGACGTCGTCGGCAAGGCCGTTCTGGAGGAGCTCGACGGCGGTGGCGTCGGCTCGATGCCGTTGATGCCGTTCGCGCAGTTGATGATCGAGCGGGCCGGGAGTGGAGCCCGCAGGAACGACCCAGAATCGGCCGGGAGTGGAGCCCGCAGGAACGACCCAGAATTAGGCGGTGCCCACGACCGGTTCGTGCAGACGGTCACGCTGGAGCTTCCCGCAGCGATCGACCGTCAGGGCATCGCTCGCACGGTCGCGGCCGTCATCGACAAGCACGATGGCCTGCGCGCGACGCTCGTCGAGAATTCCGAGGGGTGGAGTCTCGAGATTTCCGCACCCGGAACCGTCCCGGCCGACGGACTGATCGACCGCGTCGAGGTCGACCCGGACATCGACGAGGCAGCTGTGCTGTCCATCGCGTCCGATGCGGTGAACGAGTCGATGAGCCACCTCGATCCGCGTTCGGGCAGCATGCTGCGGTTCGTATGGATCGACTTCGGTCCGAGGCGATCCGGTCGACTCGTCGTCGTCGCACATCACCTCGTCGTCGACGGTGTGTCGTGGCGAATCCTCGTGCCGGACTTCGTCGCTGCGTGGGCGCAGGTGTCGCTCGGTAACGATCCGGTGCTTCCCGAGGTCGGTACGTCCGAGCGCCGATGGGCGCACGCCTTGCACGAGGAAGCGCACAGCGCCGATCGTATTGCGGAACTGTCTGTGTGGCAGGCGATTTCGAGTACCGATGATCCAGTGCTCGGCGACCGGCCGTTCGATCCCGTGATCGATGTGTCGTCCACCGTCGAGCGCGTCTCGGCGGTCGTTCCCGCAGACGTGACGAAGGCGTTGTTGACGGCGGTTCCCGACGCGTTCCGCGGCGGCGTGAACGACGGCCTGCTCACTGCCCTCGCGGTGGCGGTCAACCGGTGGCGCGCGGCACGTGGCGTCGACGCGCCGTCCACGCTCGTCCAGCTCGAAGGCCACGGCCGCGAGGAAGAGCTGGTGCCCGGAGCCGATCTGTCTCGCACGGTCGGCTGGTTCACGAGCGTGTACCCGGTTCGGCTGGACCTGACCGGTGTCGACACCGCCGAGGCGCTGGCCGTCGGTGGCGAGATGGCTCGTGCGGTCAAGGCCGTCAAGGAACAGCTGCTCGCCATTCCCGACAAGGGCATGGGGTACGGGCTGCTGCGTTACATGAACCGGGAAACCGGGGCGGAATTGGCGGCACTGTCGGACGGGCAGATCAGCTTCAACTACCTGGGCCGTATCTCGACGGGTGAACTGCCCGAGGGACTCGACGGCTGGGTTCCCGCATCGGATTTCGACGACCTCGTGGTCGTCGGCGACGCGGACATGCCTGCCAACAAGACGGTCGACATCAACGCCATCGTGCGCGGTGTCGGCGACGAATCCGAGCTCGCCGCGACGTTCGCGTTCCCCACGGGCGCGATCGGCCGAGGCGACGTCCAGGAATTGGCCGACCTGTGGGTCGCGGCTCTCGTTGCGCTCGCTGCGCACGTCACCGACGGTTCCGCCGGTGGTCTGACGCCGTCCGACGTCCCGCTCGCGCAGGTCACCCAGCGCGACATCGACGTCGTCGAAACGCAGTACCCGTCGACGACCGACATCTGGTCGCTGTCGCCGCTGCAGTCGGGCCTGCTGTTCCACGCGAAGCTCGCCGGATCCGACCTCGACGTCTACACCATGCAGATGGTGCTCACCCTGACCGGCGACGTGGACGCGCAGCGCCTTCGCGGTGCTGCACAGGCATTGCTGGACCGTTACGACAACCTGCGGACCGCGTTCGTGACGACGGCGGACGGTTCGTCGGTCCAGGTCGTCGTCCAGGATGTGACGGTGCCGTGGACCGAGCACGACCTCTCGGACGTCCCCGAGGCCGAGCGCACCGCGGCGTACGAGCGTCTGCGGGCCGAGGAACAGGCGACGCAATTCGACACGGCCGCAGCGCCTCTCGTGCGATTCACACTGGTGAAGCTGTCGGACGGTGAATTCAAGCTGCTGTTCGCCAACCACCACATCCTCATCGACGGTTGGTCCATGCCGCTGTTGATGAAGGATCTGCTCGTCCTGTATGCGGTCCACGGAGATGCAGGGACGCTGGCACGCGTCCCGTCGTACCGCACGTTCCTGTCGTGGATCGATCGTCGGAACCACGTGGAGTCGGCGGCGGTGTGGGCGCGTGCGCTCGAGGACGCGCCGGAGCCGACTCTGTTGGCGCCGTCGGCAGCGGGCCGGGAGATCTCGTCCCGTGCAGGCGCCGTCGAACTCGCGATACAGGCGGAACTGTCCGCGTCGCTGTCCGCGCTGGGTGCGCGTCTCGGCGTCACCGTCAACACGCTCGTCCAGGCGGCATGGGGAATGCTGCTGTCGGCGTCGACCGGGCGCGACGACGTCGTCTTCGGTGCGACGGTGTCCGGTCGGCCCGCATCGCTCCCCGGAGTCGAATCGATGGTCGGCCTGTTCATCAACACGCTGCCCGTCCGCGTCCGGATCGACTCGTCCGAATCGCTCGAGTCCGCACTGACTCGTCTGCAGAGCGAGCAGGCGGATCTGCTGGATCATCACTACCTCGGCCTGACGGACATCCAGCGTGCCGCAGGCGTCGGCACATTGTTCGACACGCTGACGGTGTTCGAGTCGTACCCGGTCGACGAAGCCGGTCTCGCGGCACAGGCGTCGGACATCGACGGCATGGCGGTCACGGGCGTCGAATCCAACGACAGCACGCACTACCCGCTGACGCTGCTGATCGTCTCCGACGACCGAATCCGATTGACGCTCAAGTACTTCGAGGACTTGTTCGACCGCGACCAGGTGACGGCCATGCTGGCACGGGTACAGCGGATCCTCGGAGCGATCGCCGCTGATCCGACGCGACGAGTCGGCGACGTCGATCTGTTGGATGCGGCTGAACGCGCACTCGTGCTGGACACCTGGAACGACACCGAGCATGACGTCGACGACGCGCTGCTTCTCGATGCGTTCCACGCGCAGGTCGAGCGCACACCCGACGCCGTGGCGCTCACGTTCGAGGGCGAGTCGCTGAGCTACCGCGAGTTCTCCGACCGTGTGGGTCGCCTGGCGCGGTACCTCGTCGGTGAAGGTGTCGGACCCGAGACGACGGTGGCGATCGGCATCCGTCGCTCGTTCGACCTGCTCGTGGCGATCTACGCGGTCGTCGAGGCAGGCGGCGCCTACGTTCCGGTCGATCCGGAACAGCCGACCGAACGCATCGAGTACATCGTCGACACTGCGGCAGCAGCACTGGTCCTGACCACCGGCCGGGATGGCCTCGACGTCGGCGCGGGCGTCCGCATCCGGCACCTGGATCAGCTGGATCTGGACGGATACGAGGGCGGCCGGCTGACGGAGTCCGAGCGTCCTGCGACGACGGACGGCAGCGCCTACGTGCTGTTCACGTCCGGATCGACGGGTCGGCCCAAGGGCGTGACGATCGGCCACCGGGCCATCGTCAACCGCCTGGAATGGATGCAGGCCGAGTACGCACTGACCGACTCCGACGTCGTCGTCCAGAAGACGCCGGTCACGTTCGACGTGTCGGTATGGGAGTTGTTCTGGCCGTTGCGTGTCGGTGCCCGCATGGTCATCGCACGTCCGGACGGACACCGTGATCCGGCGTACCTCGCACAGCTGATCGTGTCGGAGTCCGTGACGGTTGCGCACTTCGTGCCGTCGATGCTGGCCGTGTTCACCGCCGAACCCTCGGCGCGCACGGCGACGAGTTTGCGGTGGGTGTTCGCCTCGGGTGAGGCGCTTCCGTCGGCGACGGCAGCGAGCCTCACCCAGGCGGTGCCGTCGGCGCGCATGATCAACCTGTACGGACCGACCGAGGCAGCGGTCGACGTGACCTATCACGAGTTCACCTCGGCCGACGTCAGCGGTGTTCCCATCGGTAGGCCCGTCTACAACACCCGGGTCTACGTGCTGGACAACGCTTTGCGGCCGACACCTGTCGGTGCCGAGGGCGAGCTCTACCTCGGCGGCGTTCAGCTCGCACGTGGCTACGCGTCGCGTCCGGATCTGACCGCGGATCGTTTCGTGGCCAATCCGTTCGGCGAAGGGCGTCTGTACCGCACCGGTGACGTCGTGCGGTGGAACGGTGACGGCGAACTCGTCTATGTCGGACGCTCCGACTTCCAGGTGAAGCTGCGCGGTCAGCGCATCGAACTCGGTGAGATCGAGTCGGCGCTGGTGGCTGCCGATTCCGTCGCACACGCTGTCGTCGCGGTACGCGACGATCGACTCGTCGCGTGGATCGTGTTCGCGTCCGGACTCGACAGCGACTCCGGTGCAGTCGAATCCGTTCTCGCCGACGCCTCGGAGCGGCTGCCGTCGTACATGGTGCCGTCCGCGGTCGTCGTGTTGGACGATCTGCCGCTGACCTCGTCGGGCAAGCTCGATCGCAAGGCTCTGCCGGAGCCCGAGGTCGCGGCCGCCGAATACCGTGCCCCCGGAACGCCGATCGAGCAGGCCGTCGCGGACGTGTTCGCCGACGTGCTCGGCGCCGAGCGAGTCGGTCTCGACGACGACTTCTTCTCGCTCGGCGGCAACTCGCTCATCGCGACTCAGGTCGTCGCGCGCCTGAGTGCGGCGCTCGACGCCCAGGTTCCCGTCCGCGCGCTGTTCGACGCGACGACGGTCGGCGCGCTGGCGCGCCGGATCGAGGATCACGTGGGTGCCGGCGCACGGGCGGCGCTCGTCGCCGGTCCACGGCCGGAACGCATTCCGCTATCGCTGGCGCAGCAGCGCATGTGGTTCCTCAACCGGTTCGACACCGAGTCCTCGGTGAACAACATTCCGGTGGCGATCCGCTTGACCGGGTCGTTGGACCGGGACGCGCTGCGGCAGGCCATCTCGGATGTCGTCGCTCGCCACGAGACGATGCGGACGATCTATCCCGAGTACGACGGAGTCGGCCACCAGGTCGTGCTGCCGGCATCCGAGGTCGAGGTGGACCTCACTCCGGTGACGGTGTCGGAGCACGACGTTCTTCCCACCGTCGTCGACATCGTGTCGGGTGGGTTCGACGTCACGCGTGAGGTGCCGGTGCGGGTGCGGCTTCTGCAACTGAGCGGCAGCAACGACCACGTGCTCGTGTTCGTGGTACATCACATCGCGTCCGATGGTTTCTCGATGCGGCCGTTGACGACCGACGTGATGGTCGCGTACGCCTCTCGCGCGGCGGGTGATGTTCCGGCATGGGCGCCGTTGCCGGTGCAGTACGCGGATTACGCGGTGTGGCAGCGCGAGGTGCTCGGAACCGAGGACGACGCGTCGTCGATCGCGTCGCAGCAGGTCGCGTACTGGACTCGTCAGCTGTCGGGTCTGGCCGATCAAATCGAGTTGCCGTTCGACTACGCGCGGCCGACCGTCGCGACGAACCGTGGCCGGACGACGTCGTTCACGGTGTCGCCGGAGCTGCATCACGCATTGGATGTGGTTGCGCGCGAGAACAACTCGACGTTGTTCATGGTCGTGCACACCGCGCTCGCGGTGTTGATGTCGCGGCTGTCGGCGTCCGAGGACGTGGCCATCGGTACGCCTGTTGCAGGGCGCGGCGAAGCCGAACTGGACGATCTGATCGGCATGTTCGTCAACACGCTCGTGCTGCGCACGCAGGTCGAGCCGTCGACGAGTTTCCGTGACGTGCTGGCGCATGCTCGCGAGACGGATCTGTCGGCGTTCGCCAACGCGGACGTGCCGTTCGAGCGGCTCGTCGAGGTGCTCGATCCGGAGCGTTCGCAGTCCAGGCATCCGTTGGTGCAGGTGGTGCTGGCGTTCCAGAACCTGGGCCGTACCGCGTTGGAACTGCCGAACCTGTCGGTCGAAGCGCTCGAATTCGACGCGGGAATCGCCAAGTTCGATCTGCAGTTCACGTTCGAGGAGGCGACGGACTCTGCCGGCGCGTTGGGCGGCATGACCTGCTACATCAGCTACGCGACCGACCTGTTCGAGGAGTCGACCGTCGACCGTTTCGGCCGTCAGTTCCTGGCGGTGTTGAGCGGTGTGGTTGCGGATGCGTCGGCTGCGGTCGGCGACTTCGACATCGTCGATGCCGACACGCGTGATCGTGTTCTGACGCAGTGGAGTTCGTCGGGTCTGGACGTGTCGGTCGGTGCGGACACGTTGATCGATCGCTTCGACGCGGTCGTGGCGGCGCACCCGGAGTCGGTGGCGGTGCGTTTCGACGGGGTGTCGTCGACGTACGCGGAACTCGACGCTCGGGTCAACCGTCTGGCACGCCGGTTGATCGCGGCGGGCGCCTGCCCGGATTCGTTGGTGGCGGTGGCTCTTCCGCGTTCGGCCGATCTCGTCGTCGCGCTGTTGGCGGTGGTGAAATCCGGTGCGGGTTATCTGCCGGTCGATCCGACGTATCCGGCCGAGCGCATCGCATTCATGATGTCGGATGCGGCGCCGGTGGCTGTGGTGACGACGCCGGAGGTGTCGGCTGCGGAGTCGATGGCGGGTGTGCGCGGGGCGGACATTCCGGTCGTGGATGTGACGCAGGACGATCCGGATGCCTGGTCCTCGAAGCCGGTCACCGATGCCGAGCGCCGTGCGCCGTTGTCTGCGGACAATTTGGCGTACGTGATCTACACGTCGGGTTCGACGGGTCGGCCGAAGGGCGTGTTGATTCCACACAGCACTGTGGTGCGGTTGATGGACAACACGGATGGTTCGTTCGGTTTCGAAGAGAACGACGTGTGGACGATGTTCCATTCGTATGCGTTCGACTTCTCGGTGTGGGAGCTGTGGGGGCCGCTGCTGTACGGCGGCACGTTGGTGATGGTGGATTACTTCACCTCGCGGTCGCCCGAGGCGTTCCGTGAGCTGCTGGTCGCCGAGGGTGTGACGGTGCTGAACCAGACGCCGTCGGCGTTCTACCAGTTGGCCGAGCTCGATCGGGCCGGTGCGGCGAACGCGGGCGAGTTGTCGCTGCGGTACGTGGTGTTCGGTGGTGAGGCGCTCGAGCCTCGTCGTCTCGAGGGCTGGTTCGCGCGTCACGGTGACGGCAGCGAGTCCGGGCCCCTTCTCGTCAACATGTACGGCATCACCGAGACGACGGTGCACGTGTCGTTCCGTGCGCTCTCGGCTGCGTCGGCCGGTTCGGCGTCGGTCATCGGTGCGCCGATCTCGGGTCTGGGTGTCTACGTCCTCGACACACGTCTGCAGCCGGTTCCGGTCGGTGTTGCGGGTGAGCTGTACGTGTCGGGTGGGCAGTTGGCGCGTGGGTATCTCGGGCGTGCGGATCTGTCGTCGGTTCGTTTCGTGGCGAACCCGTTCGGTGAAGGTCGGCTGTATCGGACCGGTGACGTCGCGCGTTGGGTCGAGAAGGCTGACTCGTCTGCAGAACTGGTCTACCTCGGTCGTGCTGATGATCAGGTGAAGGTGCGTGGTTTCCGGATCGAGCTCGGTGAGGTCGAGGCGGCGGTGTCGGCGCAGCCGGGTGTGACCGCGGCTGCGGTGATCGTGCGCGAGGACACCCCGGGTGCGACGCGTCTGGTCGCCTACCTCGTCGGCACGGCCGACGTCGAGGCAGTGCGGTCGGGTGTGGCGACGTTGGTGCCGGAGTACATGGTGCCGTCGGCGTTCGTGGTGCTCGGGGCGATTCCGTTGACGGTCAACGGCAAGCTCGATCGTCGTGCGCTTCCGGTGCCGACGACCGCGGCGGTGGAGTTCCGTGCACCGTCGACGCCGTTGGAAGAGATCGTTGCGGGTGTGTTCGCGGACGTGCTGGGTGTGGGCCGGGTCGGTGTCGACGACGATTTCTTCGCGCTCGGTGGTAACTCGTTGATCGCGACGCAGGTCGTGTCGCGGCTCGGGGCAGCGCTCGACACGCAGGTTCCGGTTCGGCTTCTGTTCGAGGCATCCTCGGTCGGTGACCTGGCCGGACGGGTCGAGTCGTCGGTCGGTGCCGGCGGTCGTCAGGAACTGGTGGCGCGCGAGCGTCCGCAGCATGTGCCTCTGTCCCTCGCGCAGCGCCGCATGTGGTTCCTCAACCGATTCGACAGTGCGTCGACCGCGTACAACATTCCGATGGCTCTGCGTCTGTCGGGCGAGCTCGACGAGGATGCGTTCGCCGAGGCGATCGGCGACCTCGTCGCACGCCACGAAACGCTGCGCACGGTCTACCCGAACACCGATTCCGGTCCGGCGCAGAAGGTTCTGACGCCGGAGCAGGCAGGCATCGCGCTGACCGTCGAGTCGGTCGACGCGGCAGCGGTCACCGAGAAGGTGCTCGCGCTCGCGGCGACGCAGTTCGACGTGACCAGCGAAGTGCCGGTGCGCATCACGCTGTTCCGCATCGACGGCGAGGCACCGGAGTACGTCCTCGCGATGGTCGTGCACCACATCTCGGCCGACGGCTCGTCGGCAGTGCCGGTCATGACCGATCTGATGACGGCGTACGGCGCCCGCACTCACGGGCAGTCCCCGGATTGGGCACCCCTGCCGGTGCAGTACGCGGACTACGCGCTGTGGCAACGGGACGTGCTCGGTGACGAGGACGATCCGACATCGGTCGGTGCACGCCAGCTCGAGTACTGGAAGAGCGAACTCGCCGATCTGCCCGACCAGCTGACGCTTCCGATCGACAAGCCGCGGCCTGCAGATCAGAGCTTCCGGGGCGATCGCGTCGAATTCGCGGTGCCGGCGACAACCCATGCGGCACTGCAGGATCTGGCACGCGAGAACAACGCGACGGTGTTCATGGCCGTCCACGCGGCGTTCTCGGTGCTGCTGTCGCGCCTGTCCGGCATGACGGACATCGCTGTCGGAACGCCGATCGCAGGCCGCGGTGAGGCCGTGCTCGACAACCTCGTCGGCATGTTCGTCAACACGTTGGTCTTCCGACTCGACGTGACAGGCGAGCGCAGCTTCGTGGACCTGCTCGCGACGGCTCGCGAGACGGATCTGCAGGCGTTCGCCAACGCGGACGTGCCGTTCGAGCGTCTCGTCGAGGTGCTCAACCCGGCACGGTCGACGGCGCGTCATCCGCTGTTCCAGGTGGGCTTCTCGTTCCAGAACGTGGCACGAAGCAGCCTGGAGCTCGGCGACCTGACGGTCTCGGCAGTCGACGCGGACTCCGGCAACTCGCAGTTCGATCTGCATCTCATCCTCGCCGATCATTACGACGACGACGGTGCGCCGGCAGGTTTCGAGGCGATCATGACGTACGCGACGGATCTGTTCGAACGCGGAACGGTCGAAACGATCGTCGAGCGTTTCGTGCGCGTGTTGGAGTCCGTGACGCAGGCGCCGTCGACGGCAATCGGCGACATCGCGATCCTCGACGACGACGAACGTGACGCGTTGGTGTCCGGCTGGAACGACACCGGTCACGACACGGATTCGAGCGCAACACTCGTCGACCTGTTCGACGCACAGGTGCGTCGCGATCCGGCGGCAACGGCGTTGGTGTACGAGGGCGAGTCGCTGTCGTACGGAGATTTCGATGCCCGTGTCAACCGTGTCGCACGCGCACTCGTCGAACGTGGCGTCGGACCGGAGTCGTTGGTCGGCTTGGCCATTCGACGGTCGGTGGACCTGCTCGTCGGCATGTACGCCATCGTGAAGTCAGGTGGCGCGTATGTGCCGATCGATCCGGATCAGCCAGCCGAGCGGGTCGAGTACATCCTCGACGTCGCCGATCCGGTCTGCGTGATCACCGCAGGCGAGGACATCGGCTCGGGTTCGGTCGCGCTCTCGGAGCTCGAGAACGCCTGCTCCGACGCGTCGCCGATCGCACCGGAGGAGCGGCGTGCGCCGCTGCGTCCGCAGAACACCGCATACGTGATCTTCACGTCCGGTTCGACGGGCAAGCCCAAGGGTGTTGCGGTGACGCACGGCGCCATCGTCAATCAGCTGCTGTGGAAGCACGCCGAGTTCGGTATGGATGCAACGGATTCGGTGCTGCTGAAGACGGTTGCGACCTTCGACCTGTCGGTGTGGGAGTTCTGGTCCGCGCTGACGTCGGGCGGAAGCATCGTCGTCGCCACGGCAGACGGACACCGCGATCCGGACTACCTGCTCGCGTTGATGCGCGATCATGCAGTCACGACCCTGCATGCCGTGCCGTCGATGTTGTCGATGTTGACGACCGTCGCCGGTGGCACGTTGCCGACTACGTTGCGACGCGTCCTCGCGATCGGTGAGGCGCTCCCGCCTGCAACCGCTCGTGCATTCCGCCGGAACAACTCGGCAGAACTGTTCAACCTGTACGGACCGACCGAGGCGGCGGTGTCGATCACGTCGCACCTCGTCACCGATGCGGACGTGACGTCCGTTCCGATCGGCCGGCCCGAATGGAACAGCGAGGTGCTGGTCCTCGACAGTCGCCTGCAGCCGGTTCCGGTCGGGGTCAGCGGCGAGCTGTATCTGGCCGGTGCGCAGTTGGCGCGCGGATACCACGGCCGGGCAGACCTGACGTCGGATCGGTTCGTCGCGAACCCGTTCTCGAGTGGCCAGGAGCGTAGCCTGCGGAGTGACCAGACCGACGGCACGCGTATGTACCGCACGGGTGACGTCGTGAAGTGGACTGCCGCAGGCGAACTCGACTATGTCGAGCGCGCGGACTTCCAGGTCAAGGTGCGCGGTTACCGTATCGAGCTCGGTGAGATCGAGACGGCGCTGCGCGATCAGAACGCCGTCCGCGAGGCGGCGGTGACCGTGCACAACGACGGCCGTACCGGTGATCAGCTCGTGGCGTACGTCGTGCCTGCTGCCGACGAGTTCGATGTCGCGTCGTCTCGTGCGGCACTGACGTCGAGCCTGCCGTCGTACATGGTGCCGTCGGCCTACGTCGTGCTGGATGCGTTGCCGCTGAACACGAACGGAAAGCTCGATCGCAAGGCGCTGCCGAAGCCGGAGGTCGTCGCTCGAGAATTCCGAGCGCCGACCAACCCGGTCGAGGAAGTGGTGGTCCGGACGCTGGCCGATGTGCTCGGACTGGATCGGATCGGACTGGACGACGACTTCTTCGAGCTCGGCGGCAACTCGCTGATCGCGACGCAGGTCGTGTCCCGGCTCGGTGCCGCACTGGACACGCAGATCCCGGTGCGCGCGCTGTTCGAGGCGTCGACCGTCGAGGCATTGGCCGCGCGGATCCAGCCCCTCGTCGGCGGTGGCGCTCGTGTGCCGCTCGTCGCGCGGGAACGGCCTGCGGCGGTTCCGCTGTCGCTCGCGCAGCAGCGCATGTGGACGCTGAACCAGGTCGATCCCGAGTCGGCGGCGTACAACATCCCTGCGGCCGTTCGATTCTCGGGCGCGCTCGACACCGACGCGTTCGCGGCTGCGATGGCCGACGTCGTCGAGCGTCACGAGGTACTGCGCACGACGTACCCCGACAGCGAGACCGGCCCGATCCAGGTCATCGGTCCCGTCGCCGACGCGCTTCCGGATCTGACACCGATTCCGGTGTCCGAGTCGGAGGTCTACGAACGGGTCGGTGCCGTACTGGGCGCCGGGTTCGACGTGACGACCGAGGTCCCGGTGCGAGCGGCGCTGTTCTCGCTCGGCGAGAGCGAGTACGTGTTCGCACTCGTCGCGCATCACATCACGGCCGACGGATTCTCGATGCGTCCGTTGATCCGCGACGTCATGCTCGCCTACACCTCGCGAGCGGCAGGGGATGCTCCGCAGTGGGCGCCGTTGCCGGTGCAGTACGCGGACTTCACGTTGTGGCAGCGCGAAGTTCTCGGAAGCGAGGACGATCCGGACAGCGCCATCTCCACTCAGTTGGCGTACTGGAACCGCGAACTCGCGGGTCTACCGGAACTGCTGCCGCTGCCGACCGATCATCCGCGTCCGCCGCGTCAGTCCACGATCGGTGCCGCGTACGAGTTCTCGTTCGGTCCGGAAATCGCATACCGCCTCGAGAAGACGGCGCGCGAGCACAATGCGACGGTCTTCATGGTCGTGCACAGTGCGCTCGCCGTGCTGCTCGCTCGACTCAGCGGCACCGACGACATCGCCATCGGTACACCGACGGCGGGTCGTGGTGAAGAGGCGCTCGACGACCTCGTCGGCATGTTCGTCAACACGTTGGTGCTGCGCACCCACGTCGACGGTGGAATCTCGTTCGCGGACTTGCTGTCTCGGACGAAGGACACCGATCTCGCGGCCTTCGGTCACGCGGACGTACCGTTCGAGCGACTCGTGGAGTCCATGGGACGCACGGCCGGTGGCCGGTCGGGCTCGAGTGCGTTCTCGCCACTGTTCCAGGTGATGCTGACGTTCCAGAACGCGGTGAGCGGAACGTTCGCGCTGCCGGGACTCGAAGTGTCGACGCTGGCGGCGGACGAGGATCAGGCGAAGTTCGATCTGCAGCTCACGGCGATCGAGCAGTTCGACGACTCGGGTGCGCTCACGGATGTGAAGGCGCTGTTCAACTACGCCACGGCGCTGTTCACGCGCTCGACGGTCGAGAAGTTCGCGGACAGGTTCCTGCGGATTCTCGACGCGGTCACGCAGGATCCGTCGGTGACACTGCGATCGATCGACATCCTGTCGGAAGCCGAGCGTGCGGCGTTCGCGCCGAAGCGGGCGGCCAAGACGGTCGACGACCTGCCGGGGCTGGTGTCGGAGGCGGCCGCTGCCTCGCCGGCGTCCGTCGCACTGACCCACGACGGAACCGAGGTCACGTTCGAGGAACTGAACACCAAGATCGGTGCGGTGTCGAAGGCGATGGGCGCCACGCTCAAGCCGGAGGCACTGATCACGGTCGCACTGTCGCAGTTGGTTCCCGGAATCCTGCCCGCACTCGGTGCCGAAGGGTATGCGTCGCTGATCGCCTCGATGATCGAGACCGCGTCGACCGTGGTCGAGAGCTGAGGCGGCGGGTACGGGGAGTTTGCCGACGGATCATTCGGATGCCGACCTGATCAGGTGGGTATCGGAACAATCCGTCGGCGAACTGGGCGGTGGTCCGTTCGTCAGTAGGCTTCGTACGGCTGCGATAATCGAGGTTTCGCGAGTGGTGATTGGGAGGACGAGGTAGATGGTGTCTGGTGGGTCCGGTTCGCAGTCGACGGCGATCGAAGATCTACCGGGGTTGGTCGGACGGGTCGCCGCAGGTCAGGCCGACCGTGTCGCCGTCGCTGTCGGTAGTTCGACGATCACGTACGGAGACCTGCACCGCGAGATCGGCAACCTCGACACCGCCATGGGCGGAGTGCTCGGCGCCGACGCTCTCGTCCCGCTCGCATTGTCGACAGTGGCACCGGGTGCCGTCGAAGCGGCCGACGGTGGGCTGGAGGGGATCGTCGCGACCGTCGTCGCCGACGCCCGAGAGGTGCTCGGCGAGGTCGCTGCGGCCCCCGTCGCCGAGACGCTCGTCAGTCGTTTTCGCGACCAGGTCGAGCGCACCCCCGACGCGGTCGCGGTGACCTTCGACGGGACCGAACTCACGTATGCCGAATTCGACGGCCGGGTCAATCGTCTGGCCCGTCGCCTCGTCGAGCTCGGAGTCGGCCCTGACGTTCGCGTCGGTCTGTCGATCTCGCGGTCGCTCGACCTGCTCGTCGCGATGTACGCGATCAGTGCTGCGGGAGGCGCGTACGTTCCCATCGACCCCGGACATCCCGCCGATCGCATCGGCTACGTCGTCGACATCGCCGAGCCCATTCTCGTGCTCACCACGTCGACCGAGAACGTCGCGCTACCGGGCGACGTTCGTGCGCTGAACGTGGACACCGAAGATCTGGCGCAGTATGCGTCGCAACCGCTCGTCGACGACGAACGCAACGGTGCGCTCGATCCGGCGAACACCGCGTACGTCATCTTCACGTCGGGTTCGACGGGACGCCCGAAGGGTGTTGCAGTCTCGCACGAGGCCATCGTCGCGAACCTCGACTGGCGGCAGGCCGACTACCCGCTGACCGCCGACGACGTCGTTCTGCAGAAGACTCCCTTCACGTTCGACGTGTCGGTGTGGGAATTCTTCTGGCCGCTGCAAGCGGGCGCACGGCTCGTCGTCGCCGCGCCCGACGGCCACCGCGATCCGGCGTACATCGCCGAGACGATGAGCACGCACGGTGTGACGACCGCACATTTCGTGCCGTCGATGCTGTCGGTGTTCCTCGGCCAGTTCGACTCGGACCAGGCGCCGACGATTCCGAGCCTGCGGCAGGTGTTCGCGTCGGGCGAGGCACTGCCTGCGTCGACGACGGCTCGTTTCCACGAGGTGTTCGACGCCGAACTGCACAATCTCTACGGCCCGACCGAGGCTGCCGTCGACGTCACGTACCACCGCACCGACAGCTCCGACCTCGTGTCGGTACCGATCGGCGTCGCGGTGCCCCGCACCGGACTGCACGTGCTTGGGGAGGGCCTCGACCGCACTCCGCCCGGCGTGCCCGGCGAGCTCTACCTGTCGGGTGTGCAGCTGGCGCGCGGATACATCGCGCGACCCGATCTGACCGCCGACCGGTTCGTCGCCGACCCGTACAGCGACTCCGGCGAGAGGATGTACCGCACCGGCGACCTCGTGCGCTGGAACGCCGCAGGTGTCTTGGAATACTTGGGCCGCACCGACTTTCAGGTGAAGCTTCGTGGTCTGCGCATCGAACTCGGTGAGATCGAAGCGGCGCTTCTCACTCAGGAGACGGTCCGCCAGGCTGTGGTCGTCGTCCGTTCCGACGACTCGGATTCCGGGGTCGACGATCAGTTGGTGGCGTATCTGGTCACGACGACCGGTGAAGCCGACTCCGCTGCACTGGCCGCCGGTATCCGCGGCACGCTGCCGGACTACATGGTTCCGGCCGTGTTCGTCGTGCTCGACGAGTTCCCGCTGAACGCGAGCGGAAAGCTCGACCGCAAGGCCCTCCCGAAGCCCGACGTCACCCTCGCGGCCGCCGAATACCGTGCTCCGGCAACCGATGTCGAGCGCACCCTGGTCGCCGTCTTCGAGGACATCCTCGGAGTCGAACGCGTCGGCGTCGACGACGACTTCTTCGCACTCGGTGGTAACTCGCTCAGCGCGACCCGCGCGATCGCTCGCGTCGGAGCCGAACTGTCGATCAAGCTCGACGTGCGTGCGTTCTTCGACGCACCGACCGTCGCCGGTCTCGCGAAGTCGGTCGACGCCGCGCAGGCCGACGGTTCGTCGGCGCGTGAGCCGCTGACGAAGCGTGAACGTCCCGACGTCGTTCCTCTGTCCATGGCGCAGCAGCGCATGTGGTTCCTCAACCGCCTCGACCCGAACTCGGCCGTCGACAACATTCCGGTCGCGATCAGGCTGTCCGGGCTGCTGGACGTCGACGCGTTGCAGGCTGCGATCTACGACGTCGTCGACAGGCACGAAGCGTTGCGCACCGTGTACCCGGAGGTCGACGGCGTCGGCCGCCAGGTCGTGCGTGAGACGGACGACGCCGCGCCCGATCTGCTTCCCGAACGCGTCGACGAAACGGCGTTGCACGGCCGCGTCGTCGATGTCGTGTCGCAGGGATTCGACGTGACAGCCGAGGTGCCGGTTCGACTGCGCCTGCTGCAGGTGTCACCCACCGAACACGTGTTGATTCTCGTCGCGCATCACATTGCGGCGGACGGTTTTTCGATGCTTCCGCTGACGCGAGATGTCGTCACCGCGTACGCCGCCCGCAGCGACGGCAACGCTCCAGGATGGGCGCCCTTGGCTGTGCAGTACGCGGACTTCGCGCTGTGGCAGCGCGCGGTCCTCGGCTCGGAAGACGATCCACGATCGTTGATCTCCGCGCAGGAACGATTCTGGCGCGGCGCGTTGGCGGACCTGCCCGAACAACTGGACCTGCCGTCGGACAGGCGACGTCCCGCCGTGGCGTCGGGACGGGGTGCGACGTACGCGACGGACATCGACGCGTCGCTGCGCAGGTCCATCGAGGCGCTGGCAACGACGCAGTCCGCGACGCCGTTCATGGTGGTGCACGCCGCGCTGTCGGTGCTGCTGGCCCGGCTGTCGGGAACCGAGGACATCGCGGTCGGAACACCCGTCGCGGGTCGTGGCGAGGAAGCTCTCGACGACCTCGTCGGCATGTTCGTCAACACGTTGGTCCTGCGCGCCGTCGTGGACCCGGCCGACTCGTTCACCGACCTGCTCGCCGCCGTGCGTCGCTCCGATCTCGACGCGTTCGGTAACGCCGACGTGCCGTTCGAACGTCTCGTCGAGGTACTCGATCCACCGCGATCGAGGGCGCACCACCCGCTGTTCCAGGTGCTGCTCGTGTTCCAGAACCTCGGGACCACCAGCCTGGAGTTGCCGGGCTTGACCGTGTCCGGAGTCGAGTTCGACACTGCCGTCGCGAAGACCGACCTTCAGGTCACCGTCTCCGAGAACGACGCGCAATGGAAGCTCGAATTCACCTATGCCACCGACCTGTTCGACGAATCGACGATCGCGACTCTGGCGTCGCGGTTGATCGGTGTCCTCGGCGCCGTGACCAGAGATGCCGGGACGGTCGTCGGCGACATCGAGCTGATCGACAGCGCCGAGCGCACGACGGTGCTGGAGACCTGGAACGTCACGAGCCACGACGTGGCCGACGAGTTCGTGCTCGACGCGTTCCACCGGATGGCGTCGACCACGCCGGACGCGGTGGCGCTGTCCTTCGACGACGAGACCGTCACCTACCGCGAGTTCCGTTCGCGTGTGACGACTCTCGCGCGCCATCTCGTCACACTCGGTGTCGGGCCCGACGTCCTGACGGCCGTCGCGATTCGCCGGTCCGTGGACATGGTCGTCGCGCTGTATGCGGTGATCGAGGCGGGCGGCGCCTACGTACCGATCGATCCCGACCAGCCGGCCGAGCGCAACGACTACATTCTCGACGTGTCCGAGGCTCCCGTCGTGCTGACGACGACTCGCGACGATTTCGTCGCGCCGCGAACGAGCGTCGTCCGGATCGACACGCTCGACCTGTCCGACTACCGGGCCGAGCCATTGATGGACGCCGATCGTCGCGGGTCGACGCACCCGAATCAACTTGCGTACGTGATCTTCACGTCCGGCTCGACCGGTCGTCCCAAGGGTGTCGCGGTACCGCACCGCGCGGTGGTCAACCAGATCGCGTGGATCGTGAACGAATACGGACTCGGCGGGCACGATGTCGTCCTGCAGAAGACGCCGTTCACGTTCGACGTGTCGGTCTGGGAACTGTTCGGTGCACCGGCGTCCGGTGCTCGAATGGTCATCGCGCGTCCCGACGGTCACCGCGACGCGACCTACCTGGCCGACGTCGTCGAGCAGAAGGCGGTCACCGCCACCTCGTTCGTACCGTCGATGGTGCCCGTGTTCACCGCCGAGATGGCCGCGCGGGACGCGTCGTCGCTGCGATTGATTCAGCTTGCGGGAGAAGCGCTTCCGGCGTCGGTCGTCACCGGGCTCGCCCGAGCGACCGATGCGCAGGTTCACAATCTGTACGGGCCGACCGAATTCACCGTGCACGCGACGAGCAGGCCGGTGGCAGGCGTCGACGGCCACGCGCTGCACGACACCACGGCACCCATGGGCACCCCGGTGTGGAACACCGCCGCGTACGTTCTCGACGGTCGGCTGAACCCGACGCCCGTCGGAGTGGCCGGCGAGCTCTACCTGGCGGGTGTGCAGACCGCGCGCGGGTACCACGGACGATCGACGTTGACCGCCGAGCGGTTCGTCGCCGACCCGTTCGGTGGCGGACGGATGTACCGGACCGGCGATCTCGTGCGGTGGAACGCGTCCGGCGAACTCGAATACATCGGACGCACCGACTTCCAGGTCAAGCTCCGTGGTCTCCGTATCGAGCTCGGCGAGATCGAATCGGTCGCGCGCACAGCACCTTCGGTGACCGACGCGGTTGCCGTGGTCAAGAGCGATCGCCTCGTGCTGTACGTCGTCGCCGGTACACCGGTCGACCTCGAGGAGCTGCGCCGGACGCTGGCGGCGGAGTTGCCGTCGTACATGGTTCCGGCAGCGTTCGTCGTGCTCGACGCCCTTCCGACCAATGCGGCGGGCAAGCTCGACCGTGCGAAATTGCCGGAGCCAGAACTTCAGGTGCGCGCCTTCCGTGCGCCGTCGACTCCTGTCGAGGAGATCATCGCGTCCGTGTTCGGCGACGTGCTCGGTGTCGAACGCGTCGGCGCGGACGACGACTTCTTCGCGCTCGGCGGTAACTCGCTGATCGCGACGCAGGTCGTCTCCCGCCTCGGTGCTGCGCTGGACACGACCGTCCCGGTTCGTCTGTTGTTCGAGGTGTCGACCGTCGCCTCGCTCGCGGTGCGCATCGAATCCGAGGTGGGCAGGGGCGCTCGTGTCCCGCTGACTCCGCAGCAACGACCGGATCACGTTCCACTGTCGATGGCGCAGCAGCGCATGTGGTTCCTCAACCGCCTGGATCCGGACTCCGCGGTCAACAACATTCCCGTCGCGATTCGGTTGTCGGGCTTGCTCGATCGGCATGCGTTGCACGTCGCGGTCGCCGACGTGCTGTCCCGTCACGAATCGTTGCGGACGGTGTATCCGGAGATCGACGGCGTCGGCTATCAGGAGGTGGTGTCGACTCGGTCGGTCATTCCCGACCTGGCACCGATTCCAGTGGACGCCCAGCAACTGGCCGCGTCGATCGAGGAGACGGTGCTCGCCGGATTCGACGTCACGACGCGTGCCCCGTTCCGTGCGAGCCTGTTCGAGGTGTCGTCCACCGAGCATGTTCTGGTGTTCGTCGCCCATCACATCGCGGCCGACGGCTACTCGCTCGGCCCGCTGACGCGTGACGTCGTGCGTGCCTACACCGCTCGCGCGGCCGGGCTCGACCTCGACTGGGAGCCATTGCCGGTTCAGTACGCCGATTACGCGCTGTGGCAACGCGAGGTACTCGGCTCGGAGGACGATCCCGAATCGATCATCTCCGCGCAGAAGGCGTTCTGGCAGAAGACACTTGCCGGCGTACCGGAACAATTGGACCTGCCGTTCGATCGGCCGCGTCCGGCTGTTGCGTCGGGACGCGGCACGACGCATCGGTTCGACATCGACGCGTCGCTGCGAAGTGCAGTCGAGGATCTGGCGTCCGCGGAACGGGCCACGCCGTTCATGGTGGTTCACGCCGCGCTGTCCGTGCTGCTCGCGCGCCTGTCGGGCACCGACGACATCGCCGTCGGCGCTCCGATCGCCGGCCGCGGTGATGCTGCACTCGACGACATGATCGGCATGTTCGTCAACACGCTCGTGCTGCGGACACGTGTCGACGCACCAGCTCGTTTCGACGAGGTGCTGGCTCAGGTCAGAGAGTCCGACCTCGCGGCGTTCGTCAACGCCGACATCCCGTTCGAACGACTCGTCGAGATCCTCGATCCGGCTCGATCGACGGCACGGCACCCGCTGTTCCAGGTGGCGTTGTTCTTCCAGAATCTCGGTCGCTCCGAACTCGACCTTCCGAACCTCAGCGTCTCCGCAGTCGACTTCGATGCGGGCACCGCCAAGTTCGATCTTCAGGTTGCAGTGTCGGAGCCGACTGAAGGTGACGGCTGGTCGGTCGAATTCACTTATGCGACAGATCTGTTCGACCCGTCGGGCATCGAGCTGCTGCAATCGCGATTCCTCGCCGTCCTCGAGGCGGTGACGACGAACCCGGCATCGGTCGTCGGCGACATCGACGTCACGACCGAACCGGAACGCGACGCCCTGCTGCGCGCATGGAATGCGACGGATCACGAGCTGCCGGCTGCGTTGCTTCTCGACGGATTCGACGCCGTCGCCGCCGAACGTCCCGACGCAACGGCGCTCGTGTACGAGGGCGTGTCGCTCACGTACGGCGAGTTGTCCGAGCGCGTCGACTCGTTGGCGGCAGTGCTCACGGCGTCGGGGGCAGGACCGGAAACACGTGTCGCTCTTGCTGTTCGACGGTCCGTCGATCTGGTCGTGGCGATGTACGCGGTGCTGCGTTCCGGCGCCGCGTACGTTCCGATCGACCCCGACCACCCGGC
Source organism: Rhodococcus sp. Eu-32 (assembly GCF_003336925.1). Taxonomy (NCBI): domain Bacteria; kingdom Bacillati; phylum Actinomycetota; class Actinomycetes; order Mycobacteriales; family Nocardiaceae; genus Rhodococcus; species Rhodococcus sp. Eu-32. The sequence continues at coordinate 51,681 of NZ_QGNK01000004.1, read as the reverse complement.
CGAGCGCATCGGCTACATCCTCGACGCCGCGGCACCCGTCTGTGTGCTGACCAGGTCCGAGGACGAGTTCACGCCGCCGGTGGACGTTCCGGTCGTCGACGTGCACGCTCGTCCCGAATCCGACGCAATGTTCACCCCGCCGCGGGTCTCGCCGGACTCCGTCGCGTACGTCATCTTCACGTCCGGATCGACGGGCAGGCCGAAGGGCGTTGCCGTCAGCCACCGGGCGATCGTAAATCAGATGCAGTGGATGCAGTCGGAATATCGACTGGGCGCAGCGGACGTCTATCTGCAGAAGACCGCGACGACGTTCGACGTGTCCCTGTGGGGATTCTTCCTGCCTCTGCGCGTGGGCGCGACTCTCGTCCTCGCGACGCCGGACGGACATCGTGACCCCGCCTATCTCGCCGACGTCATCGCACGACATGCGGTGACCGTCACGGACTTCGTGCCGACCATGCTGTCGGTGTTCGCAGCAGCGGTGACACGGGCATCGATCGCGAGCCTGCGCCAGATCTTCGTCATCGGCGAGGCACTGCCCGGCGAGGCCGTCCGAGACTTCGCCCGCGTCTCCTCGGCGCGCGTCCACAACCTGTACGGCCCGACCGAAGCGGCAGTGTCGATCACCTACGCCGACGTGACCGACACCGCGGCAGGTACAGCCGTGACCATCGGTGTCCCCGAATGGAATTCGGCGGTCTACGTTCTCGACTCGCGACTGCATCCGGTACCCGTCGGTGTTCCCGGTGAGCTGTATCTGGCAGGCGTTCAGCTTGCTCGTGGCTACCACGGGCGCGTCGACCTGACGTCGGATCGGTTCGTCGCGAACCCGTTCTCCAAGCACGGCGCTCGCATGTACCGCACGGGTGACCTCGTGGAGTGGCGTGCCGACGGCACGATCGACTACATCGGTCGCACCGACTTCCAGGTCAAGTTCCGCGGACAGCGCATCGAGCTCGGCGAGATCGAGGCTGCCTTGGCCGCGCATCCGTCCGTCGGTCTGTCCGCGGCTGCTGTCGTCGCCACCGATGCCGGTGATCAACTCGTCGGTTATGTCGTTCCTGCGGGTACCGACACCGTGGACACGGACGCACTGCGCGCGGCGCTGGGGCAGACGCTGCCGACGTACATGGTCCCCGGCGCGATCGTGGTACTCGCCGAGTTCCCGCTCAACACGTCGGGCAAGCTCGACCGAAAAGCGCTTCCCGCACCGGAATTCGCTGCCCGACAGTTCCGTGCACCGTCCACGCCGGTCGAGGAGATCGTCGCGGGAATCTTCGCCGAGGTACTCGGTGTCGAACGCGTCGGTCTGGACGACGACTTCTTCGCGCTCGGCGGCAACTCGCTCGTCGCAACGCAGGTGGTGTCGAGACTGGGTGCGGCACTTGACTCGTCGGTTCCGGTCCGGACGCTGTTCGAGGCGCCGACCGTCGAGGCGCTGGCGGCAGGCGTCGAATCGCACACCGGCGGACGCGTCGCACTGACGGCGATGCCGCGACCGGACCGGATCCCGCTGTCGCTCGCACAGCAGCGCATGTGGTTCCTCAACCGGCTCGACCCGGCATCGGCCGTCAACAACATTCCGGCAGCGGTGCGGTTGACGGGAACGCTCGACGTCGACGCGCTGACGGCGGCGATCGACGACGTCGTCGCACGGCACGAGATCCTGCGCACCGTGTATCCGGAGTCGGACGGCACCGGCATCCAGGTCGTCATGCCGGTGGCCTCGGGGCGCGCCGACTTCCGCGTGGAGGCCGTCGCCGAGACCGATCTGTTCGACGCGGTGACGACGATCGTCACCGAGGGCTTCGACGTCACACGGCGAGCACCGCTGCGGATCAGGCTCCTCGAGGTCGGCGACAGCGAGTACGTACTCGTCGTCGTCGCGTATCACATTGCCGCAGATGGGTTCTCGATGATTCCGCTGATGCGTGACGTGATCACCGCGTACGTCTCGCGAAGCCGCGGCGAGGAACCCGGCTGGACGCCGTTGCCCGTGCAGTACGCCGATTACACGCTGTGGCAGCGCGAGGTCCTCGGATCGCCGGACGACGCGTCGTCGATCGTCAGCAAGCAGGAGGCCTACTGGAAGACGGCGCTGGCCGGGCTCGACGACGAGATCGAACTGCCGGCGGACCGTGCCCGGCCCTCCGCGTCGAGCGGTAGAGGTGCGGCGCACTCGCTGACGCTCGACGAGACCACGACCGCAGCAATCGACCGGGTGGCTGCCGAGCGGGGCGTGACCCCGTTCATGGTCGTGCACGCGGCGCTGGCCGTCTTGCTGTCGCGCGTGTCCGGCAGCGAGGACGTCGCCGTCGGCACACCGGTCGCCGGTCGCGGTGAGGCCGCACTCGACGACGTCATCGGCATGTTCGTCAACACCCTGGTCCTGCGGACGCAGATCGACGGCTCGCAGAGCTTCGGTGACGTTCTGGCTCAGGCACGCGAAGTGGATCTGTCCGCGTTCGCGCATGCGGATCTGCCGTTCGAGCGTGTCGTCGAGGTCCTCGATCCGCCGCGTGTGCAGGGACGCCACCCTCTCGTGCAGGTCCTGCTGACGTTCCAGAACTTCTCGTCGTCGTCCTTCGAACTGCCGGGGTTGACGGCAGCCGCGGTCGATTTCGATTCGGCCGTCGCGAAGATGGATCTGCAGGTCACGGTCTCCGAGCCGCACGAGCAGTCGGACGGTGCGCGTGGTCGATCCGTCGAAATGGTGTACGCCACAGATCTGTTCGACGCGGACACGATCACGGAGCTGGGTCGCCAGTTCGTCGCGGTTCTGCACGCCGTCACGGCCGACGTCGAGACCGCCGTCGGCGACATCGAGTTGGTCGACGCCGGCGAACTTCACTGGTTGGTGCGTGGGGTCAACGCGACCGACCACGCCGTCGACCCGTCGGCGACCCTGGTGTCGATGTTCGACGCGCAGGTGGCGCGGACACCGGACGCCCCCGCCTTGACGTTCGACGGCCGGACAATCACCTACGCGCAGTTCGACGCCCGCGCGAACCGACTCGCCCGGTACCTGATCGGTCGCGGGGTCGGTCCCGAGTCGACGGTCGCCGTTGCCATCGGGCGATCCTTCGAGCTGATGGTCGGCATCTACGCGGTACTGAAGGCCGGCGCCGCCTACGTGCCGGTCGATCCGTCGCAGCCGACGGAGCGCATCGCCTACATCTTGGACACCGCACGCGTCGCGCTGACGCTCACCACGTCGCGCGATCGCGGCGATTTCGCCTCCGAACTGCCGATTGTGATCGACGACCTCGATGTCGCCGAGTTCTCGGACGCGCCGGTGACGGACGCGGAACGCAGGAGGCCGGTGAGCGCGTCGGATGCGGCGTACGTACTCTTCACGTCCGGATCGACGGGCAAGCCGAAGGGTGTGACGATCGAGCATCGCGCGATCGTCAACCGACTGGTGTGGATGCAGGCCGAGTACGCACTGACGCCTGCCGATCACGTCGTTCAGAAGACACCTACCACGTTCGACGTGTCGGTGTGGGAGTTGTTCTGGCCGTTGCAGATCGGTGCGCGTCTCGTGATCGCCCGCCCCGACGGCCACCGCGATCCGGTGTATATGGCACGTCTGATCGAGGCCGAAGGCGTGACCGTGGCGCACTTCGTGCCGTCGATGCTCGGTGTGTTCGCGTCGGAGCCGGCGGCGTCGGCGGCCGGGTCGTTGCGCTGGGTGTTCGCGTCCGGCGAGGCGTTGCCGTACTCGACCGCGAAAGCCTTGTCCGACGTGCTGCCGTCGACGACTCTGGTGAACCTGTACGGCCCGACCGAAGCGGCCGTCGACGTGACGTATCACGAGGTCACCGATGCGGACACCGCAGGCGTTCCCATCGGCCGACCCGTGTTCAACACGCAGGTCTACGTGCTCGACGCCAGGCTGCGTCCCGTGGCGGTCGGCGCGGTGGGCGAGCTCTACCTCGGCGGTGTCCAGCTGGCTCGTGGGTACGCGTCGCGTCCTGACCTGACGGCCGATCGGTTCGTCGCCGATCCGTTCGGCGACGTAGGCGAAAGGCTGTACCGCACAGGCGACTTGGTGCGCTGGAACCGCGAAAGCGAGCTCGAGTACATCGGGCGTTCGGACTTCCAGGTCAAGCTGCGCGGTCTCCGCATCGAGCTCGGGGAGATCGAATCCGCGGTACTGGCGGACGAGTCGGTGGCGCAGGCGGTCGTCCTGGTGCGTGGTGAGCGTCTGGTCGGATACGTGGTGCCCGCTGCCGGGGCGTCCATCGACGTGGACGCGGTGCTGACGTCGGCGGCCGAGGTGCTGCCGGAGTACATGGTGCCGTCGGTGCTGCTGGTACTCGACGCGCTTCCGCTGGGTCCGTCGGGCAAGCTGGATCGAAAGGCGCTGCCGGAGCCCGTCTTCGAGGCTGCGGAATTCCGCGCCCCGACCACCGATGTCGAACGCATCGTGGCCGAGGTCTTCGCAGAGGTTCTCGGTGTTCCGCAGGTGGGACTCGACGACGACTTCTTCGCGCTCGGCGGCAACTCGTTGATCGCGACGCAGGTGGTCTCACGCGTCGGTGCGGCTCTCGATGCCGAGATCCCGGTGCGGACCATGTTCGACGCGACCACCGTCGCGGCGTTCGCGGCAACGGTCTCCGAACTGGCAGGCACGGGTGTTCGCCCGGCCCTCACCGCGGGGCCGCGACCGGAACGTATCCCGCTGTCGCTTGCGCAGCAACGTATGTGGGTGCTGAACCACCTCGACCCCGAGTCCGGCGCATACAACATCCCGCTGGCAGTGAAGCTCTCCGGTGATCTCGACACCGACGCGCTCGGACATGCGGTGGCAGACGTCGTCGCCCGGCACGAGTCGCTGCGCACGATCTATCCGTCCGACGCCGACGGCCCGCAGCAGCGGATTCTGGCTCCGGCCGACGTTGCGTTCGATCTGACGCCACGCGCGGTCGACAGCGAAGCCGACGCGACCCGCGTCGTGGCCGAGCTCGTTCTCGGCGGGTTCGACGTCGCCGACGCAGTACCGGTCCGCGTCGGTCTCGTTCGGCTGTCGCCGCGGGAGCACGTTCTCGCGCTCGTCGTGCATCACATCTCGGCCGACGGTGCGTCGATCGCCCCGTTGGCACGCGACGTCATGGTCGCGTACTCGGCGAGGGTCGCCGGTCAGGCGCCGGAATGGACAGAACTGCCGATCCAGTACGCGGACTTCGCGTTGTGGCAGCGGGCCGTCCTCGGAGCCGTCGACGACGCCGATTCGGTTGCGGCGGAACAGCTGAGCTATTGGACGAAGACGCTCGCAGGCATTCCGGACGCACTCGATCTGCCGACCGATCGGCCACGTCCGGCCACGCAGTCGATGCAGGGTCGATCCGTCGACTTCGACCTCGACGCCGAATCCCATGCGCAGCTGGCCGCATTCGCACGTGACCGCGGCGCATCGCTGTTCATGGTCGTGCACGCCGCACTCGCGGTCCTGCTCGGGCGTCTCAGCGGCAGCAGCGACGTCGTCGTCGGTACGCCGGTGGCGGGTCGAGGGGCAGCCGAGTTGGACGAGCTCGTCGGCATGTTCGTCAACACGCTTGCGTTGCGCACCGAGATCGATCTGGGTGGAACTTTCTCCGGGCTCGTCGACGAGGCGCGGACGGCCGATCTCGGTGCCTTCGGTAATGCCGACGTACCGTTCGAGAACGTCGTCGACGCCGTGGTGCCCGCGCGTTCGCAGGCGCGTCATCCGATCTTCCAGGTAGCGCTGTCGTTCCAGAACCTCGAGCGCGTGCGCCTGGATCTGCCGGGCCTGACGGTCGAGGGTCTCGATGCGGGGGAGTTGGGCGCCAAGTTCGACCTGCAGTTCACCGTCGAACCACGGACGGACGCAGACGGCCACCCTGCGGGGTTGTTCGGATCCCTGCTCTACGCAACGGATCTGTTCGACGAGCCGACCGCTCGAACGTTCGGTGACCGGTTCACGCGCATTCTGCGTTCCGTGGCTGCGGACCCGTTCGTCATCGTCGGCGACATCGACATCATGAGCGAACAGGAACGGGCCCTCACCCAGGCGCATGCCGCGCCGGAGGCCGAGACCGCCCCTGCCTCGTCGGTGTCGCTGGACAGGTCCCTGCCGCAGGTGATCGGTTCTGTCGTCGAGCTGGATCCCGACGCTCCCGCCGTCGCGGTCGACGGTGAGGAACTGTCGTACCTCACCGTCGAGGGTCGCGCTGCCCGATTGGCACGAGTGCTCATCGGTCGCGGTGTCGGACCGGGAGACAAAGTCGTCGTCACGGTGCCCGTGTCGGTGGATTGGGCAGTCGCCGTGCTCGCGACGACGTTCACCGGAGCGGCCGTCGTCGTGGGTGAAAGCGACTGCGACGCACAGGCACTCGTCGAAGCCGTGGGTGTTCGGCTGGTCCTCGGACGAGACGGATCGGACGTGCCCGAGGGGCCGGAGGTGCTCTCGATCGACGACGCGTCCGTCGTCGGTGCCGTCTCCGATGCATCGCCCAGGCCGATCGCGTACTCCGAGCGCACACGCTTGCTCGATCCGTCGGACCCTGCGGTCGTCGTCGTGACGGGTGACGGAACCGTCGAGGAGATCGGACAGAGCACGCTCGTGGCTGCGCTGACCGAAGCGAACGGGCGATACGGAGTGACGTTCGAGTCACGGCTTCTCGCTGCGTCCGACGCCGGCGATGCCTGGCAACTGTCGGCCCTGTTGGCCGCAGGTGTCGTCGGAGCGGCGTGGGTCGTGCCGAGCGGGGACGGCGAGCTCGCGGACCTCGTCCTCGACGAGTGGGTCACGCATGCGTTCGTACCGGCGGCCGACACAGGCGAACTCGGCGGTGACGACTTCGAGGATCTCGACGCCGTAGTGGTCACCGACGGCGGTTCGGCCGACGAACCGGACGGCGTGACGCTGTTCGTCGGCGGGAAGTCGTTCGGCCGAATGCAATAGTCGGACCGATACCGGGCAGAGCCAGGAACGACACCATTCGAACGGTGTAAAAACTGCAAATAGCTTGAAATTTGCGGTTTGAACCAACCGAATGGTTTACAGTGATCGGCGTTGTCATCCAGCAGCGCGGTGTCGGCATGTGGACGCGCGTGCGCTGGATCAGTCGAGTTCGGGGTGAATGGCTGTGGTACCGGTGTCTTCAGTGTGCGTTTTTTTCGTATGCGTCCTGTCCGATCATGCTGAAAGTCGAACCGCGTGAGCGTCGACTCGGCGGGATCCGAATCGACACGCAGGCGCACACCTCGAAGCGGTAGGGAACGGCCGACCCGGGCGACACGGCACCGGGCGGCGCGCTCCGCGACGCTCCCGCAGCTTCTCGCGGCGGCGGTGGACGCGCGACCGCACGGGATCGCCGTCCACACCGACGACGGTTCGATCACGTACGCGGACCTCGACCGTCGATCATCGAGGCTCGCGCGCGTTCTGATCCAGCGTGGTCTCGGCCCGGAGGATCTCGTCGCCATCGCCGTCACCCGCTCGTTGGAATCTGTCCTGTTCGTGTGGGCAGTCGCGAAATCGGGCGCGGCCTTCGTTCCGATCGACCCGGACTACCCGGCCGAGCGTGTGCGCTACATGCTCGACGATTCGGGTGCGAAGACCGGTCTGACGACCCGGCGCGCCATCGACGTCCTGCCCGGCAGCGTGCCGTGGATCGTGCTGGAGGACATCGAGCGCGATGCGTCGGCGATGTCGTCGGAACCCGTTGCGGCGGTGGAGCGTACGTCGGTTCTGCGCGCGTCTAACCTCGCCTACCTCATCTACACGTCGGGGTCGACCGGTAAGCCCAAAGGTGTCGCCGTCACCCACACGGGCCTGCAGAATCTCGCCGACTCGCAGCGCGTGACGTTCGGCATCTCGGCCGAGTCCCGTACCCTTCACTTCGCGTCGCCGAGCTTCGACGCCGCGGTGCTCGAGCTGTTGCTCGCCGTCGGCGCGGCCGCCACGATGGTCGTCGTGCCGACCGGAATCGTCGGGGGCGACGAATTCGCCGACGTGTTGAGGCGGCACCGCGTCACCCATGCGTTCGTGACGCCGGCGGCACTGGCGTCCGCTCCGAACAACGACCTGCCCGATCTGGAAGCCGTGATGGTCGGCGGTGAGGCGTACACGTCGGAACTGGTGGCGCGATGGGCTGTCGGCCGACGCTTTCACAACGTGTACGGGCCGACGGAAACGACGTGCATCACCACCAGCAGCGCGCCCCTCGACCCGTCCGGGCCGATGCCGATCGGTACGCCGCTGACCGGCGTGCGCGCCTACGTCGTCGACTCCCGTCTTCGGGCCGTCCCCGTCGGCGTGGTCGGCGAGCTGTATCTCGCCGGGCCCGCCGTGGCCCGGGCGTATCACCGGCGCGGCGGATTGTCGGCGTCGCGGTTCGTGGCCGATCCGTGGGCTCCCGACGGTGGCGCGGGGAGGATGTATCGCACCGGTGACACCGTGCGTGTACGTCCCGACGGCTCGATCGACTACGTGGGACGCAACGACTCCCAGGTCAAGGTCCGGGGCTTCCGTATCGAACTAGGGGAGATCGACGCTGCGCTGGGGGCACACGACACCGTCGACTTCGCAGCCTCTGCGGTACATGCGGGGGCGGACGGCGTCGACGCGCTGGTCGGGTACGTGCTTCCCGCCGAGGGGCACACCGTCGAGCCGCGAGCATTGCTCGACTTCCTCGGGCAGTCGCTGGCACGCCACATGGTTCCCGCGGCCATCGTGGTCCTGGACCGCATCCCGCTCACCCCGGTCGGCAAGCTCGACCGGAAGGCGCTTCCCGCACCCGTGTTCGACACTGCCACGTTCCGTGAGCCGGTCACCGACATGGAACGAGCCGTGGCCGAGACGTTCGCCGAGGTGCTCGGCGTGCCGAGGGTCGGCCTGGACGATCACTTCTTCGAAATCGGCGGCAACTCCCTCAGCGCGACGCAGGTCGCGTCGCGGCTAGGGGCAAGGTTGAACGCCCGAGTCTCCGCACGCGTGGTGTTCGAGGCGTCGACAGTCGCCGGACTGGCCTCGCGGGTGGAAGGGGAACTCGGCGGCGGAGATGCGCTGCCGCTCGGACCCGAGGTGCGCCCCGACGTCATCCCGCTGTCGTTGGCGCAGCAGCGCATGTGGTTCCTCCAGAAATTCGATCCGACGTCGCCTGCCAGCAACGTTCCGGCAGCTCTGAGCCTCGACGGGCCGGTCGACGTCGACGCGCTTCGCGACGCCGTCGTCGATCTGCAGCGACGACACGAGTCGCTGCGGACCGTCTATCCCGATCGCGACGGTGTCGGCTTCCAGGTCGTCGTTCCGGTCGAACGCACCGGCGTCGAATTGAAGTATCTGTCGATGACCGACAGCGCCGTCGCGTCGCACCTCACCGACGTCGCACTGCAACCGTTCGATCTGTCCACGTCGGTACCACTACGCGTCGAGCTGATCTCCCTCGGCGGTGACAGGCACGTGCTGGTGGTCGTCCTACACCACATCTGCGCCGACGGTGCTTCGGTGGCGCCGCTCGTCACGGATCTGGTGACGGCGTACCTCGCTCGCGCCGAAGGCCGCGAGCCCGGGTGGGCGCCGCTGCGTGTCCAATACGCGGATTACAGCCTGTGGCAACGGAAATTGCTCGGTTCCGAGTCCGATCCGGCGTCGCTGGCGTCGCGGCAGCTCGAATACTGGACGACGGCACTTGCCGACATCGAAGATCGCATCGAGTTGCCGACGGACAGAGCACGACCTGCGGAGGCATCCGGCGTCGGCGACACGGTCGAGTTCGAGGTGAGCGCGGCCGTCCATGCAGCACTGACCGAACTGGCTCGACGGTGCGACGCGACGCCGTTCATGGCGATGCACACCGCCTTCGCGATCATGCTGTCGAAGATCGCAGCGACGAACGACGTCGTCGTCGGAACTCCCGTCGCGGGTCGCGGCGAGCAAGACCTCGACGCGCTCGTCGGAATGTTCGTCAACACCTTGGCACTGCGCACCCAGGTCGATCCGTCGATGACGTTCGTCGAACTGCTGGGGCGCGTCCGCGAGGCGGACCTCGGCGCGTTCGCGCACGCCGAGCTGCCGTTCGAGCGGCTGGTCGAGGTGCTCGACCCGGTTCGCTCCGCCGGCCATCACCCGTTGTTCCAGGTCGCTCTCTTCTTCCAGAATCTGCAACAGAGCAGCTTCGAGCTTCCCGGCACGTCCGTGACATTGCTGGATCTCGATGTGGCCGTCGCGAAATTCGATCTGCAGCTGACGATCACGCCCCGGATCGACGAGGCCGGTGAGCCCGCGGGCATGTCCGCCACGTTCACCTACGCGACCGACCTGTTCGAGCGGCGCACGGTGCGCACGTTGGCCGATCGGCTCGGTGCCGTGCTGAGCGCGGCCGTCGCCGATCCACACGTCGTCGTCGGTGACATCGACGTGTTGACCGACGCCGAACGCACCGACGTGATGCTGGCGTGGAACGACACCGCGCATGCGATGCCGGAGCGAACACTGCTCGATCTCTACGACGCACGCGTTCGGCGAACCCCCGACGCAGTCGCGATCGTGTCCGATCGAGAGAGCCTGACCTACGCCGAGTTCGACGACCGTGTGCAACGCCTGGCCCGGGTTCTCGTCGATCGTGGAGTGGGTCCCGACGTGCTCGTCGGGCTCGCGGTGCGCCGCTCCACCGAGTTGGTCGTCGGTATGTACGCGGTACTCGCGGCAGGCGGCGCGTTCGTTCCGCTGGACCCCGCGCATCCCGCCGATCGATTGGCCCACATCCTCGATACGGCGCGACCGCTCTGCGTGTTGACCACCTCCGCCGACCGCCCAGCGCTTCCCACCGAGGCCGGTGGCGTCGGCGTCGATGCCGTCGAGATCGACACCATCCTGGCCGACGGGGACGTCACCGCTACCGCACGGGTTCTCCGCGCACACGTTCGCCGGGACAACCTGGCGTACGTCATCTTCACGTCGGGCTCGACCGGGCGACCCAAGGGCGTCGCTGTGTCGCATCGCGCGATCGAGAACCAGATGTCCTGGATGACGGCCTATTACGACCTGGACAGCGACGACGTCTACCTGCAGAAGACCGCGACGACGTTCGACGTGTCGCTCTGGGGATTCTTCCTGCCGTTGCGCACCGGCGCGTCGATGGTCCTGATGTCACCCGACGGGCACCGCGACCCAGTGCTGGTGGCCGACATCGTCGATCGCGAACAGGTGACCGTCACCGATTTCGTCCCGTCGATGCTCGGTGTGTTCGCGGCGCACGCGGCTGCCGATCGGCTGACGTCTCTGCGTCACGTGTTCGTCATCGGGGAGGCGCTGCCTCCCGAGACCGTCGACGCGTTCGCGGCGGTGTCGTCCGCGCGTCTGCACAATCTGTACGGTCCGACCGAAGCAGCGGTGTCGGTGACCCAGTGGGAAGCGACTTCGGTCAGGTCGCTGCAGCGACAGACGGTACCGATCGGAGTGCCGCAGTGGAACGTTCGCGTGCACGTGCTCGATGCACGGTTGCGACCCGTCGCGCCAGGGGTGGCCGGCGAACTCTACCTCTCGGGAGTGCAGCTCGCGCGGGGTTACGTGGGTCGACCCGATCTGACGGCCGACCGGTTCGTCGCGGACCCCAACGGCTTCGTCGGGGAACTCATGTATCGCACCGGCGACCTCGTTCGGTGGATCCCAGGTGGACAGGGTGCGCTGGAGTACATCGGTCGCACCGACTTCCAGGTCAAGTTCCGTGGCCAGCGCATCGAATTGGGTGACATCGAATCGGCATTGTTGTCACATCCGTCGGTCAGTCAGGCCGTCGTGCTCGTCGCGGAGACGTCGACCGGAGATCAGCTGGCCGGGTACGTCGTGCTCGCGCCGGGAGCCGACGCCGACAGCTCGGAACTGACCACGTTCGTACGTGACATCCTGCCGTCGTACATGGTGCCGACCGCGATCATCGTTCTCGACGCACTGCCGTTGGGCACGAGCGGCAAGCTCGACCGAAAAGCGTTGCCGTCACCGGAGTTCCGGGTCAACGAATATCTACCGCCGACGACTGCAGCGGAGGAGATCGTCGCAGAGGTCTACTCGCAGGTACTGGGGCTTCCTCGCGTCGGAACCGACGACAACTTCTTCGACCTCGGCGGAAACTCTCTGGTGGCAACGCAAGTCGTGGCACGCATCGGCGCCGCGCTCGATACCAGGGTGCCGGTCCGAGTGTTGTTCGAAGCACCGACCGTCGCCGCGTTGGCGCTGCGCCTCGACTCCGCGTCGGACGACGGACGCACTCCGCTCGTCGCCCGTGTGCGTCCGTCGGTGGTGCCACTGTCGCTCGCCCAGCAGCGCATGTGGTTCCTCAACCGATTCGACACCACGTCGTTCGCGGACAACTTGCCGATCGCGATGAAGCTGGTCGGTGACCTGGACACGGACGCGCTCGCGGCGGCCGTCACCGACGTGGTGTGGCGTCACGAGCCGCTCCGCACCCGATACCCGGAGCACGACGGGGTGCCACGCCAGCTCGTACTCTCCGCCGATCGTGTCGATCTCGATCTCGAACCGCGGTTTTTGAACGCGTCCGATGTGACGGCCGATCTCGCGACCTTCGTGTCGATGGGTTTCGACGTCGCAGAACAAGTTCCACTCCGAGTCCGGCTGTACGCGATCGGTGAGGACGACTACGTGCTGGCCGTCGTGCTGCATCACATCGCGGGCGACGGGTTCTCGATGCGTCCTCTCGCGCGCGACCTGATGACGGCGTACGTCGCACGGACGGCCGGGCAACCGCCGTCGTGGTCACCGCTCGACGTGCAGTACGCAGATTTCGCGCTGTGGCAGCGCGCAGTGCTGGGCGACCAGAACGACTCGAACTCCGTCCTGAGCACCCAGGCCGAGTACTGGACCGCTGCACTCGCCGGTCTGCCGGACCGCCTCGAACTGCCGACCGATCACCCGCGTCCGCGGGTCGCGTCCCACCGTGGTGCGACGCTCGAATTCTCGGTCGCGGGTTCGGTACATGCCGGGCTCAATCAGCTTGCGCGCGAACGCAACGGCACTCTGTTCATGGTGTTGCATGCGGCGCTCGCGGTGCTGCTCGGGCGACTGTCGACCGCGTCCGACATCGCCATCGGTACACCTGTCGCGGGTCGAGGTGAGCAAGCCCTGGACGACCTCATCGGAATGTTCGTCAACACGTTGGTACTTCGCACCGAACTGGATCGCGCGGACGAGCCGTTCGTCGAACTGCTGGATCGGGTGCGATCCGCGGACCTCGCGGCGTTCGGCCACGCGGATCTGCCGTTCGAACAGCTCGTCGACATTCTCGCGCCGGAGCGCACGACCGATCGCACTCCGCTGTTCCAGGTAGCACTCGTGTTCCAGAATCTCGGTGAAGAAACGCTCGACCTGCCGGGGCTGCAGGTCTCTCGACTCGAACTGGAATCGAACACGTCCAAGTTCGACCTGCAGTTCACGGTGTCCGAAACGATCGGCGTGAACGGCGAATCCGCCGGCCTCGCGGGTGCGTTGACGTACGCCACCGACCTGTTCGACGCGGACACCGCCCGCACGCTCGCGAGACGGTTCGAAACCATCCTCGGTGCAGTCGTCCACGGACCGGCGACGCCGATCGGCGACCTCGACATCCTCGACGACTTCGAACTGGAGACGCTCGTCCGGGCACCCTCGACTCCGGAACCGCCCGTCGTGCTGACCGAGCTCCTCGCCGCAGCGGTTGCCGCCGCACCCGACGGCGACGCCGTTTCGTACGGCGGCTCCTCGATGACCTACACCGAACTGGACCGGCGTTCGTCGCGTCTCGCGCGGGTACTTCTCGACGCGGGTGTGGGGCCGGGCGACCTCGTCGCGATCGCGATTCCGCGGTCCTTCGACTCGATCGTCGCGCTGTGGGGCGTCGCGAAGTCGGGCGCCGCGTTCGTGAGTGTCGACCCGAACTATCCGGCGGACCGCGTCGCGCACATGATCGACGACGCACAGCCCGCGTTGGGTCTGACCGTGGCGAGCGCGAAAGAGTCTCTCCCAGAGGCGATCTCATGGCAGGTGTTGGACGACGACGAGTTCCGGGGGTTGCTGGCCTCGCGCTCCGCCGAGCCGGTTGCACGAGAGGAACTGCGACGGCCGCTGCACGCGAGCCATCCCGCGTACGTCATCTACACGTCGGGTTCCACCGGACGGCCCAAGGGTGTGGTGGTGACCCACTCGGGACTCGCCAATTTCGCTGCGGAGCAACGAGATCGATACCGATTGGGCCGCGACGACCGTGCGTTGCACTTCGCGTCGCCGAGCTTCGACGCGTCGATCCTGGAACTGCTGCTGGCGCTGGCATCGTCGTCGACGCTGGTCGTGGCACCGACAGATATCTACGGAGGCGAGGAACTGACGTCGCTGTTGCGCGGCGAACGCGTCACACACGCCTTCATCACGCCTGCCGCGCTCGCGACTGTCGACCCCGATGGGCTCGACGATCTGCGCGTACTCGTCGCAGGCGGCGAGGCATGCCCGCCGGAACTCGTTGCGAGGTGGACGGATTCGCGACGTGACCGCGAGTTCTTCAACGGGTACGGCCCCACCGAGACCACGATCATGACGAACATCTCGGCGCCGCTCGAGGCCGGAGACCGCATCACTATCGGTGGACCGATCAGAGGAATGTCGTCGTTGGTGCTCGACGACCGCCTGCGGCCGGTTCCGGTCGGTGTCAGCGGCGAGCACTACATCGCAGGCATCCAGCTCGCACAGGGCTACCACCGCAGGCCCGGCCTGAGCGCCGAACGATTCGTCGCCGATCCGTACGGTGCCCACGGAACGCGGATGTACCGAACCGGAGACGTCGTGCGGTGGACGCCCGACCGCGAGATCGAGTACGTCGGCCGCTCGGATTTCCAGGTGAAGATCCGTGGGTTCCGTATCGAACTCGGCGAGATCGACGCGGTGCTCGCATCGCATCCGGACGTCGAATTCGCCACGACTGCAGTACGCGAGCTGGCGTCGGGAAGCGCTGCCATCGTCGGCTACGTTCTTCCCGCCGCGGAGCGGACGGTCGAGCCGCGGGAGCTTCTGGGGTTCGCCTCCGGTTCGCTTCCAGCGCACATGGTTCCGTCGTCGATCGTCGTACTCGACTCGGTGCCGTTGACACCGGTGGGCAAGCTGGATCGAAAGGCGCTGCCGGAGCCGGTGTTCCGCGCGGCGGACCGAACCGAACCGGTCGACGCCACGGAGACGGTGCTCGCCGAGCTGTTCGCGGACGTGCTCGGACTGGACACGGTCGGCACCACGGATTCGTTCTTCGCACTCGGGGGCGACAGCATCGTCTCGATCCAGTTGGTGTCCCGAGCGAAAGCCCGCGGACTGCGCATCTCGCCGCGGCAGGTGTTCGAACACAAGACGGTCCAGGCGCTCGCGCGGGTTGCGGTGCTGAGCGCGGACACCGACGTGGCGGGCCTCGCGGAACTCCCCGGTGGGGGCGTCGGCGAGATGCCGTCGACTCCGGCCGTTCGGTTCATGACGTCGCGTGGTGGGTCCTTCGATCGGTTCGAGCAGACGCTCGGGCTAGAGCTGCCTGTCGGAATCGAGCGCGCGCAGCTCGTCGCGGTCGTGCGTGCCGTGATCGATCGGCACGACATGCTGCGTGCGACGCTCGTCGCGGACGGCGACGCACCGATCCTGCGGACATCGGAGCCAGGATCCGTCGACGTCGAGGCGCTCGTCGAGCGCACCGCGTTCGACGAGAACGTCGATGCGGACGGCCTTGTCGCGCTCGCGGACGACGCGCTGGAACACGCACTCGCCGGGCTCGATCCGTCGGCGGGTCGTGTCATCCGGTTCGCGTGGCTCGACCCGGTGACGGCCGACGGCGCGTCGTCGCGTCGCACGGGACGACTGATCGTCGCGGCACACCACATGGTCGTCGACGGTGTGTCGTGGCGAATTCTGATCCCCGATTTCGTCTCGGCGTGGCTGGCGGTGTCGGTAGGACAGAAGCCGCATCTGGACGCGGCAGGTACGTCGTTCCGCACGTGGGCACATGCGCTGCAGGACCGCGCGTCACGCGCCGACGAGGTGGAACTGTGGGAGACGGTGCTGGGCGGACCGGACCCGCTGATGTCGCCGCGCCCGTTCGATCCGTCGATCGATCTCGCATCGGCGGTGGAGAAGGTGACGGTACGGCTGTCGCAGGACGTGACCGACGCCGTCGTCACGACGATCCCGACGATGTACCGAACGGGTGCGGGCGATGCGTTGATCGCGGCGCTCGCGATGTCCGTGGCGCGCTGGCGACGCGATCGCGGCGTCGACGAGATGTCGTCACTGATCGGTCTCGAGGGACACGGCCGTGAGGAATCCGTGGTTCCCGGCGCCGACCTCTCTCGGACTGTCGGCTGGTTCACGTCGATGTTCCCGGCGCGTGTGGATCTGAGCGGAATCGACCTCGACGACGCGTTCCGCGGCGGCCCGTCGGCCGGGGCCGTGGTCAAGCGGGTCAAGGAGCAGTTGCTTGCGTTGCCGAACAAGGGGATCGGATACGGCATCCTGCGTTACCTCGGCAGCGCCGACGTCTCCGCGCGGCTTGCCGGCGGGCCTCGGCAGGTGAGCTTCAACTACCTCGGACGACTCTCGCACGGTGACATCCCCGAGGCGATGCAGGGCATCGGGTGGCTGCCCGCGTCCGATCTCGGTGAACTCGACGGACGGCACGATCCCGACATGCCCGCGATGGCGACGGTGGACATCAACGCGATCGTGCTCGGCGGAGAACTCAGCGCGGGCTTCGGATTCCCGACGACGTTGATGAACCGCGACGACGTCCAGGAACTCGCCGACACGTGGGTCGACGCTCTGACCGCAGTTGCACGACATGCGCATTCGTCGAACGGCGGGCTCACCCCGTCGGACGTCGAACTGGTACGTACGACGCAGTCGGACATCGACGGGTGGGAGGCCGCGTACGGCTCGGTCCTCGACGTGTGGCCGCTGACGCCGTTGCAGCAGGGGCTGGCATTTCACGCGCTGCTCGCCGGCGGTGGCGGTGGTGTGTACACCACGCAGATGGTGCTGCACCTGGAAGGGCACGTCGATGTCGACCGTTTACGCGGCGCGGCCGAGGCTCTGCTGTCGCGGCACCCCAATCTGCGCACTGCATTCGTTGCCGACTCGACGGGGTCGCCGGTTCAGGTGGTTCTCGACGACGTCGCACTGCCGTGGTGCGCGATCGATGCCCGCCCCGACGAGGTCGAGAGGGTACTGCGTGACGATCAGGAGGCGGGCTTCGACCTCGGCGCTCCTCCTCTGATCAGGTTCGTCTGCATCCGGACCGCTTCGGACCGAGTGACTCTGGGCGTCACGTGCGAACACGTCCTGCTCGACGGTTGGTCGATGCCGATCCTTCTGCAGGACCTGCTGGTGCTCTACGCGGTGTCGGGTGAGACCTCGGCGTTGCCCGCTGTGAGACCGTTCTCCGACTACCTCAGGTGGCTGGTCGGCCTGGACGCGAACACGTCCCGCGACGCATGGGCAACCGCCCTGGCCGACTTCGACGAACCGACCCTGCTGACGACGGTGTTCGAATCCGAGACGCGTCGAACAGGATTCGGGGACCATCGCTTCGCCCTCTCCGCCGAGACCACGATGGCGCTGACCGAGGTGGCCTCGTCCGCCGGCGTCACTCCGAACACCGTCGTTCAGGCTGCGTGGGCGATCGTGCTCGGGTCGCTCACCGACCGGGACGACGTGGTGTTCGGAACGACGGTCTCCGGACGGCCCGCGGACCTCGACGGCGTCGAGTCGATGGTCGGACTGTTCATCAACACGATTCCCGTTCGCGTTCGACTCCCACGCACGTCCTCGGTAACGGCAGTACTGCAGGAGTTGCAGGCGACGTCCGCGGGTCTGCTCGATCACCATCACGTCGGGCTCGCCGAACTGCACCAGCTCACCGATGTCGGGACGCTGTTCGACACCTTGGTGGTGTTCGAGTCGTATCCCGTCGACCGCACGGCGATCGAGCAAGCCAGCTCGATCGACGGGATGTCCGTCGTAGGGATCGACACGGTCGATGCCACCCACTACCCGTTGTCGATCGTCGCCGTCGCCGGAGACGTGCTACATCTCGACTTCAAGTACGCGCACAGTATGTTCGACGAGGTCTCGATCGGTGACCTCGCGTCGCGGTATGTCCGCGTGTTGGAAGCAGTCGTCACTCGCCCCGATTCGCTCGTCGGCGACGTCGACGTCACGAGGGACCACGAGCGGATCGCGCGCACCGGGCCGCCGGACGTCGGCCCGATGGTGCTGTCGGACATGCTCGTTCGCGGCGCGACTATTTCTCCCGACGCGGTGGCCGTGGAGTGCGAGGATCGCATTCTCACCTACCGAGATCTCGACGAGCGGTCGAATCGCCTCGCTCGCGTCATCGTCGGCAGGGGTGTCGGCCCCGACGGTGTCGTCGCAGTCGGAATGCGGCGTTCGCTCGAGTCG
Organism: Rhodococcus sp. Eu-32; assembly: GCF_003336925.1. Classification (NCBI taxonomy): domain Bacteria; kingdom Bacillati; phylum Actinomycetota; class Actinomycetes; order Mycobacteriales; family Nocardiaceae; genus Rhodococcus; species Rhodococcus sp. Eu-32. Next base: position 33,239 of record NZ_QGNK01000004.1, on the reverse strand, counting down.
GTAACCGCCGTGTGGGCCGTCGCCAAGTCCGGTGCCGCGTTCCTCCCGGTGGACCCGTCCTACCCGCAGGCACGTATCGCACACATGATGAACGATTCTGGCGCGGTTCTGGGACTCACGGTCGCGCAGGATGCCGAGGCGCTGCCGTCGTCGACCGAATGGATTGTCCTCGACGATCGGGATACGGCTCGCGAGACCGACCGTGTAAGTGCCGATCCGATGACAGACGACGACCGCCTGTCGGCTGTTCGGACGTCGCACGCCGCGTACGTCATCTACACATCGGGGTCGACCGGTGTGCCGAAGGGTGTCGTGGTCACCCACGCAGGACTGTCGAATCTTGCTGCTGCACAGTCGGAGAAGTTCGGCACCGACTCCACCAGCCGGACTCTCCACTTCGCGTCGCCAAGTTTCGACGCGTCCGTTCTGGAGCTGTTGCTCGCGGCTCCGGTCGGCGCGACGATGGTCGTCGTACCGACGTCGATCGTCGGCGGCGACGAACTCACGGAGTATGTGCAGGCCCACCGCGTCACGCATGCATTCGTCACACCCGGCGCTCTCGCCACGATGGATCCCGGCGTGCTGCCCGACCTCGGCACCGTCGCTGTCGGTGGTGAGGCGTGGCCGCCCGAGCTTCTCGAGAAGTGGGCTCCGGGCCGGCGGTTCCTCAACGCCTACGGACCCACCGAGGCGACGGTCGCCACGACCATCAGTGACCCGTTGACCGCACGCGAACCGATCACCATCGGCGGCCCGATTCACGGTGTGCAGGCGTTCGTCCTCGACTCACGTCTACGGCCTGTCCCAGAGGGAGTCGTCGGGGAGGTCTACTTCGCCGGTCGAGGGCTGGCGCGTGGCTACGCGGCGCTACCCGGACGAACGGCGTCGGCGTTCGTCGCCGATCCGTTCGGCGAAGGGGGTCGCCTGTACCGGACCGGAGACCGTGCGCGGTGGCGAGACGGTGCACTTCGCTACGTCGGAAGAATCGATTCCCAGGTCAAGATCCGTGGTTTCCGAATCGAGCCGGGTGAGATCGATGCGGCACTGTCGGCGATTCCGGGCGTCGACTACGCGGTGACGACGGTGCGTCACGACGACGGCAAGCCGTACCTCGCTTCCTACGTCGTGTGCTCGCCGTCGAGCACGGCGACGGTCGGGGATCTACGCGCTCGGCTGAGGCAGACGCTTCCCGCACACATGATTCCCCTCGCGATCGTTCGTCTCGACGAGATGCCGCTGACCGGATCGGGCAAGCTCGACGTGGACGCGCTACCGGCGCCGGAGATCGGCACTCGGGTCTTCGTCGAACCGACGACCGATCTCGAACGGCTCGTCGCGACGGTGTTCTCGGAAACGTTGTCGGTCGAACGGGTCGGTCTCGGCGAGGACTTCGTGGAACTGGGCGGCGACTCTCTTGCGGCCACGCAGGTGGTCTCGGCGTTACGTCGACGAACCGGCCGGAAGGTCATGGTGCAGTGGATTCTGGAGTCGAGGACGGTGGAAGGGCTGGCGGCGAGAATCGGTGCCGGCGACGTTGTCGACCACGATCATTCGTTGGACGTCATCGTCGCGCTGCGCGCATCGGGTAGTGGAACCCCGGTGTTCTGCATCCACCCGATGCTGGGCCTCGCATGGGGATACGTGCCTCTTCTTCGAATCATGGATGCCGACGTTCCGGTATACGGAGTGCAGACGCCGGCGTTGCGGGAGCCGGACTTCGACGCTCGATCGATCGTCGACCTGGCAGCGCGTTATGCGTCGGAGATCGAGAGGACAAGACCGGACGGCCCCGTATCTCTACTGGGCTGGTCGCTGGGGGGTGTACTCGCACACGCCGTCGGCGTGGAGCTACAGCGTCGAGGTCGTACCGTCGAGGCGTTGACGCTGCTGGATTCGTTCACACGTGTCGACGCGTCCGCGTTCGACTCGGAGGTGCGGGCGCTACTGACGGCGGCCGAAGCCGCTCTCGACCCCGACGTCGCGGTGACGTCGCCGAACAGTGCAATCGTTCGTGCCCTCACATCGATCGTGCCCGACGATGTCATCACCCTGGACGAGGATCGGATTTCGCGGATGTTCGCGGCCGCGTCGTCGGCGCCCGATTCGATCAACGCCTACGAACCCGGCGTGTTCTCGGGCGGTGTCACGGTCGTCAGTGCAGGCATCGATCGTTCGGACGACCACGACACCGTTGCGACCTGGGGTCCCTACGTGTCGGATGTCGTGCTGGAGCTCGTTGCGCCTGTCACACACGCCGACATGCTGTCGCCCCTCGCCTTGGACGTGATCGGACGTGCGCTGCGCCACTGAACGAAGCTCCCGGGCTACTCTCGGGTAACGGACGTCGAACAGGAGCCGATACTGTTTCGGGTTGCGAACGAACGTCTGTGATCGGTAACTGACTTCTCGTCGTGCCGTCCGGCGGGACGATTGGTTCGAATACCCTGTACGGGCTCGGCAGCACGGCCGAGTCGGCCAGGCTGCCGTGATCGACGGTGGTGAAGACCGATCTCGAGGGGCGATGAACGAAGTGCGCAGGAATGCCGTGGACAATGCAGACATGGACTACTCGGTTCGACAAGGATGAGCCCCGACCGCGTGACGGGTCGCTCCGACGAAGAATCGACTGGACGTCCCCGAGTTCGTCGTACACGGCCGCGCCGCCCACGTCCTCGGCGCAACACGACGGCTCTGCTGCCTCAGCTGCTGTCGGCTGCAGTCGAGATCGACCCCTCCGCCGACGCGCTGGTGTCCGGAGACCGCACGGTCTCGTACAGCGAACTCGACCGTCTGTCGTCGAAGATCGCGCGCGTCCTCATCGGTCGTGGCGTCGGTCCCGAAGACATCGTGGCAATCGCGATCACGCGGTCCATCGACTCCGTCGTCGCGCTGTGGTCGATCGCGAAGACCGGTGCCGCGTTCGTGCCCGTCGATCCGACGTACCCCGTCGACCGCGTGCAGCACATGTTGACCGATTCCGGCGCGCGGATCGGCGTCACGACGTCCGCATACCGTGGAGATCTTCCGGATACATGCGAGTGGACCGTGCTCGACGATGCGGTCTTCCGATCGTCGCTCACCGAGGTCCCCGACGACAGAGTCGCGGCGGTCGATCGCGTCTCACCGTTGCGGGCCGACAATCCCGCCTACGTCATCTACACGTCGGGATCGACAGGCCTGCCGAAGGGCGTCGTCGTCACGCACACCGGCCTGGCCGACCTTGCCGGTGAACAGCTCGAGCGCTACGGACTGACGGCCCGGTCGCGCACGCTCCACTTCGCGTCGCCGAGCTTCGACGCGTCGATCCTCGAACTGATGCTGGCGGTCGCGTCCGGGTCGACGATGGTTATCGCACCGACCGACATCTACGGCGGCGACGAACTCGGCCGATTCCTGCACGACAACAAAGTCACTCACGCGTTCGTCACTCCGGCCGCACTCGCGTCGGTCGATCCGGCGGGTCTCGACGCGCTCGAGGTCGTCGTCGTCGGCGGTGAGAGTTGTCCTCCGGAACTCGTCGACAGGTGGGGTCGCGACCGTCGTTTCTTCAATGCGTACGGTCCGACGGAATCGACTGTGGCGAGCAACATCTCGGTGCCGCTGACGCCGGGAGACTCCGTGTCCATCGGTGACGCCATCACGGGTACGAGTGCGTACGTGCTCGATCGTCGGCTGCGTCCCGTCCCGACCGGTGTCGCGGGTGAGTTGTACCTCGCGGGAGCCGGTCTGGCTCGCGGATATCGGTGGAAGTCTGCGCTGACGGCGGATCGGTTCGTTGCGAGCCCCTTTTCCGATTCCGGACTCCGCATGTATCGCACCGGAGATGTCGTGCGGCGGAACTCATCCGGATCGCTGGAATTCGTGGCGCGAAACGACTCGCAGGTCAAGGTTCGCGGATTCCGCATCGAGCTCGGTGAAGTCGACACCGCGTTGACTGCGCACCCGTCGATTGCATTCGCGGTCACGGTCGGTCACGACGGTCCTGCCGGTGACACGGTGCTCGTGTCGTATGTTCGCGCCGTCGACGACGCGGTGCCGAACGTCGACGACCTGACTGCGTTCGCCGGAAAATCTCTGCCCAAGCACATGATTCCGTCGTCGATCATGGTCATCGACAAGATTCCGCTGACGCCGTCGGGCAAGCTCGACCGGGATCAGCTGCCCGAACCGATCTTCGTGACGAAGGACTATCGCGCGCCGCAGACCGATGCGGAAATCGCGGTGGCCGGGGTGTTCGCCGACATTCTCGGCGCCGAACGAGTCGGGGTCGACGACGACTTCTTCGAGCTCGGTGGAAATTCGTTGTCGGCCACCCGCTTGGCGGCACGCATCGGCGCATCGCTCGACGTGAGTTTCGGTGCGAAGGAAGTGTTCGCGGACTCGACCGTCGGAGGATTGGCCGCGGCGGCCGAGCGTCTGTTCGGCGGAACCGAACGCGTGGCGCTCGGCGCCGAACCTCGGCCGCAGCGGGTTCCGCTGTCGCTAGCGCAGCAACGCATGTGGTTCCTGAACAGGTTCGACGCCGAATCCGCTGCCTACAACATCCCGATCGCGATCCGGTTGACCGGTGAATTGAACGTCGATGCGCTGCGCGCGGCGATCGACGACGTCGTCGCACGACACGAATCCTTGCGCACCGTCTACCCGGCCGATACGGACGGCCCGATGCAGGTCGTTCTGCCCGACACCGAAACCGCCGACGTGCAGGTGCTCGACGTGGCCCCGGAGAATGTCGTCGGTGCGGTGCAGGAGTTGGCCGCGACGTCGTTCGACGTCACGACCGAAGTGCCCCTTCGGGTTCGGATCTACCGCATCGGCGGCGACGACTACGTTCTCGCGCTCGTCGTTCAGCACATCTCGGCGGACGGCAGCTCGATGGGTCCGCTGACGCGGGACGTGATGACGGCATACGTGGCGCGAGCCGCCGGTGCTGCTCCCGGGTGGGCGCCGTTGAGCGTTCAGTACGCCGACTTCGCGGTGTGGCAACGTCGCTCGCTCGGTTCGGAGGACGATCCGACGTCGACTGCGTCCGAGCAGCTTTCGTTCTGGAAGTCCGAACTGGCCGGTCTTCCGGATCAGATCGAATTGCCGACGGATCGTCCGCGTCCGGCGATGCAGTCGTTCGCCGGCGGAAAGGTCGATTTCAGTGTCGACGCGGCCGTGCAGGCGGCGCTCGTGGATCTGGCTCGTGGCGTGAACGCGACGTTGTTCATGGCGGTGCATGCGGCATGGGCCGCGGTGTTGTCGCGGTTGTCGGGTTCGACGGACATCGCGATCGGGTCGCCGATCGCGGGCAGGGGCGAGGCTGCTCTGGACGACCTGATCGGTATGTTCGCCAATACGTTGTTGTTTCGTACCGAGGTGGATCCGGCTGCGGGTTTCGCCGATCTGTTGTCGTCGGTGCGTGCGGCGGATGTGCGTGCCCTCGCCAACGCGGACGTTCCGTTCGAGCGTCTGGTCGAGGTGCTCAATCCGGCGCGGTCGACGGCTCGCCATCCGCTGTTCCAGGTCGGTCTGTCGTTCCAGAACCTGGACAAGGTCGAGCTCGAACTCCCCGGGCTGACCGTCGCGGCCGTCGACGCCGATGCCGACGTGGCGCAATTCGATCTGCATCTGATCCTCTCCGATCAGTACGACGAACACGGAACGCCGACGGGCATCGGAGGCACTCTGAAGTTCGCGACGGCGTTGTTCGACGCGGCGACCGCGGAGACCGTCGCGCGGCGGTTCGTCGCGTTCCTGACTGCGGTGGCGCACGACCCCGCGCTCGCGGTGGGTGATGTCGACATCGTCGATGCCACCGAGCGCGACATGGTGGTGCGGTCGTGGAACGCCACCGACCACGTCGTGGATGCGGACGCGACGCTCGTGTCGCTGTTCGATGCGAGTGCAGCGTCGGATCCGAATTCGGTTGCGTTGGTGTTCGAGTCGGGGTCGTGGACATACGGCGAGTTCGCCGATCGGGTGCATCGTCTTGCGCGGTATCTCGTGTCGCAGGGTGTGGGTCCTGAGTCGTCGGTCGCGGTGGCGATGCGGCGTTCGCCGTCGATGGTGTTGGCGATGTACGCGATCGTCGCCGCGGGTGGTGCGTATGTACCGGTCGATCCGGATCAGCCTGCCGATCGCACCCACTACATCTTGTCGACCGCCGATCCGGTGGTGGTGTTGACGTCGAGTCGCGACGGCGCGGTGGTGTCGGCGCCCGGTCCCGTGGTGGACGTCGACGCGGTCGACTTGAACGGGTTTTCCGGTGATCCGATCACCGACGCCGATCGTTCGGGCTCGTTGCGTGCGGACAACACCGCGTACGTGATCTTCACGTCGGGGTCGACGGGACGGCCGAAGGGTGTCGCTGTGTCGCACCGGGCAGTGGTGAACCAGTTGGAGTGGATGCGCTCGGAATACGGGCTGGACGGGTCGGATGTGTCGCTGCTCAAGACGGCGGCGACGTTCGACCTGTCGGTGTGGGAACTGTGGTCGTGGGCGACGGTAGGCGGTCGACTCGTGATCGCGTCGGCCGATGGTCATCGTGATCCTGCTTATCTGGTGGACGTGATCCGCCGTGAATCGGTGACGACACTGCACGTGGTGCCGTCGGTGCTGGGTGCGATCACCGCGGCTTCGGGTGGTGTTCTTCCGAATTCGGTCCGCCGGGTTCTGGCGATCGGTGAGGCGCTGCCCGCGTCGACGGCCGCGGCGGTGCTGCGCGGCGGCGGGGTCCGTCTGGACAACGTCTACGGTCCGACCGAGGCTGCGGTGTCGGTGACGTCGAACGAGGTCGTGTTGCCGGTGGGGTCGACGGTGCCCATCGGTCGCCCGGAATGGAATTGTCGTGTCTTCGTACTGGATTCGCGTCTGAATCCGGTGCCTGCGGGTGTTGTGGGCGAGCTGTATCTGGCCGGTGTGCAGTTGGCGCGCGGCTATCACGGCCGGTTCGATCTGACGTCGGAGCGTTTCGTGGCGGATCCGTTCTCCGCGGGTGAGCGCATGTATCGCACGGGTGATCTGGTGCGGTGGACACCGGATGGCGTCCTCGACTACGTGGGCCGATCGGACTTCCAGGTCAAGGTGCGCGGATTTCGTATCGAACTCGGTGAGATCGAGTCCGTTCTCTCTGCGGCGGCGGGCGTCCGCGACGCAGTCGTGCTTGCGCGTCGGGACGAGCGTGTGGGGGACAGGCTGGTGGCGTACGTCGTCGGCGAGGCGGGTGCCGACGTCGACGTCGCGGTGTTGAGAAATGCTGTGGCGGAGAGTCTTCCGTCGTACATGGTGCCGTCGGCGTTCGTGGTGTTGGATGCGTTGCCGTTGACGGTGAACGGGAAGTTGGATCGGAAGGCGTTGCCGGATCCCGAATTCGAGGCACGCGTGTTCCGCGCGCCGACGACGGAGATCGAACGGACCGTCGCCGACGTGTTCGCCGATGTGCTGGGTCAGCCTCGCGTCGGACTGGACGACGACTTCTTCGAGCTCGGTGGCAACTCGTTGATCGCGACCCAGGTGGTCGCGCGCCTGAGCGAGTCCATCGGGTTCGCGGTGCCGGTGCCGTGGATCTTCACCGACTCGACGGTCGAGGGGCTGTCCCGCCGACTCGCGAGCGGGGCGGACAGTGGCGTGGGCGGCGCACTCGATCCGGTGCTGCGCTTCCGTGAACCGTCGAACGGCCGGATTCTGTGGTGCGTGCACCCCATCGTCGGCATCTCGTGGCAGTTCGCGGGTCTCGCGGGACACATAGACCGTGATCAAGGGCTGTACGCGCTGCAGTCTCCCGCGTTGACCGAATCGGACTGGTCGCCGGCCGACATCGAGGAATGGGCTGCACGCTACGCCGACGAGATTCGTCGTGCGCAGCCGGTCGGGCCGTACGAGCTGCTGGGCTGGTCGCTGGGTGGCGTTCTGGCACATGCGATCTCGGTGCAATTGCAGGCGCAGGGCGAGACGGTGTCGCTGTTGGCGATGATGGACAGTGTCGTGGGAACGGCTGCGGCGACGGACGAACGGTTCGAGGGTTCCGGCGCATCGCCTGCCACGCCTGCCGACCTGTTCGGCGGACTGCTTCCCGACGGAGCAGACGCCGATGGCGTCGACCTGTCACCCGAAGGCATCGCACGGCTGTTGTCGGGGATTCCGTCTCTCGGCGATATGACGCCCGCGCGCGTCGAGCGCCTCTTCGCGGAAGCCGAACGTGCGATCGCTCTGATCGATGGACACGTTCCCGGCCGTTTCGACGGCGACCTCGTGTACTTCACTGCCGGGACCGACGACGAGTCGGGTCGGCGCGGAGCAGACGGGTGGCAGTCGGCTGTCACGGGTGACGTCGAGAACCATGTCCTGCCGTTCACCCACTGGACGATGGCGGCTCCCGATGCTCTGCAGAAGATCGGCGCAATCCTGCTTCGTCCGAATTAATCGGCAATGAGCCGAATTCGGCCCGATAAAGCAATTCATTCAGCCGAGTTCTTACGTCGAATAAACCTGGGGTCGGACGGTAATCGACAGACACACTGGAATCGAAAGAGCAGGTCAAGGGGGTTGTCGTCCATTACCTTGCAGGTCACATGGCGTTCGCAGGAAATTAGCAGAATCGTGTTGTAATTGACCGTTGTGCCGGGAAGAAGGGCGATCGGAACGTTCGGTTTTCGCTCGGTGCGACGGGTGAGGTGAACCGACCTCGCTGAAAAGTCGAGCACCCGGGGGTTTTGCACGTATGAGTTCACGGTCGTCCAAGGAATCGCCCTCCACACGGACGGACGGAACCCGGGAGAAACGGACGCCACGAACGCGCAAGCCCCGTCGAACGCGCGCGACACTTCTTCCTGCACTGCTCGCCACGGCAGTCGAGCGCGATCCGTCGGCTGTCGCCCTGGTCGACGGCGATCGCACGGTGACCTACGCCGAACTCGATACACGCTCGTCGACACTCGCGCGGGCGTTGATCGCCGACGGTGCGGGTCCCGAATCGATCGTCGCCGTTGCACTCACCCGCTCGCTCGAATCCATCACCGCCATCTGGGCCGTGATCAAGTCAGGGGCGGCGTTCCTCCCCGTCGACCCGTCGTATCCCGCTGAACGAATCCGGCACTTGCTGACGGACTCGGGTGCCTCGCTGGGCGTCACGGTCGGTATCCATCGCGACGTGCTGCCGTCGTCGTGCACGTGGTCGGTTCTGGACGACGACGCCTTCGTGCGTAGTCTCGAGCAGTACTCGGGCGACCCGGTGTCGACGGCGGACAGGACCGGCACGCTGCGCGCGACGAATCCGGCCTACGTCATCTACACGTCCGGCTCGACGGGCACACCGAAGGGCGTCGTCGTGTCTCACGCGGGACTCGCCGATCTGTGCGGTCATTCCGTGCGGACGCTCGGTGTCACCGCCGAATCTCGCACCCTGCACTTCACGTCGCCGAGCTTCGACGTCTCGATCTTCGACTACCTGATCGCGATCGGATCCGGGGCGACGATGGTGATCGCGCCCCCGGACAACTACGGCGGTGCCGAACTGAAGGACCTGCTGAAGCGAGAGCGCGTCACGCACGGCTTCAGCACTCCCGCCGCACTGACGTCGATAGACGGTGACGGGTTGCCCGATCTGCAGGCCCTCGTCGTCGGCGGTGAGGCGTTCGGTGCCGACCTCGTCGCCCGATGGGCGCCAGGTCGGGCCGTATTCAACGGGTACGGACCGACCGAGGCCACCATCTTCGCGACCATGTCGTCGGCCTTGGTCGTCGGCGAGCGCATTCCTCTCGGCGACCCCGTCGACGGCATGCGTGCGTACGTGCTCGACACCCGTCTGTCGCCCGTTCCACCGGGTGTCGCGGGCGAGCTGTATCTGGCAGGCGGCGGTGTCGCGCGTGGGTATCACGGGCGCCTGGCTCTGACGTCGGAGCGTTTCGTCGCAGATCCGCACGACCCCGCAGGTGGCCGGATGTACCGTACCGGCGACGTGGTGCGCCGGGACGCGTCGGGCGCCCTGGAATACATGGGCCGCAACGACTTCCAGGTCAAGATCCGCGGCTTCCGCATCGAGCTGGGTGAGATCGACGCAGCGCTTGCCACGCACCCCGACGTCGAATTCGCGTTGACGATGGGCAGTGACGCAGGGGCAGGGGGCACCGCGCTGGTGTCGTATGCGCTTGTGGCAGAGGGCTCTTCGGCGGACAGCGCGGCACTGCTCGCCTGGCTGCGGGAATCGCTGCCGAAGCACATGGTGCCGTCGGCGATGATGCTGATCGACCACGTTCCGCTGACCGGTGCCGGCAAGGTGGACCGCTCGAAGTTGCCCGCCCCCGCGTTCGAGTCACGCGAGTATCGCGCGCCGTCGACACCGACCGAGGATGCCGTCGCCGCCGTGTTCGGCGAGTTGCTCTCGCGCGACACCGTCGGCGCCGACGACGACTTCTTCGAGCTCGGAGGAAACTCCCTCATCGGCACGCAGGTGGCCGCGCGCGTCGGAGCGCGTCTGCACAAGCGTGTGCCGGCGCGCCTCCTGTTCGACGCGCCGTCGGTGTCGGCACTGGCTGCCGCGATCGACAATCAGGAGGACGTGGGCCAACGCGTGGAACTCGGTGCGCGGGAGCGGCCCGAACGCATTCCGCTGTCGCTCGCGCAGCAGCGCATGTGGTTCCTCAATCGCTTCGACCCGACGTCGTCGGCCTACAACATCACTGTCGCCGTGCGGCTTTCGGGTGCACTCGACACCGATGCGCTCACTGCAGCCGTGACCGACGTCGTCGAGCGCCACGAAACGCTCCGGACCATCTATCCCAGCGACGAGCAAGGGCCGCATCAGGTCGTGCTGACCGAGACGGACGCGTCGGTCGCTCTGGAACGCCGTCGTACCACCGAGAGCGACGTCACCGCCGACGTGCTCGCGAGCATCGACACCGCGTTCGACGTGGAAACCGAGGTGCCGCTGCGTATCTCGTTGTTCGCGCTGTCCGAGACCGAACACGTCCTCGTCGTCGTCGTCCACCACATCGCTGCCGACGGTTCCTCTGTCGTACCGCTCACGCGAGACGTCATGATCGCGTACTCGGCGCGGACGCAGGGGACCGCACCGCAGTGGACGCCACTGGATGTCCAGTACGTGGATTACACGTTGTGGCAGCGCGATACGCTGGGCGACGCCGAGGATTCGACGTCGACGGCCTACACGCAGATCGAGTTCTGGAAGTCCGAGTTGGCCGGCATACCCGATCAGCTCGACCTACCGTTCGACCGGCCTCGCCCGCCCGTCCAATCTCTTGCAGGCGGCGAGATTCCGTTGGAGTTGGACGCCGACCTGCACGCAGCCTTGACCGAGACAGCGCGCGCATCGAACGCGTCGCTGTTCATGATCATGCACGCGGCGTGGGCGGTGACGCTGTCGCGCCTGTCTCAGCGCGGTGACATCGCCGTCGGTTCCCCGATCGCGGGACGCGGCGAAGCGCAACTGGACGACCTGATCGGAATGTTCGCCAACACCATCGTGTTTCGAACACACGTCCGCTGGGGCGAGAAGTTCGAGACCTTTCTTCGCTCGGTCCGCGACTCCGACCTCGAGGCGTTCGCGCACGCCGACGTTCCGTTCGAAACCCTCGTCGACGCTCTCGGGACCGTCCGCAGCACCGCACGCCACCCGCTGTTCCAAGTCGGGTTGTCGTTCCAGAACATCGCTCGCACCGCACTGGAGCTTCCCGACCTGATCGTCACCGGTCTCGATGCCGACGGAGGAGTCTCGAAGTTCGACCTGCATCTGGTCGTGTCCGACACCTACGAACCCGACGGCGCACCAGCGGGTATGGCCGTCGTTCTCACCTACGCGTCGGCACTCTTCGACCGCTCGACGGCGGCCGCGACGCTCGACCGATACGTGCGCGTACTACGAACGATCGTCGCCGACCCGCGCATCGTGATCGGAGACATCGATCTTCTCGACGCGGCCGAGCGCAGTCTCGCGTTGGAGGCACGCAACGACACTGCCTCGCCGGTGGATTCGTCGGCGACTCTGGTCTCGCTGTTCGACGCGGCCGTCGCTGCCGGACCCGAGAGGACGGCCGTCGTCTTCGGTGACGAGCGGTGGACGTACCGCAGGTTCGACGCGCAGGTGAATCGACTTGCACGGCACCTGATCTCGCTCGGTATCGGCCCGGAAGCCTCGGTCGCGCTTGCCTTCCCGCGGTCCGTCGATCTGCTCGTGGCCATGTACGCCGTCGTCAAGGCAGGCGCGGCGTACGTGCCGGTGGACCCTGCGCAACCTGCGTCACGCACCGATCACATCCTGCGGACCGCGGACGTAGCTGCAGTACTGACGTCGTCGGCCACCGAATTCACCACCGAGGTGCTTTGCCCGGTAGTGGCGGTGGACGGGCTCGACCTCGATCGTCGTGCGAACACGACGATCACCGACGTCGATCGCCTGTCTCCGCTGCGGCCGTCGAACACGGCGTACGTCATCTTCACCTCCGGTTCCACGGGCACGCCGAAAGGCGTTGCGGTCGAGCATCGTTCGGTGGTCAATCAGCTGGAGTGGCTGCGTCACGAGTACCAGCTGAGTGCGTCGGATGCGGCTGTACTGAAGACGCCGGTGACGTTCGACCTGTCGGTGTGGGAGCTGTGGTCGATGCCCACCGTGGGTGGTCGCCTCGTCGTTGCCGAACCGGAACGCCACCGCGAGCCCGAATACCTGAATGCGCTGATGGCGGCCGAATCCGTCACCACCCTTCACGTCGTCCCCTCGATGCTGGCGGCGCTGATCGCCGGCGAGGCAGACGGGTTGCCGTCGACTGTGCAGCGCGCCCTGGTGATCGGCGAGGCGTTCCCGCCGCGGACCGCGTCGGCCGCCGCACGAGGACACGATCTTCGTCTCGACAATCTGTACGGCCCGACCGAAGCGGCCGTATCGGTGACGCGGCACACCGTTACGGAACCGTCGGAGGAGATCGGATCCATCCCGATCGGTCTGCCGCAGTGGAACACACAGGTATTCGTGCTGGACGCTCGGTTGTCGCCGGTGCCCGACGGTGTCGTCGGCGAGCTGTACCTCGCGGGCGTGCAACTGGCGCGTGGCTATCGAGGACGCGGTGACCTGACGGCGGAGCGGTTCTTGGCGAATCCCTACAGTGCCGACGGGTCCAGGATGTACCGCACAGGCGACCTCGTGCGGTGGGTGGCAGGCGAACTCGACTACGTCGGCCGCGTCGACCATCAGGTGAAAGTTCGGGGTTTCCGTATCGAACTGGGCGACATCGAGGCCGCGCTGCGTGCTGTGGACGGCATCGGCGACGTCGTCGTCGTGGATCACGTCGATCGGCACATGGGCACCACGCTCGTCGGGTACGTCGTCGGAGACGTCGAACCGGCATCGGTGAAGAAGGCTCTGTCGCAGGAACTTCCGTCGTACATGGTCCCCTCGTCGATCGTGGTGCTGGACACGATTCCGCTGACGGTCAACGGCAAGGTCGATCGTGCGGCCCTTCCCGCCCCGGTCTTCGAGACCACCGCTTATCGCGCGCCGACGACGCCCGTCGAGGAAACTGTCGCCGCCATCATCGGAGATGTCCTCGGTCCCGATCGGGTGGGGGCGGACGACGACTTCTTCGCGCTCGGTGGCAACTCTCTGCTCGCGACTCAGGTCGTCGCCCGCCTCGGTGCTGCTCTCGACACGCAGGTGCCCGTCCGGGCGATCTTCGAGGACCCGACGGTGGCCGCTCTGGCGGCTCGGGTCGAGGAACACGCAGGAAGTGGGGCGGCGATCCCGCTGGTGCCTGCGGATCGTCCCGACGTCGTTCCGCTGTCGCTCGCTCAGCGGCGCATGTGGTTCCTGAACCGCCTGAACCCGGAGTCGACGACGGAGAACATCCCGGTCGCGGTCCGGTTGAGCGGATCCCTCGATCTCGAGGCGTTGGCCGCTGCGGTGCACGACGTCATCACTCGGCACGAAGTACTGCGCACGGTTTACCCCGAGATCGACGGAGTCGGAACCCAATCGGTTCTCGGCGCCGACGAGGTCCACGTGGACCTCGAGCCGCGTCGGATCGCCGAGGATGCTCTGGCGTCCGAGGTCGTAGCCGTCGTCGGAGCAGCGTTCGACGTGCAATCGCAGGTCCCGCTGCGCACCCGCGTCCTCCGCGTGGCCGACGACGAGCACGTTCTCGTCCTCGTCACCCATCACATCGCCGCGGACGGTTCGTCGATGGCACCTCTCGCCCGCGACGTCATGATTGCCTACGCGGCGCGCGCCGAGGGTGCCGCGCCGACATGGCCGCCTCTGCCCGTGCAGTATGCCGACTTCGCGTTGTGGCAACACCGCGTACTCGGCGACTCGAACGACCCGGAATCCGTCGGTGCCGTCCAGGAACGGTTCTGGCGTGACGAGTTGCACGGGCTGCCGGAACAGCTCGAACTGCCGACCGACCGGCCACGTCCCCGCACCGCGTCGGGTCTCGGCGCGTCGGTCACCGTGGACGTCGCGTCCGAGTTGCACACGCGCATAAGACGCTTCGCGCGCGAGCACCGTGCGACGCCGTTCATGGTCGTTCACGGCGCACTGGCCGTGCTGCTGTCGAGGCTGTCCGCGACCGCCGACATCGCAATCGGAACGCCGACCGCAGGACGTGGCGACGCCGCACTCGACGATCTCGTGGGCATGTTCGTCAATACACTGGTCCTCCGGACACCCATCGACCCCGCAGCATCGTTCGATTCCGTGCTCGCCGATGTCGCGCGCATCGACCTCGCTGCCTTCGGCCACGCAGACGTGCCCTTCGAGCGAGTGGTGGAGGTCGTCGATCCGCCGCGATCGCAGGGCAGGCACCCGCTCGTCCAGGTGCTTCTCGCGTTCCAGAACACCCCGCGCACGACGTTCGAACTGCCCGGTCTGACCGTGTCCGCCGTCGACATCGGCACGACGACCGCCAAGATGGACCTGCAGGTCACCGTCGTCGAACAATTTTCGGCCGACGGTTCGAACAACGGGTACAGCATCGCATTCACGTACGCGACGGACCTGTTCGACGAGAGTACCGTCGCCGGATTCGCTGCCGGGCTCGTTCGTGTTCTCGAGGCCGTGACGTCGGGTTCGGACGCCTCGGTGGGGGATATCGATCTGTTGGATTCGAGCGAGCAGCAGCGAATCCTGTTGTCTTGGAACGACACCGCATGTGCGTTGGACGCGGGTGCGACAGTGTTGGATGCGTTCGATGCGCAGGTGGCGGCACGTCCGGATGCGACTGCGGTGGTGTTCGAGGGGACGGCTCTGTCGTTCGCGGAGTTCGATGCGCGGGTGAATCGTCTTGCGCGTTACCTGATCTCGGAGGGAGTGGGTCCGGAGCGGACGGTCGCGGTGGCGATGCGTCGTTCGACCTCGATGCTCGTGGCGCTGTACGCGGTGCTGCGGTCAGGTGCGGCGTATGTTCCGGTGGATCCGGACCAGCCTGCGGAGCGCAACAAGTACATTCTCGATACGGCCGGTGTGTCGGTGGTGTTGTCGACGTCGCGGGACGAGGTGGCGTTCGAGCATGTTGCGGTGGATCGACTCCCGCTCGAGGGGTTCTCGGCCGGCGCGGTGAGCGACGTCGACCGTATGCAGCCGTTGCGTGCGTCGAATGCGGCGTATGTGTTGTTCACCTCGGGGTCGACGGGTCGGCCGAAGGGTGTGGCGGTGCCGCATGCGGCTGTGGTGAATCAGGTGTCGTGGCTGGTCGACGAGTATGGTCTCGGCGTCGACGATGTGGTGTTGCAGAAGACTCCGTTCACGTTCGATGTGTCGGTGTGGGAGTTGTTCGGCACGTTGGCTTCTGGCGGCACGCTCGTCGTCGCCGAACCGGACGGACATCGGGATCCGGAGTATCTGGGGTCGGTGATCGAGTCGGAGGGTGTGACGGCGACGTCGTTCGTGCCGTCGATGCTGTCGGTGTTCCTTGCCCAGGTCGATTCGTCACGGCTGCAGTCGCTTCGGCATGTGTTGGTGGCGGGTGAGGCGTTCCCTGCTGCCGTCGCCGATGCGGTGCGGACGGCGTTGCCTGCTGCAGGTGTGCACAACTTGTACGGCCCGACGGAGTTCGCGGTGCATGCGACGGCCTATACGCTCCGGGCCGGCGATGTGGTGCCCTCGGGTGTCCCGATGGGCCGACCTGTGTGGAATTGTGCTGTGTACGTTCTGGATTCGCGGTTGCATCCGGTGCCGGTGGGTGTGGTGGGTGAGTTGTACCTGAGTGGTGTCCAGTTGGCTCGGGGGTATTTCGGTCGCGCGGATCTGACGGCGGATCGGTTCGTGGCGAGTCCCGTGGGGAACGGGGATCGCCTCTTTCGCACGGGTGACCTGGTGCGCTGGACCGCTGATGGGGTACTGGCGTACGTCGGTCGCTCGGACTTCCAGGTGAAGTTGCGCGGTCAGCGGATCGAGTTGGGTGAGATCGACGCGGCTCTGGACCGGCTGCCGTCGATCGCTCGGGCAACGGTCGCGGTGCGCTCGGATCGCCTGGTTGCGTACGTTGTCCCGGCCGTCGAGGCGATCGACGTCGATGTGGTGAAAGCGTCTGTGGCCGAGGTGTTGCCGTCGTACATGGTGCCGTCGGTGTTCGTGGTGCTCGACGAGTTGCCGGTGGGTGCGTCGGGCAAGTTGGATCGGAGGGCGTTGCCGGAGCCGGTGTTCGAGGTGCGTGAGTTCCGAGCTCCGCAGACGCCCGTTGAGGAGATCGTCGCTGACGTTTTCGCGGACTTGTTGGGCGCCCCGCGCGTCGGAGTGGACGACGACTTCTTCGAACTCGGCGGCAACTCGCTGATCGCGACACAGGCACTGTCACGTATCGGTGCTGCGCTGGGACGACGAATCCCCGTCCGTGTCATGTTCGAAGCGTCCTCGGTGGAGGCGCTGGCTGCGCGTGCCGAAACACTGGCCGGGGAGGAGCATGCACCGCTGGTATCGCGTCCGATGCCCGCGCGCGTGCCGTTGTCGCTCGCCCAGCAACGTATGTGGTTCCTGAACCGTCTCGACCCGGACTCTGCGACGGACAACATCCCGGTGGCGGTGCGCCTGCGCGGTGACCTCGACGTCGCTGCGTTGCGTGTCGCGGTGACCGATGTGCTTGCGCGTCACGACATTCTGCGCACCGTGTATCCCGACGTCGACGGAGTCGGCTATCAGCACGTGCTCGCCCTCGCCGACGTGGAGGTCGATCTCGAGCCGCGTGGCGTCACCGAAGACGACGTTCTCGGCTCCGCGTTCGAGCTGTTCGCGCGCGGATTCGACGTGACGACGGAGCCGCCCGTGCGTACGCGGCTGCTACGGGTCGAAGACGACGACCATGTGCTACTCGTGGTCGTGCATCACATTGCGGCGGACGGTTTCTCGGTCGGGCCGTTGACCCGGGACATCATGATCGCCTATTCGGCGCGGGTGAACGGAGGCGTTCCTGCGTGGACTCCGCTACCGGTGCAGTACGCCGATTACACGCTGTGGCAGCGGGACGTGCTGGGGTCCGAGGACGATGCACGCTCACTGCTGTCGCGCCAGCAGAGCTACTGGGTCGACCAGCTGGCCGATCTGCCCGAACAATTCGACATTCCCACCAGCCGACCGCGGCCACGCGCCGCGTCGGGACTGGGTGCGATGCACACGTTCTCGATCGGTGCCGATCTGCGCGCCGGCATCGACACGATCGCCGGTGACCAGAGAGCTACGCCGTTCATGGTCGTGCACGCAGCGTTGGCCGTGGTGCTGTCCCGGTTGGCAGGCACGTCCGACGTCGCGATCGGTACACCGGTCGCGGGACGCGGTGACGTGGCCCTCGACGACCTGATCGGAATGTTCGTCAACACGCTTGTGCTGCGCTCACGGGTGGACGAGGGATCGCGTTTCACCGACATCCTCGCCGCAGTGCGACACAGCGACATCGAAGCATTCGAGCACGCGGACATTCCGTTCGAGCGTCTCGTCGAGGTGCTCGATCCGCCTCGCTCGCGGGGTCGGCATCCGCTGGTGCAGGTCCTTCTCGCGTTCCAGAACATCGGCGCAGGCACGTTCGAGCTGCCCGGATTGACCATCAGCGGAGTCGAATTCGACGCCACCGTGGCCAAAATGGATCTGCAGCTGACCGTGTCGGACAGCGTGGATGCCGGCGGCGCGTCGGCGTATCGCGTCGACGTCACCTACGCCACCGATCTGTTCGACGCCTCCGCGATCGAAGACCTGGGTACGCGTCTTCTGTCGGTGCTGGGTGCAATCACCACGGATGTGGACGTCGTCGTCGGTGACATCGACCTGGTCGACGAAGCCGAGCGCGAAACGTTGCTGGCTTCGTCCGTCGGTGCGGTGGTCGACATCGATTCGGACGCAACAGTTCTCGCTGCGTTCGCTCGGCGGGTGGCGGAGCGACCGGACGCGGTGGCCGTACGGTTCGGTGACTCGTCGTGGACGTATGCCGAATTCGACGCGCGAGTGACGGCGATCGCGTCGGGATTGCGTGCTGCGGGTGTCGAAGTCGGCAGCACCGTGGCCGTGGCGATGCGGCGGTCGAACGACATGCTGGCTGCACTGTACGGCGTGATTCGTGCGGGTGCCGCCTACGTACCGATCGATCCGGATCATCCGGTGGAGCGCAGGGAATACATTCTCGATCTGGTGCGCCCGAATCTGGTGTTGACGGAGGAGGTGCTGGGGAGCCTCGCTTCCGACGGTGCGACGCTACCGCTTCCTAACCGCGACGATGCAGCGTACGTGATCTTCACGTCGGGCTCGACGGGTCGGCCGAAGGGTGTGACGGTGTCGCATGCGGCCGTGGTCAACCAGGTGTCGTGGCTGGTCGCCGAGTACGGCCTGGGTTCCGACGATGTGGTGTTGCAGAAGACTCCGTTCACGTTCGATGTGTCGGTGTGGGAGTTGTTCGGCACGTTGGCTGCCGGCGGCACGCTCGTCGTCGCCGAACCGGACGGACATCGGGATCCGCAGTATCTGGAGTCGGTGATCGAGTCGGAGGGTGTGACGGCGACGTCGTTCGTTCCGTCGATGCTCGCGGCATTCGCATCCCAGGTGTCGCCCGAGGCGGTTCGCTCGCTGCGACACGTGTTGGTGGCAGGTGAGGCGTTCGGATCGTCGGTCGCGAACGCTGCTCGGCAAGTGATGCCGTCGGCGCAGCTGCACAATCTGTACGGGCCTACCGAGTTCACGGTGCACGCCACCGCCTACTCGCTCGACGGAAACGCCACTGCTTCCGATGTTCCGATCGGTACGGCTGTGTCGAATTCGGCTGCGTACGTCTTGGATTCGCGACTACATCTCGCACCGGTCGGCGTCGTGGGTGAGCTGTACCTCGCGGGTATGCAGTTGGCGCAGGGCTATTTCGGTCGCGCGGATCTGACGGCGGATCGGTTCGTGGCGAGTCCGTTCAGCGCTGGGGAGCGTATGTATCGCACGGGAGACCTCGTGCGGTGGGATGCGTCGGGCCGGCTCCTGTACGTGGGCCGCTCGGACTTCCAGGTGAAGTTGCGCGGTCAGCGGATCGAGTTGGGTGAGATCGAAGCGGCTGTTGTGCAGTGTGATTCGGTGTCGCGTGCGGTGGCCGATATTCGTGGTGATCAGCTGGTGGCGTACGTCGTGGCTGGCGGTGCGGTAGATGTCGACGAGCTGAGAACCGCGGTGGCGCGGACGCTGCCGTCGTACATGGTGCCGTCGGTGTTCGTGGTGCTCGACGAGTTGCCGGTGGGTGCGTCGGGCAAGTTGGATCGGAAGGCGTTGCCGGAGCCGGTGTTCGAGGTGCGTGAGTTCCGAGCTCCGCAGACGCCCGTTGAGGAGATCGTCGCTGACGTTTTCGCGGACTTGTTGGGCGCCCCGCGCGTCGGAGTGGACGACGACTACTTCGAACTCGGTGGTAACTCGCTGATCGCGACACAGGTCGTTGCCCGTCTGGGTGCGGCGTTGGACACGAGGGTTCCGGTTCGAATGCTGTTCGACGCATCCTCGGTCGGTGACCTCGCTGCACGGGTCGAGTCGTCGGTCGGTGCCGGCGGGCGACAGCAATTGGTGGCACGTGAGCGTCCAGAGCACGTGCTGCTCTCCCTCGCGCAGCAGCGCATGTGGTTCCTCAACCGGCTCGATCCGCAATCGGCCGTCTACAACGTGCCCATGGCTGTTCGTCTCGTCGGTGAAATGAACGTCGATGCGTTGAAGGGTGCCGTACTCGATGTCGTGGGCCGGCACGAGGCGCTGCGGACGTACTATCCGACGGTCGACGGAACTCCTGTCCAGCGCGTCGTCTCGGTGGACGAAGTCGCGTTGGACCTGAATCCGATCGCGGTGTCCGAAACGGGTCTTCTCGAGGTCGTCTCGGACACAGTCGGTAGGGGATTCGACGTCGCGTCAGCCGTCCCACTCCGTGCGGCGCTGATCGAAGTGGGGCGAAACGACCGAGTTCTCGTTGTAGTCGTTCATCACATTTCCGCAGACGGATCGTCGATCGCGCCGTTGGCGCGTGATGTCATGACGGCGTACGCCGCACGCAGCATCGGCCAGGAACCCGACTGGGTTCCCTTGCCGATTCAGTACGCGGATTACGCCCTGTGGCAGCGAGACATTCTCGGCGAGCTCGATGACCCCGCCTCGATCGCGCGTCGGCAATTGGACTATTGGCGCGGACATCTCGCCGATTCACCCGAGGTGCTCGATCTGCCGACCGACCGGCCGCGTCCCGCCGTTCAGTCCTTGGCAGGTGCGTCCGCGACATTCGAGATCGACCGCTCGGTACATGTGGCGCTCGATGCACTTGCCCGGCGTTGTGGGGCAACGCGTTTCATGGTTGTGCACGCTGTCCTCGCTGCACTGCTGGCGCGTTGGGCAGGTTCGTCCGACATCAGCATCGGCACACCCGTTGCCGGTCGTGGGGACGCGGCCCTCGACGATCTGATCGGTATGTTCGTCAACACGCTCGTCCTGCGCACACAGGTCGACTCCGCGGCCTCCTTCGACGAGTTGGTGGAATCGGTGCGGCGCACCGATATCGAGGCCTTCGGCCATGCAGACCTGCCATTCGAGTGGCTGGTCGACGAACTGTCGCCGGCGCGTTCGACGGCGCATTCGCCGCTGTTCCAAGTCCTTCTGGTGTTCCAGAACTTCGCGCGAGAACACTTCGAACTGGGCGGCCTGACAGTATCGGGTGTCGACGCCGACACTCGTACAGCGAAATACGACCTTCAGTTCAGCTTCGTCGAAAAATTCGACACGGCGGGGTCCGTCGACGGGGTCGCCGTATCGATCATGTACGCGACTGCATTGTTCGACGACACCACCATCGACGCGGTCGGACGCCGGTTCGTACGAATGCTGACCGCGGCCGTGTCGACTCCGAACATGGTGGTCGGCGACATCGACGTTCTGGATTCCGTCGAACGCTGCGACATCGTCGACCGATGGAATGCGACGGACCATTGGATCGATCCTGCGACCCACCTGGTCGAGTTGTTCGACCGACAGGTTCGACGCACGCCGGACGCAGTTGCGGTGGTCGAGGGGGACCGGTCCTGGACCTACTCGGAATTCGACGCTGTCGTCAACAGTACTGCGCGGCAGTTGATGTCGATGGGCGCTCAGCCCGAGGTGACCGTCGCCGTGGCCATGGCGCGGTCGTTCGATGCGCTCGTGGCCGTGTACGCGGTGATGAAGGCCGGCGCTGCGTATGTTCCGGTGGATCCGGAACAGCCGATGGAGCGCAACGAGCGGATCATCTCCGTTGCCGGCCCGGCGATCGTCCTGACCAGACGGTGTGACGACTTCATTCCATCCGATGACGGCCCTCGAACGACCTACTTCGAAGACTTGGACTGCTCGTCGCAGCCGAATTCGACGGTGACGGACATGGACAGGGCTCGGCCTCTTCGTGCGACGGACGCGGCCTACTTGATCTTCACGTCAGGTTCGACCGGATTGCCGAAGGGTATGGAAATCACCCATGCCGCCACGGTGAACCAGTTGTCCTGGGCTCAGGCGCACTATCCCCTCGACGAGACCGATGTGGTGCTGCACAAGACACCCACGACGTTCGACATCTCGGTGTGGGAGATGTTCTGGACGTTGCACACCGGCGCACGCATCGTCGTCGCCGAACCCGGTGGGCATCGGGATCCCGAGTACCTACGCGAGGTGATTCAACGGTGTGGCGTCACGACGATCCACTTCGTTCCGTCCATGCTGGTCGCGTACAGCCACGCCGCGGGTGCGCTCGGGTCTTCGATTCGACGTGTTTTCGTGGCGGGCGAGGCGCTGACGCCGTCGACCATCGAGCTGTTCCGTGCGAACAACGATGCAGATCTGCACAATTGGTACGGACCCGCCGAGGTTCAGGTCGTCACGGCATCCCGAGCAGACAACACAGATGGCCCCGTGTCCATCGGTGCGCCGGTGTGGAACACGAAACTGCGAGTTCTCGACGCTCGTCTGCAGCCTGTGCCCGTCGGCGTGTCGGGTGAGCTGTACGTGTCGGGTATGCAGTTGGCGCGCGGATACCGACGTCGGCCCGGATTGACGGCAGATCGATTCGTCGCTGATCCGTTCGGTGCCGGATCGCGCATGTATCGTACCGGCGACCTCGTGCAGTGGACACGCGACGGCGAGCTGATCTACAAGGGGCGCACCGACTTCCAGGTCAAATTGCGTGGCCAACGGATAGAACCGGGGGAGATCGAAGCGGTGCTCACGCGCCACCCCGACATCGAATCCGCCGCGGTCGTTCTGCATCGCGACGCCACACTCGGTGACCGTTTGGTCGCCTACGTTGCGTCGTCCACCGACATCTCGCCGGCCGATGTGACGACGTTCGTGTCCGAGGCCGTGCCGTCGTACATGGTGCCGTCGGCGGTCATCGTGATGGACGTTCTGCCGTTGGGCGCGACCGGGAAGATCGACCGCAAGGCCCTACCCGAACCGGAGTTCGCTGCAACCGAATACAGGGCGCCGGTCACCGACACCGAACTCGCCGTGGCCGACATCTTCGGCGCAGTGATCGGTGTGGAGAAGATCGGACTGGACGACGACTTCTTCGCGCTCGGCGGAAACTCGCTGATCGCAACGCAGGTCGTCGCCCGGGCGTCGGAGCGCTTCGACCGACAGGTCCCGCTTCGGTTGCTGTTCGAGGCGTCGACGGTCGGCAGTTTCGCGGCCAAGGTCGAGACGTTGGTGGATTCCTGCCGCCGATCGGCGCCAGTTCCGCGGAGTCGCCCGGATCGGATCCCGTTGTCCCTTGCCCAGCAGCGGCTGTGGGTCCTGAACCGTCTGTATCCCGGCTCCGGAGTCCGTAACATTCCGGTGGCAGTTCGGCTGTCCGGACCGTTGAACGAGGACGCCCTCCGAGCGTCCGTTCGCGACTTGTTGGCGCGGCACGAGTCCTTGCGCACCATGTATCCCGAGGCGGACGGTGTTGGGTATCAGTTGATTTGCGACGTGGACGATGTCGTCCTCGACCTCACGCCGGCCGTAGTCGACGAAGCGAACCTTCGAGCTACCGTGGAGGACATCGCAACTCGCGGCTTCGACGTCTCGTCCGAGGTACCGCTCCGGACCGGACTGCTCCGAATCGCCGACGACGACCACGTGCTGGTGTTCGTCGCGCATCACATCGCGGCGGATGGATTCTCGATGCGCCCGCTCACTGCAGATGTCATGGTGTCGTACGCCGCGAGGTCGGAAGGTCGGTCGCCCGACCGTCCACCGCTCGCGGTCCAGTACGCCGACTACACACTGTGGCAGCGAGACGTCCTCGGCGTTCCGGAAGATCCGCAGTCGCTTGCGGCGCGACAACTGGACTACTGGCGGAAACAGCTGGACGGTTTGTCGGAGGGGATCGATCTCCCGTTCGACAGACCGAAATCCGGTCCTGCCAGCTATTCCGGAGCGACCGTGACGTTCGCCGTGTCCTCGAATCTCCGCGCGAGAGCCGAGGCTCTTGCACGCGCGAACAATGCAACGTTGTTCATGGTGTTCCATGCTGCCCTCGCGGTCCTGCTCGGACGATTGGCCGCAACCGAGGATGTTGCGATCAGTTCACCTACAGCAGGCCGAGGCGCCGCCGAGTTGGACGACCTGATCGGAATGTTCGTCAACTCGATGGTTCTCCGGACCCGAGCGACGTCGTCGACGACGTTCGCCGAGATGCTCGCGCACACCCGTGACATCGATCTCGACGCATTTGCGCACTCGGATGTCCCGTTCGAACGCGTTCTCGAGGAAATCGACTCCGAGCGTCGGTGGATCAACGGTGCGCGAGTGCCGGTGGCGTTGAGCTTCCAGAACCTGGGATGGGGCACGCTCGAGCTGTCGGGGTTGCGCGTCGACACCGTCGACTTCGACCCGGGATCGGCCAAGTACGACTTGCATTTCGTGGTTCAGGAGGCGACGGACACGGAGGGGCGGCCGGGTCTGATCGGATCGATCACCTACGCAACGGACCTGTTCGACGAGTCGACTGTGCGCGAGATCGGCGAACAGTGGATACGGGTACTGGAGGAAGGTACGTCGGATCCGTCCGTGGCGGTGGGCGACATCGGTCTTGTCAGCGCGACGGAACTCAGCCGCACCATCTCCGAGTGGAACGACACGACGACCGTGGTTCCGTTCGTCCACACGCTGCCCGAGTTGTTGGATCGGCAGGCAACCCGAACTCCCGACGCCGTCGCGGTGGTCGAGGGGGACGCACTGCTGACCTACGGTGAGTTCGCCGCGACGGTGGCGCGCACAGCGAGATGGTTGATCTCGTGCGGCGTCGGACCCGAGGACCGGGTGGCCGTCGCGATGCACAGGTCGATGGATCTCGTTGTCGCCGTGCACGCGATCGTGGCCGCAGGTGGCACCTACGTGCCGATCGACCCCGATCAGCCGACGACCCGGACCGAGCAGGTGTTGGCCGCGGCGCGTCCGGTCGTGGTGCTGTCGGAGCTCCAGAACGACGTGATCGGCGCGTACTCCGGTGACCCGGTCACCGACTCAGATCGCATTCGACCGCTGCGTTCCGACAACACCGCGTACGTGATGTTCACATCCGGGTCGACGGGGCGACCGAAGGGCGTCGCGGTGTCGCATGCGGCAGTGGTCAACCAAGTGTCCTGGCTCGCTGCCGAATACGGAATCGATGCCGACGACGTCGTGCTGCACAAGACTCCGCTCACGTTCGACGTGTCGGTGTGGGAATTGTTCGGGGCGACCGCAGGTGGTGCCCGTCTCGTGATCGCCGCGCACGACGGTCACCGTGACCCGCAGTATCTCGCGTCGACGATCGAGTCGGAGGGTGTCACGGCGGTATCTTTCGTTCCGTCCATGCTGTCCGTCTTCGCAGCTCAGGTGAATCCGGCCCGGCTGCACTCTCTTCGACACGTGCTGGCAGCCGGTGAGGAGCTGGGACGGGCCGCGGCGCGAACGGCGTCGGCGTCTCTGCCGTCGGCGACGCTGCACAACCTGTACGGTCCGACCGAATGTGCAGTCCATGCGACGGCGCACCGCTACGACCCGAGCGAGTCGTCTCCGACGGGCCCAGGCGAGGGAGTTCCGATCGGAAGCCCTGTCTGGAATTGCGGTGCCTACGTGCTGAATTCACGTCTGCAGCCGTCGCCCGTCGGTGTCGTCGGCGAGCTGTATCTGGCCGGTGTCCAAGTGGCGCGCGGCTACGAGAATCGACCGGACCTGACGGCCGAACGATTCGTCGCGCACCCGTTCCGTACGACAGGGGAACGGTTGTACCGGACCGGTGATCTGGTTCGACGTACTCGGTCGGGACAGCTGGTCTACGTGGCGCGTGTCGACTCCCAAGTGAAGCTGCGTGGCCAGCGCGTCGAACTCGGGGAGATCGAAACGGTTCTGCTGCAGCACGATTCTGTGGGCGGCGCTGCGGTCGATGTCCGCGGCGACCGGCTCGTCGGATACGTGACGCCAGCCGGACCCGGGACCGATGTCGCCAGGGACGCAGTGCGAACGCTGATGAAGGAGACGCTGCCGAAGCACATGGTTCCCGCCGTCCTGATCGTCGTCGACGCCATTCCGACGACTGCGACCGGCAAGTTGGACCGGGCGGCCTTGCCCGATCCGGTCGTGTCGGTCGCGGAGCGCCGTGCGCCGACCACGCGTGTCGAGGAGGCTGTTGCGACGGTGTTCGCGGACGTCATGAACCTGCCGCAGGTGGGACTCGACGACGACTTCTTCGAACTCGGCGGCAATTCACTGCTCGCGACGAAAGTGGTGTCGCGACTCGGCGACGCACTCGACGCCTCCGTTCCTCTTCGACTGCTGTTCGATGCGTCGTCGGTTGCC
This sequence comes from Rhodococcus sp. Eu-32, assembly GCF_003336925.1. NCBI lineage: Bacteria > Bacillati > Actinomycetota > Actinomycetes > Mycobacteriales > Nocardiaceae > Rhodococcus > Rhodococcus sp. Eu-32. The sequence goes on along the minus strand of NZ_QGNK01000004.1, from coordinate 6,979 downwards.
GAACTGGCCTCGGCCTTGGACGAATACGTGGGCGACGGTCGGCGACTGCCGCTGATCGGCAGGCCGAGGCCCGACATGATCCCACTGTCGGTGCAGCAGCAGAGGACGTGGTCGTTGGCGCAATGGATTCCGAAGTCGCCGTATTTCAATATTCCGGTCGCGGTTCGCATCACCGGAGCGATCGACGCGGACGCGTTGGCCGTGGCCGCGCGCGACGTCGTCGAGCGTCACGAATCACTTCGGACCGTGTATCCCAAAGTCGACGATGTTCCCGTGCAGGACATTCTGCCCGCCGAGGCGGTATCACTCGACCTGTCACCGATCGACGTGACGGAGGACGATCTGCCCGACCGCATGGCCGGATTGCTCGCCGTCGGATTCGACACCGGGTGCGAGCCGCCGATCAGAATGACGCTGTTCCGGCTGGGGGCGTCGGAGCACGTGGTTGTCGTCGTGTTCCACCACATCGCGGCAGACGGATCGTCTTTCGGCCCGTTCGCGCGCGACCTCACGCAGGCATATTCCGCTCGAGCTGCGGGGGAGGTACCCGGTTGGGAACCGTTGAAGGTTCAGTACGCGGACTACGCACTGTGGCAACGGGAGAGACTCGGCGAGCTGTCCGACCCGGCGTCGCTCGCCAGTCGTCAGTTGCAGTTCTGGCGTGAGACCCTCGCAGACCAGCCGGATCTGCTGAACGTCGAACTGGACCGTCCTCGTCCGGAGGTACGCACGATGGCGGGAAGCTCGGTGAGTGTTGCGCTGGACCGGGATGTACACGCCGCGATCGATCGGTGTGCGCGAGCGGCGGGAACGACACGCTTCATGGTCGTGCACGCGGCGATGGCTGTGGTACTGGCTCGGTGGTCGCGTAACACCGACGTCACCGTCGGAGCGCCCACTGCAGGCCGCGGTAACGAACTGCTCGACGGGTTGGTCGGAATGTTCGTCAGCACGGTCGTGCTTCGCACCGTCGTCGACACCTCGATGTCGTTCGCGGAGCTGCTCTCCGACGTCCGTAGCCGAGACATAGCGGCGTTCGAGAACACCGACATTCCGTTCGACTGGCTGCTGAACGAACTGCTACCAGCTCGGCCGGTGTCGCAGGTGCCGTTCTTCCAGGTCATGATGGCGTTCCAGAACTACGAGCAGCGGGTGGCCGAACTCGGCGGGGTGACGATGGAGGCGATGGGAACGGACGTCGACACCGCAAAACTGGACCTGCACTTCGTGTTCGTCGAGGCGACCGAACCCGATGGATCGTGCGCCGGCATGTCGATCGAGATCGCGTACGCGACCGAACTGTTCGACGAGTCGACCGTCGTCGCTCTCGGTCATGCTCTTCGCCGGGTACTGACGGCCGCGGTATTCGATCCGACGTCGACAGTGGGAGACTTGCCGATGGAAGAGGCTGTGGGTTCGGTACATCTCACGAACACGAATCGGTAACGGATAACGGAAGTATGTCGATTAGGGGTCGGCAGGTACGGTACGTCCGGATGGACACCCGAGTCGTTCGAGCGAGTGGGAAGCCACGAAGCCGAGCGAGTGAAACCTCACAGAATGGTGGAAGTAGAACTTATGCGTCGAACGAAGCCGCGCACGTTGTCCTCCGTGTTCACACGGATGGCGGTCGTGTCCGTCGCACTGGTGGTGCCCTTCGCGGGCCTTGCAGGGACGGCGTCCGCCGATCCCGTCGTCGACAACGCTGCGCCTCTGGCATCCGCGACGTCTGCCGACGGTTCCAAGGTCACCCGCATCGAGACCAAGAACGACCGAGAGCTGACGATGTACGTCTACTCGGCCGCGATGGACGAGGAGATCCCGCTCGACGTTCTGCGTCCCGGTGACACGAGCGTTCCTCGACCGACGCTCTACATGCTGAACGGAGCTGGTGGCGGCGAGGATTCCGCTACCTGGCGAGCGCGAACGGACGCGTACGAGTTCTTCGGCGACAAGAACATCAACGTCGTCTCGCCGATCGGTGGAAAGTGGAGCTACTACACCGACTGGAAGCAGGCCGACCCCGTCCTCGGTGTCAACAAGTGGAAGACGTTCCTGACCGAGGAGATCCCGCCGTTGGTCGACGCGGCCCTCGGAACCAACGGCGTCAATGCCATCGCCGGACTGTCCTCGTCGGGCACCTCCGTCCTGCAGCTCGCGATCGCCAAGCCCGACCTCTACCGCGGCGTCGCTGCGTACAGTGGCTGCGCGCAGACGTCCGACCCGATCGGCCAGACCTTCGTCAAGCAGGTCGTCGAGCTGTACGGCGGCGGCAGCACCCTCAACATGTACGGGCCGGACAACGACCCGACGTGGGCCGAGAACGATCCGTACGTCAACGCAGAGAAGCTGCGTGGGCTGGATCTGTACATCTCCAACGGCAACGGCTTGCCTGGCATGTACGACAACCTGAACGGCCCGGACATCAACGGCCGAGTGCCAACCCTGGCCAACCAGATCATCGTCGGCGGTGTCATCGAGGCCGCGACCAACTACTGCTCGCACAATCTGCAGAACAAGCTCAACCAGCTCGGTATCCCGGCCACGTACAACTTCCGTGACAGTGGCACGCACTCGTGGGGTTACTGGGATGACGACCTGAAGAACTCGTGGCCCGTGCTCGCACGCGCGCTCGGAATCTGACGGACACCGCTCGAGAATTTTCACAAATGCCTCCCTCCGAACTGGAGGGAGGCATTTGTTTCAGTAGCCTGGAGTTTGCCGTCGCCCGACGGCGCACCATCCGATAGCTCAGCATCGACGTACAGCCCGAACCGGTCTCGGCACATCGTCTGTTCGTTGCCGTCGAGAATGGGGATGAGAGGACTGTCGCGTGGCTGACGAACGACCACCTGCCGGTGTGCTGTCGATCAGCGACGTCCCGTCACTGATCGCGCGCGCGGCGCAGGTCGCACCCGATCGCACGGCCGTGACATTGGGCGACGTCAGTCCTACGCTCGCCCGCGTCGACTCCGAGTTGCGTGCTCTCGACGAGGCCATGGGCGGCGTCCTCGGACCCGAATCACTCGTACCTCTGGTCTTGTCCGCGCTGGCTCCCGACAGTGCGTCGACCGATGGCGGCGCGCTCGAGCGTGCAGTGGATGCGTTGCTCGTGACGGCGGCCGACGTTCTCGGTCTCGATCCGGCGCCGCAACCGAACGACAGGCCGCGGACACTGATCGAGGCATTCGAAGCACGCGTCGCACTCACTCCGGACCGTATTGCCGTCGAGCATCGCGCAGACGCACTCACCTACGCCGAGCTGAACCGTCGGGCAACCGTTGTCGCGCAGACGCTCCGTGCCCACGGTGCGCGGGCCGACACCACCGTCGGACTGGCCCTCCACCGATCCGTCGATCTCGTCGTCGGCATGTACGCGATCCTGAAGACCGGCGCGGCCTACGTTTCACTCGACCCCGACCATCCGGTCGACCGACTCGCGTACGTGCTGTCGGTGGCCACACCGGTCGTCGTGCTGACCGACAGCAGGATCGCCCCCGGACTGCAGGCCGAGACGCTGACGATCGACGACATCGACATCGACATCGACGTCGACCGAGACAACGACGGCATGGCGGGTCAGGCTAGTCCCGACGACTTGGCCTACGTGCTGTTCACGTCCGGATCCACCGGCCGCCCCAAGGGCGTCGCCGTGTCACACCGGGCGATTCTGGCCAATATCGCCTGGCGTCAACGCCGCTACGTACTCACCGAGAACGACGTCGTCCTGCAGAAGACGCCGTTCACGTTCGACGTGTCGGTGTGGGAGTTCTTCTGGCCGCTGCAGGTGGGCGCCCGTCTGGTGCTCGCAGACCCGGGGGCGCACGGCGATCCGGACCATCTCGCCGATATCGTTCGTCGATCGAGCGTGACGGTCGTGCATTTCGTGCCGTCCATGCTCGCGGCCTTCGTCGACGCGCCGACGACGAGTGAATTGCCGACGCTGCGCTACGTGTTCGCGTCGGGCGAGGAGCTACCGGCCGCGACTGCGGCTCGATTCCGCGTCGAACATGCTGCAGCACTGCACAATCTGTACGGCCCGACGGAAGCAGCCGTCGACGTCACGCACCACGAGGTGACCGACGCCGACGACGTGGTCGTGCCTATCGGCACGGCAGTCGACGACACCGAACTGTACGTCCTCGACGCCGGGCTCGGCCGTGTGCCGCCTGACGTCGTCGGCGAGTTGTACATCGCCGGAGTGCAACTCGCGCGTGGCTATCTGTCCGCGCCCGCGAGAACAGCCGAGCGATTCGTCGCCGATCCGTTCCGTCCGGGCGAGAGGATGTACCGCACCGGCGACCTCGTCAGACGAGCCGCGGGCGGCGAATTGATCTATCTCGGTCGGACCGACTTTCAGGTCAAGCTCCGAGGGCTCCGTATCGAGCTCGGAGAGATCGAAGCCGTCCTGCAGGCGCACGACTACGTCGCGGACAGCGCTGCCGTCGTTCGTGGTGATCGACTCGTCGGGTACGTGGTGCCGTCTCGTCGAGCAGAATCGAACTTCGACGTCGACGCGCTACGGGCGGAACTGCGACGCACGCTGCCGGCGTACATGGTGCCGTCGCAGCTGGTGGTTCTGGACCGGATGCCCGTCGGGACGTCGGGAAAGCTCGACCGCGCGGCCTTGCCGGAACCGTCGGAACAACGCGAAGAATTCGCAGAACCCGTCGGCGATACCGAAAGTGCTGTCGCCGCAGTGTTCTCGGAGATTCTCGGCGTGCGTCGAGTCGGACGCACCGACGACTACTTCGCACTCGGTGGCAATTCCCTCAGTGCCACGCGGGTCGTTGCGCGGCTGAACAGTCGGTTCGGAGTCCGGATCGGAGTTCGAGAATTCTTCGACGCGTCGACGGTGGCCGAGTGGGCTCGCCTGATCGACGACGCCGAACCAGCAGGTCGGTCGCCCGACTCGGTTCTCTCACCGCGCACATGGCCGGAGCGGATACCGCTGTCGTTGGCGCAGCAACGCATGTGGTTTCTGAACCGTCTCGATCCAGGGTCGTTCGTGAACACCATCTCGGTCGCTCTACGGCTCAGCGGAGACCTTCGCGAATGGGCACTCGAGAACGCGGTCGGTGACGTGATCAGACGGCATGCGTCACTCCGGACGACCTATCCCGAGCAGGACGGCATCGGATACCAGCTTGTCCACGCAGCCTCGGACATCGACATCGATTGGCGTGCATCGTCGGTCGACGTCGCCGACCTCCGACGTCACATCGTGACTGCGGTGACCGAACCCTTCGACATCACCGCCGCCCCGCCGTTGCGAGTTCGACTGCTACAGATCGACGCACGCGAGCACGTACTCGTCGTGGCCGTGCATCACATTGCGGCGGACGGGTTCTCGATGATTCCGCTGACACGCGACATCATGGAGGCCTACGCGGCGCGTAGCGCCGGTCACGCACCCGGGTGGCAGCCTCTGCCGGTGCAGTACGCGGACTACACGCTGTGGCAACGAGAGGTACTCGGGCTGTCGGAGGAGCCCGCGTCGCCGATCGCGGTCCAGGAGCGCTACTGGATCGACACGCTTGCCGAACGAACCGACCAGCTGCAGTTGCCGACGGATCGACGTCATCCGCCGATTCCCTCCGGAGCCGGCGCGCGGCACACGACGATGGTCGACGCGGCGACTCACGCCGGGCTCGTGTCGATCGCCCGCGAGCACGGAGTCACCGTGTTCATGGTGGTGCACGCGGCGTTGGCAGTCCTGCTGGCACGGCTGTCCGGCACCGGCGACATCGCGATCGGAACGCCGGTGGCCGGTCGCGGCGAGGCCGTTCTCGACGACGTCATCGGCATGTTCGTCAACACACTGGTCCTACGGACCCAGGTCGACGGGGCGTCGCACTTCGGTGAACTCGTGGGGCATGCACGCGAAGTGGATCTCGCCGCGTTCACGCACGCGGATGTGCCGTTCGAACGCGTCGTGGAACTGGTGGACCCGCCGCGGGAGACGTCACGGCATCCGCTGTACCAGGTGATGCTGACCTTCGGTGACGTCGGTGACATCGACCTGCAGCTCGACGGTCTCACCGCGCGTGCGCTCGAAACCGACGTCGCGACAGCCAAAGTCGACCTCGAGTTCTCCGTTCTCGAGCGCAGCACCGTGGTCGAGCAGAGCACCGGCCTGTCGATCGGCATCACGTACGCGACCGACATCTTCGACGCGTCGACCGTCGAACTGATCGGTCGCCGGTTCGTGCGAATACTTGCTGCAGTGGCATCCGACGCGACGGTGCGGGTCGGCGACATCGATCTGGCGGACGATGCTGAGCGGGTGTTGTTGGCCGGGGTGAACGACACTGCACGCGTGGTGGATTCGGCGGCGACGTTGGTGTCGTTGTTCGATGCGCAGGTCGCGGCGTCGCCGGATGCGGTGGCGTTGGTGTTCGAGGGTGAGTCGCTGACGTACGCGGAGTTCGATGCTCGGGCGAATCGTGTTGCGAGATACTTGATTTCGCGGGGTGTGGGTCCGGAGTCGTTGGTGGCTGTGGCGATGCGCCGGTCGTTGGATTTGATGGTCGGTTTGTATGGCGTGATCAAGGCTGGTGCGGGGTATGTGCCGGTGGATCCGGATCAGCCTGGCGAGCGGGTGGCTTACATTCTGGAGACGGCGCGGGTGTCGACGGTGTTGTCGACGTCGCGGGATGGCTTCGCTGCTGATGGTGTGGATGTCGTTGTCGTGGACGAGGTCGAGCTGGGCGGGTTCTCCGATGAGCCTGTGTCGGATGCGGATCGGGTCCGGCCTCTGCGCCCTGAGCATGTGGCGTATGTGTTGTTCACGTCGGGGTCGACGGGTCGGCCGAAGGGTGTGGCGATTTCGCATGCGGCGATCGTGAACCGTCTGGTGTGGATGCAGGCGGAGTACGCGCTGACCGATTCCGATGTCGTCGTTCAGAAGACGCCGGTGACGTTCGATGTGTCGGTGTGGGAGTTGTTCTGGCCGTTGCAGGTCGGTGCGCGGTTGGTG